>NZ_JBSFTV010000069.1:0-22192 GCF_053591455.1 Streptomyces sp. NPDC003016
GGTTGATAGGCCAGATGTGGAAGCCCGGCAACGGGTGGAGCTGACTGGTACTAATAGGCCGAGGGCTTGTCCTCAGTTGCTCGCGTCCACTGTGTCAGTTCTGAAGCAACGAACTGTGCCGTCACCGGTTCGACATCTTCATAGAGTTTCGGTGGTCATAGCGTTAGGGAAACGCCCGGTTACATTCCGAACCCGGAAGCTAAGCCTTTCAGCGCCGATGGTACTGCAGGGGGGACCCTGTGGGAGAGTAGGACACCGCCGAACAATCATTGTGGGAAAGCCCCGCACCATTCATGGTGCGGGGCTTTCCTGCATTCCGGGGCAGTTTTCCCAGGCCGGCCGTACCAGCTTTGCTTCGTACGCCGGGATGACCGCCTGTACTCGATTCCGGGCGCCCGTTTTGGCGAGAATTCTGGAGACGTGGATCTTCACCGTCGATTCCGCGAGGTGCAGGCGTTCGGCGATTTCGGTGTTCGTCCAGCCCTGACCGATGACGGTGAGGTGCGTGAGGGGGCGTCTGGTGTGGCCGCCCCGTCGGCTGCTGACTCCGGCAGATGGTGGGCGTACGCGTCGAGAAACCGGCGGATCAGGCTGGGGGCGACCACCGCGTCACCTCTCGCCACCGCGCGGATGCCGGACAGGAGCTCTTTTGGGAGAGCGTCCTTGATGAGGAAGCCGGAGGCCCCGGCGCGCAGTCCAGCGTAGGCGTACTCGTCCAGGTCGAAGGTGGTCATGATGAGGACCTTCGTGCGGTCGCCCGCGGCGACGATGCGGCGGGTGGCCTCGATGCCGTCGAGGCAGGGCATGCGGATGTCCATCAGGGCCACGTCCGGCCGGAGTCGGGAGACCAGACGCACGGCCTCCGAACCGTTGGACACTTCGCCCAGGACCGTCAGATCGTCCTGGCTTTCGAGGAGCATGCGGAAGCCGAAGCGCTGCATGGGCTGGTCGTCGGTGATGAGCACGGCCGTCACGGCTCGGGGGCCTCGTTCCGGGGAGACGCAGGTGGATGCGTCAGCCGCCGGACGGCCTGGCGTCGGCTTCGAGTGTGCCTTCGGACAGGGCTGTCCGCTCGCGCGTGCCCGTGATGCCCCGGCCTTCGGGGATGGGCGAAGGAGAGGGGGAGGGCAGTGTGCTGGTGTGTGTCGGTGATGGTGGCCGTGAGGGTCCGTGGGGTGTAGGCGACGTCGACTTCTGCCGTGGCCGCCGGGGTCCGCGTGCTTGAGGGTGTTCGTCAGGGCTTCCTGGACGACCCGGTAGAGGGTGAGCTGCTGGGCCCGGTCCGGTGGTGGTACGGAGTCGGGTGGCGGCTGACCGTCATGCGTGCGGGGAGACCTGCGGCCCGTACGCCGTCCATGAGCTGGTGCCGGGCGCGGGGGGAGGCGATGGCGACGCCCGGGGCCGCGAGGAGTTCGCAGAGGAGGCCGGCCTCGGGGGTGACGACCTTGGTGGTGCCGCGTGCCGAGGCCCGTACGAAGTCGGCGACCGCGGTGTCGGCGAGCGGTCTGCCGCGGCCGATGATGACGAGATGGTCGACGGTCAGCGTCATCTCGTTCATCAGGTGGGAGGAGACGAGGACCGTACGGCCTTCCGCGGCCAGGGAGTTGAGGCGGGTGCGGATCCACAGCACGCCTTCCGGGTCGAGTCCGTTGACCGGTCCGTCCAGGACGACCGTGGCCGGGTCGCCGAGCAGCGCCGCCGCGATGCCGACGCGCTGTCCCATGCCGAGCGAGAAGCCCTTCACCCTGCGGTGCGCGACGTCGGTGAGGCCGGCGAGGCCGAGTACGTGCGTGACGCGGCCGCGCGGGACGCCGTGGGTGTGGGCGAGTGCCATCAGATGGTGGTGGGCGGTGCGGCCGGGGTGGACGGAGCGGGCCTCAAGGAGGGCGCCGGCCTCGTGGAGCGGGGTGGTGCGCGCGGCGTTGGCGCGGCCGTTGACGGTCGCGTGGCCTCGGGGCGGTGCGTCCAGGCCGAGGAGCATGCGCAGGGTGGGGAGTTTTCCGGCCCCTCCCCCAGAGCTGACGCCTGGGAGGTGTCCCCCGCCCGAGGAAGCCGGTGACGGTGCCGGGGTGGACGGTGAAGGCGAGGTCGTCGACGGCGGTCTTGTCGCCGTACCGCTCGGTGAGTCCGATGGCTTCGATCCCGTTTGGTCCGTTCGGGTTGGTCATGGACTCGGTGCTACGGGGCGGGAGGTGGCGCGTCGTCCGACCGCGGGCGGGAGCGGGGCGCCGGGAGTAGTAGCCGGGTACGGCGTCGAAATCGCTTGGCTCCGGGGTGGGTCCGGGTGAGTATCACCGGATGGATTGTTTGATTCGACCCGTACGCGTTGATGAGTGGGGCGAGGCGAAGGAGCTGAGGCTCGCCGCGCTCCGGGATCCGCTGGCGGACATCGCTTTTCTGGAGACGTACGAGAAGGCCGTGAGGGAGCCCGACTCCTTCTGGAAGGGGCGTACGGACCGGGTCACGGGGGACTCCGAGGCGCGGCAGTTCGTCGCGGAGGCACCGGACGGGCGGTGGGTGGGGTCCGTCACCGTGATCGTCGAACGGGCCGGGGCGGAGGGGACGTTCGGCGGTGCGCCGGAGGTTGACCAGGCCCACGTCGTCGGCGTTTTCGTACGTCCCGAGGCGCGGGGCACCGGGGTGGCGCAGGAGCTTTTCCGGGCGGCGCTGGAGTGGTCGTGGGCCCTGACGGATCCGCGGATCGAGCGGGTCAGGCTGTACGTGCACGAGCGCAACGGGCGGGCGGAGGCGCTTTACGCCAAGGCCGGTTTCCTGCGGAGCGGGGAGACGGTGGCGATGCCGGGGAACGCGTCGGTGAAGTCGGAGAAGGAGTACGAGATGGTGGCCGGGCGACCGCGGGGACAGGGGGCGGCAGGCTCTAGCCGGCGGTGAGGGTGTGGTCCGGCCAGCGGGCCCGGCCCTGTTCCCGGGAGCGGAGCAGGACCAGGGCCGACAGGCCCTGGTCCTGACCGGTCGACAGCAGATCGGGGAGCCGGGGAAGCGGGGCCACGGCCGCGACGTCGTCCAGGACGAACGTCATGGGTGGGTCGAGCCGGCCGGCGGATGACCGTGCGGCCATGCGGCGGCCGTGCTCGACCACGCTTGATGCGAGTGCGGTGAGCAGAGGCATCGCTCCGGGACGTGACCTGGGGTCCTCGATTGCTTCGCCCACCACATAAAGGGTGCCCCCCTCGCCCGCAAATGATTCCAGGGTGAGCGAATCAGATCGATTCGGTGTGCAGGCTTCGCGGATGTGGACCGAGGAGAGAGCCGCGAACGCCCTGGCCGTCAGCTCCTGGGCGACCTCGCGGCGTTCGGGGTACGCGGTGAGCGCGGATTCGAGGAGGCCCGCGGCGCCGCTCGACGCCTTGGGGTGGGTGCGGAGGATACGTACCGCCTCGTGCGCGCCGTGCCCCTGCGCCCAGCGGTGCACCTGGCGGAAGGGGCGGCCGTCCACGGCGGCCGCGTGCAGCCAGCTGCTGAGCAGGGTCTGGGCGGTGTCGGCCACCGCCGCGTCCAGCCGTGCCTGGGGCCGTACGGGCGCCAGCAGCGCCACGGCGCGCGCGGCGGCGGTGTCGGCCCGGTCGCAGCCGGTGGTGGGGGACCAGTGGAGGCGGGCCGGGGTGTCGCAGAGGTGCCCGGGGTCGTACACGAGGACGGGGCCGAGCTTGGCCCGCGCGTCCTTGGTCTCGGCCCACACGGTCGGGTCGGAGGTGACGACGAGCGCGGGGCCTTCGGCGTCGAGGACGGCCTGTACGGCGGTGGGGCGGCGGATTTCGGGGCTGCCGTAGAGGAGGCGGGGGGCGCGGGGGAGCGGGACGGCGGGGCTGCTCAAGGCGCCTGCCGACTGAAGCTGGGGATGGGGATGGAGCTGGGATTCCGGCTGCGGCTGCGGCGCGGCGAGGGGGTGGGGGACGGGGGCGGGTGCGGTGCCGGGAGCGGTGAAACCGGGCGGGAGGTACGGGCTCGGGGCCACGTCCTGGGCGCCACCGGGGCCGGTGGCGGCGCCGGGGCCGGTGGCGGCGCCGGGCGGAGTACCGAGTGGAGTACCGGCCGGGGCGCCGGTCCGGACACCCGCAGGGTCGCCCGTGCGGGGCGGCACCTCGAAGGCGTGGCCCGCGCCCGGCCCGGCACTCGCGGTCGCCCCTGCGGGCGATGCGGGACCAGGCCCGTACCCCGCGTCCGGCCCCGCGCCCGTGGGTGGCGAGGCTGCGGCTCCCGGGCCTCCTGCCGCTTCCGCCTTGGCTGCCCTCGCCGTTGCTCTTGCCGTCTCGCGTTGCACCTTCAGGCGGGCCAGTACGCCCATCACGAAGATCGTCAGCACGCCCAGCACCATCAGTTCGCCGATCAGCAGGCCCCAGAACAGGCCGTACCCGGACAGCCGGCCCGGCGGTGTGTCCGGCCACGCCGCCGGGATGTCGTGGGGGGCCGCCATCAGGTGGCGCAGGGCCGACGGCGTACGGGCGAACGTGACGTCGTCCGGCCAGGCGCCGTGGGCGAACAGGCCCGCCAGGCCGGTCGCCAGCCACGCCAGGACCGTCAGGCCGAGGAGGAAGGCCAGCAGGGCGACCAGCAGGGAGTCGGGGATGCCGCGCCCGCCCTGCTGTTGTTGTTGCTGCTGCTGTCTGTCGTGGGGTCTCATGTCAGGCGACCGTCGATTCCGAGGACGACCCGCTCATCTGCTGCTCGATGAAAGCCGCCCGCTGTTCCGCCTCCAACTCCGCGGCTCGCATGTCGTCCGCGATCATGTCTGCCGAGGTCTCCGTCATCGCGCGGTCGGTGAAGACGAGGGGGCGTTCGGCTTCCGTGATCAGGTGTTTGACGACCTGGACGTTGCCGTTCACGTCCCATACGGCGATACCCGGCGTCAGGGTCGGGATGATCTCGACCGCCCAGCGCGGCAGGCCCAGCACCCGTCCCGTCGCCCGCGCCTCGTCCGCCTTCTGGGCGTAGATCGTCCGCGTCGACGCCATCTTCAGGATCGCCGCCGCCTCCCGCGCCGCCGCGCCGTCCACCACGTCGGAGAGGTGGTGGACGACCGCCACGAACGACAGGCCGAGCCGGCGGCCGAATTTCAGCAGGCGCTGGAAGAGCTGCGCGACGAAGGGGGAGTTGATGATGTGCCACGCCTCCTCCACCAGGAAGATGCGCTTCTTGCGGTCCGGCCGGATCCAGGTGTGCTCCAGCCACACCCCCACGATCGCCATCAGGATCGGCATCGCGATGGAGTTGCGGTCGATGTGGGACAGGTCGAAGACGATCAGCGGCGCGTCGAGGTCGATGCCGACCGTCGTCGGGCCGTCGAACATGCCCCGCAGGTCACCGTCGACGAGGCGGTCCAGGACGAGGGCCACGTCCAGGCCCCAGGCCCGTACGTCGTCCAGGTCGACGTTCATCGCCTCCGCCGACTCCGGCTCGGGGTGGCGCAGTTGCTCGACGATGTCCGTCAGGACCGGCTGCCGGTCGACGATGGTCTCGTTCACGTACGCGTGCGCTACCTTGAGCGCGAAGCCCGACCGCTCGTCGAGGCCGTGTCCCATCGCGACCTCGATGATCGTACGGAGCAGGGCGAGCTGCCCCGTCGTCGTGATCGACGGGTCGAGGGGGTTGAGGCGGATACCGCCGTTGAGGGCCGCCGCCGGGTCGAGCCGGATGGGGGTTATCCCCAGCTCCTGCGCGATCAGGTTCCACTCGCCCACGCCGTCCTCGCCCTGCGCGTCCAGGACGACGACCTGCCGGTCCTTGAAGCGAAGCTGACGCAGTACGTACGTCTTCTCCAGCGCCGACTTGCCGTTGCCGGACTCGCCGAGCACCAGCCAGTGCGGGGCGGGCAGTTGCTGTCCGTACAGCTGGAAGGGGTCGTAGATGTAGCCCTTGCCGCTGTACACCTCGCGGCCGATGATCACGCCCGAGTCGCCGAGGCCGGGCGCGGCGGTCGGCAGGTAGACGGCCTGGGCCTGCCCCGTCGACGTACGGACCGGGAGCCTGGTCGTCTCCACCTTCCCGAAGAGGAAACTGGTGAAGGCATCCGTGAGTGCGGACAGCGGATCTCGCATGGCGGGTCTGCCCTCTCGGTTAACGACGGATGCCGGTGGCGAACGGCAGGGTGTTGACGAACGCCCGGTGGTGCTCGCGGTCGCACCACTCCAGCTTGAGATACGACTTTCCGGCCGAGGCCCTGATGGTCCGCTTGTCGCGGGCCAGTGCCTCGGGTGAACGCGACGACACAGTGATGTACCCGACCAGGTTGACACCGGCCGCACCGCTCGCGAGATCTTCACCCCGCTGGTCGAGCCGGCCGTGGGCCGCAATGTCGCGCGGGTCGACGGTCCGGTTCATCTTGGCCTGGCGGCTGGCCTCCGCCTCGTCGTTCGTCTTCTCCGTCAGCATCCGCTCGATGGCGACCTCGGTGGGTTCGAGGTCCATGGTGACGGCGACCGTACGGATCACGTCGGGGGTGTGGACGAGCAGCGGCGCCAGGAAGTTGACGCCGACCGGCGTCATCGGCCACTCCTTCACCCAGGCGGTGGCGTGGCACCAGGGCGCGCGGGTCGACGACTCGCGCGTCTTGGCCTGGAGGTACGTCGCCTCCATCGCGTCCAGCTCGGCCGGCCAGGCGTTGCGCTTGGTCATGGCCTGGATGTGGTCGATGGGGTGGTCGGGGTCGTACATCGAGTGCACGAGGGAGGCGAGGCGCCCCTGCCCGAGCGGCTGGCGTACGCGGATGTCGGCTTCCGCGAGCCGCGCGCAGATGTCGGTCAGCTCGCGCGCCATGACGACGGCGAGCCCGGAGTCGCGGTCGAGCTTGCGGCCGCCGTGGGGGCGGGCGGCGCGGGCCATGGCGTGGGCCTCGGCGGCGAGCTCGCGGGAGTAGTGCATGCAGGCGACGAGGTAGGCGCGGTGCTGCTCGCTGGAGGTCGACACCATGGACTGGAGCTGGTCGTACGACTCCTTGAGCCAGCCGGGGGCGTGCGTGTCGCCGCGCTGGGCGACGTCCTTGGCGTGGGCGTCGGGGTCGGCGGGGAGGGTGCGGGCGAGCATCTGGAGGCGGGTGACGAAGCCGTCGCCGTTGGCTACGTGCTTGAGCAGCGTGCCGAAACGGTCGACCAGCGCCTCCTGGTCCTCGCTGTCGCGCAGGCCGACGCCCGGTCCTTCGATCTCGATGGCCGCTGTCACCGTGCGGCGGTCGGCGTGCAGGAGTACGGCGATCTCGTCGGGTCCGAAGGGGGCGGCGAGCCAGGTGATGCGCCCGATGCCGGGCGGCGGGCCCACCTCGACCTCGCGGCCGTCACCGCGCACGCCCGCTTCCATGGCGCCGCTGCGGTAGGTCGTGCCGTTGCGCAGGGTGCGCTTGTAACTGCGGTTGATCTCGAACCATTTGTAGAAGGTGCGGTGCTTGTACGGGACGTACACCGCCATCAGGGCCAGCATCGGGAAGCCCATCAGCAGCACGATCCGCAGGGACAGGACGGGGACCAGCAGTCCGCTCATCATGCCTAGGAACGCGCCGGCGATGATCAGCACGATCTCGCCGGTCTCGCGGTTCTTGCCGACGATCGCGTTCGGCCGGGCGCGGCCGATCAGATACGTACGGCGGGGCGCGATGGGTTGGGACTGCGTCGTCAACGCCCTGCACCTCCTGTGCTGTTGTTGCCGGTACCCGTGTTGCCGGTACCGCGGTTCGTGTGCGTGCTGGTGCTACGGGCCGAGGGGGCGGCGGAGGGGACAACTCCGCCGCCTCCCGCGCCGCTGGTTCCGCTTCCTCCGCCGATGCCGCCTCCGCTTCCGCCGATGCCGCCTCCGCTTCCGCCGGAGCCGCCTCCGCTTCCGCCGGAGCCGCGGGAGCTGTGGGCCGCCACGCCGCCGCTGACGGGGTTGGCCTGGCGGGGCGGCGAGCCGTTCCCGCCCCGGTCGCCGCCTCCGCCGCCACGGCTGCTGTGGGTCTTGATGCCCTGGGAGACGAGAGCGGCGGGGGAGCTGATGACGGCGGCCGCCTGGGCGCCGTCGGTGGCCTTGTTGCGGTGGGAGCGGGCGGAGGCGATCTCGTCGCCGAAGCCGGGGACGAAACGGTAGATCATCCCGGAGGCGAAGATCGCCAGCAGGATGATGGCGAGGCCGGACACGACGGCGGAGAAGGCGTTCGGCCCGTCGTCGGCGGAGAGCGCCCCGGCGAGGCCGAGGACGATCACGATGACGGGCTTGACCATGATGACGGCGATCATGATGCCGGCCCAGCGGCGTACGTGGCCCCACATGTTCTTGTCGACGAGCCCCGCGTAGACGACGACGCCGAGGAGCGCGCCGACGTAGAGGAGCAGGGCCCGGATGAACAGCTCCAGGAAGAGGATCCCGGCCGCGAGGATGGTCACCAGCGACACGACGATCAGCATGATCGGCCCGCCCCCGATGTCGTCCCCCTTCTTGAGCGCCTCGGAGAACGACCCGAAGAACACGTCGGTCTGTCCGCCGGTGCCGGCGGCGATGACCTCGGTGACGCCGTCGGTGGCCGTGACGATGACGTAGAGGATCAGGGGCGTGAAGGCGGAGGCGAGGACGGTGAGCCAGAGGAACCCGATGGCTTCGGACAGCGCGGTCGCGAGCGGCACGCCGCGGATGGCGCGCTTGGCCACGGCGAGCAGCCACAGGACGAGGGTGAGGATGGCTGAGGCGGCGAAGACGATGGCGTACTGCTGGAGGAACCGGGGGTTGGTGAAGTCGACGCTGGCGGTCGACTTCACGGCCTCGGAGAGCTTCCCGACGATCCAGGCGGCGGCGTCCGCGCAGCCCTTGGCGAGGGAGGACAGGGGGTCCAGGGACTCGGTGGGGCTGGTGGGGGCGCGGAGACCGGAGCGGCCGCCGCTGCCTTCGCCGTCCTCGCAGTAGTCCTTGGCCGGCCCCCGGATCAGATCGCAGGGATCATCACTCTTGTCAGGACTCGGAGTCGGTGTCGGCGCTGCGAACGCACGGCTCGCCAGCAGCACGGCTGATGCCTGCACGCAGGCTACTACTGCCGCAAGCGAGAGTGCACGAGTGGATCGCTTACCGGGCATAAGTGAACCCTCCGAACTGTTCCACCGCGTCGGCCATGTCCTCCGCAGAGGAGGCGGCCTGGTCACGGCCGACCGGCACCGGGCCGTCCTTCTGGGTGAAGTCGGTGACCTTCCAGTCCCCACCGACCCACTTGAGCTCGAAGGTGTTCGTGTACCAGCTCTCGGCCACAGGGTTCTTGGACCCTTCACCGGCCAGTCCGAAGAGCGCCGAGTACCAAACGGAAACGCTCGCGGTGTTGCCTGCGAACTTCTCCGGCTTGGAGCCCACGGGGTTGAAGCGGGAGACGAAGGTCAAACCGTTCGGCGCGGTGCCGTCCGGGTTCAGCCCGATGCCGGTGAGGAACTTCTCGTCCGAGTAGACCTTGTCGAGGTCACCTTGGCGGGCCGCTGCGACATCGGGCGCGTACACGGTGTCCACGATCTCGCGGCGACGGTCCTTGTCGTACATACCGTCAGAGCCGAGGGCCACGAGATAGTTCGTCGCAGCGCTCTGCGCGCCCTGTTCGTCCTGCGCGAAACCGGACGGAATCAGTCCGTTCTTTCCCTCGACCGGCTTCACGCCCGTCGCGGCCGTCGGTTCCGCGCCGCCGGCACCCTTCGCCTCGTCGCCCGAGCCGCTGTCGCCGCCGCCCCGGTTCGCGAATGCGATAGCCGCGATCAGCAGCACCACCACGCCCACCACGGTGACGAGGGAACGCGAGGTCCGTACGGGCCGTCGCGCGCCCCCGTACACATCGTTCCCGCCGCCCTCGGGGAGGCGCGTGCGGGTCTGGCCGGAGCCGCCGACACGGCCCGTACGACCCGTGTCGCCGCCGTATCCGTGGTCGTCACCGAGACTCATGCCGCGTGCACCCCCTCAACCGTTTGCAGTTCCGCGTAGTACGACGGTAGCCGTGCTGGTTCCCGCGCGGGCGCGGTGTGGTGACTCGACATCAGGGAGACGCAACCTCAGCCGGTGGGCACGACGGACGGGTGGGGTGGGGGAGGCGGGCCGGGAACGCCCGGTGCTGGCTGACGGTCGGTTAAACAGCCATCCCGTACACGATGGTGAAGAGCGTGCCGAGCGAGCCGATGATGAAGACGCCGGTGAGACCGGCGACGATCAGTCCCTTGCCCTGCTCGGCGCTGAACGTGTCCCTCAGAGCCGTCGCGCCGATCCGCTGCTTTGCCGCTCCCCAGATGGCGATTCCGAGGCAGAGGAGGATGGCGACAGCCATCACAACCTCGATCATGACGCGGGCCTCGTTCCCCAGGGTCCCGAACGGGCCCCAGTTCGGGGCAATTCCGCCGATGATGGTGGTGATGTCGCCCTTTTCGGCTGCCAGGTTCATGTAAGTCACCGCCCCTGTCGGGTAGTTCGTCGCCCCTGCCGCACGGCAGGGGTCACGCTCTATCTTCGCTGATGAAACCGCGTAGGTATGTCGACTTGGTAGCTGTCTTTGCCCGGCCTCCGCACGTATCGCCGATCCGACCGCGCTGACCTGCGGTGCCGACCGGTGGTATTCGGAAACACGTATGGTCACTCTGTGTATCACGAGGGGTGACTGCGGGCAATGACTGGCGTTATGCACCTTTGGCCGGACGCGGCTCCGAGGGGGTGCGGATGGTTCCGTGGTGCGTCCCCTGATGGCCTATCGGTCCTATCGGTCCGGGCGGTCCTATCGGTCCGGGCGGTCCTATCGGTCCGGGCGGTCCGGGCGGTCCGGGCGGTCCGGGCGGTCCGGGCGGTCCGGGCGGTCCGGGCGGTCCGGGCGGTCCGGGCGGTCCGGGTGGTCCGGGGTGTCGAGTCCGGCGAAGTGGTCGAACTCGCCGGCTTGTACGCCGAGCACGAACGCGTCCCACTTCTTCCGGTTCGTCGTGACGACGTTCTCGGGATCGCTGGTCTCGCGGAGGTGGACCAGGTCCTCCGGTCCGAAGGCGATCTCGATCCAGGGGCCGGGGCCGTCCTCGCCCTCGGGGGCGGCGCGGATCCAGTCCAGGCCGGCGGGGATCTCAGCCATGGTTCCGGGACTCCTTGACGGTGCGGAGGAGGGCGGCCCAGGTGGTGGGGGTGGTCCGGGGCGTCGCCCCGGTGGGGTCGCCGCTTTCCGTGAGGCTGACCGTGCCGTTTGAGCCGGCTACGTGGACGCAGGCCTGACCTTGTGCGCGGTACGACGATTTCTGCCAGTGGTTCGTGAGCACTACAGGTCCCTTCGCAGGTTGTTGGCGATGCTGTGGATGAAGTCGCGTGATTCCGTCTCGCCCAGTGCCGTGGCCTCCAGGCGGTCGAACAGCAGGCGGTACTGCTTCAGCTGGGCCTCGGCGTCGATGAACGCCATTCCGTGCGCTTGGTCGAGCTGGACGGTGTCGAGCTGGGCGACCGGGCCGTGGGTGTAGTACGCGCACTGGCCGGAGCCGGGGTAGGAGCCGGCGTCGAGGGGGATCACGAGGATCGTGACGTGGTCGAGCTCGCTCAGCTCGAGCAGGTGGCGCATCTGGGACCGGGCCACCGAACGGCCGCCGAACTTCATCCGCAGTGCAGCCTCATGGACGACTGCCCGGTAGGGGGCCGGCTCGTCCCGGTGCAGGACCGACTGACGCTTGATCCGGTGTGAGACGCGGTGCTCCACGCCCGGCGGACCGAATTCCGGCACTGCCCGGCGGTAGATCTCGCGTGCGTGTTCCGGGGTCTGGAGCAGGCCGGGGATGTGCGCGGTGTGTGTCGTGCGGAACCGGGTGCCGTAGTGCTCGAACTCCGCGAGGCCGAGGAGGCTCGCGGGCAGGATGTCCCGGTACTCCTCCCACCACCCCCGCTTCCGGTCCTGCGCGATGTCTGCCAGCGCCTTGATGAACGGTTCGTCCTCGCACCCGTAGGCCGCCGCCATGGCGAGAACCCGATCACCGCTCACGCCGGACCGGGCCGTCTCCATGTTGCTGATCTGGCCAGGCCTTGTCCCGAGGCGCTGGGCCGCCTCGGTTGTTGTCATCCCGGCGTGATCGCGAAGTTTCCGCAGCTCAATGCCGAGGCGGACGGGTCTGGCGCTGGGGGCCGGCCCAGAGGCCATCGTTCACCTCACCTTTCACGCGGGAAGGTCCAGTCCGTCACCCACATGAGTGGGACGGAAGAGGAATCTTTGAGAAAGCTGCACGTATTCCTTGCGGGCACTCCAGCGTCTGTCCCAGGCCACCGCCTGGAAACGCCCCGCTCGACGGAGCGACCCGGCCACCGGGCACCCGTACGTCCCTCACCAACCCCCCTCCGCGGTCGGAGACTTCCCTGGCCACCGTAACGCCGCCCTGGGCCTGCACCCTCCAGCTTCCGCACGACCCCCGCGCCCCGGCATCGCCCGCTCCACCCTCCGCGCCGTACTCCGCACCCACGGCATGGCCGCGCTCACCGACGCCGCCGAGCTGCCGGCCGGTGAGCTGGTCACCAACGCCCACCTGTACTCCAGCGGGCCGTACACGCTGCGTCTGCGCGCCGCGGGGTCCGGCCGCCTGAGCTGAGTGTCCGGGACGCCAACCCCGGCATCCCCACCCCCTTCGGCGGCGCCCCGCTCGTTCCCGGCGGTGGCGGTGGCGGTGGCGGTGGCGGTGGCGGTGGCGGTCCGGCCGAGTACGGGCGCGGACTGCAGGTCGTGCGGCTGTGCGCCGACGGCTGGGGTGCGTGCTTGCTCGGCAGTGGCGGAAAACTGCTGTGGGGGGAGTGCGCCGGTCCGCGTAACCCGCATGAGTTGTTCTTCCGACATGAGCGGACAGTCGTACTTCCGTTGGACATGAACCTCTTCGGAAGTTACGTGAACGCCGGGCCCGCCACTCCATGGCGGCGCGGCGTTTCGGACGTGTGCGACACCCCGTCGGACGCGTGCGCGAAAACTGCAGTGAACCCGTCCCGGATGGGGGAGGGTTGAAGGGTGCGCAAAGTCTGGGTGGTCAGCGGGATCGGGATCGGCCTCTGCCTGAGCTTCGTCGCGCTGCTCGTCGTCGGTACGTTCTCCGCAGCCGCGGGGCTGGCCGGCGGTGCGGGCGGCGGGCGGGCGGTCGGGCTGGCCAAGGGGGCCGTGCCCGCGCTGTACCAGCCGCTCGTGCAGAAGTGGGGCAATCTCTGCCCGGCCATCAACCCGGCGCTCCTCGCCGCGCAGTTGTACCAGGAGAGCGGCTGGAACCCGAGGGCGCAGAGCCCGGCCGACGCGCGCGGCATCGCGCAGTTCATCCCCGGGACGTGGGCGTCCCACGGGGTCGACGGGGACGAGGACGGGGACCGGGACATCTGGGACCCGGCCGACGCGATTCCGTCGGCCGCGACGTACGACTGCGAATTGGCCGGGTACGTGAAGAAGGTGCCGGGCGATCAGACCAGGAACATGCTCGCCGCCTACAACGCGGGCGCGTACGCCGTCATCAAGTACGGGGGCGTCCCGCCGTACCGCGAGACACAGAACTACGTGAGGATCATCACCAGCCTGGAGGAGAGCTTCGCGCGCCCCGTCGGGCGGGTCGAGCCCTCGCGGCAGGCCGCCGGGGCCATCTACTTCGCGCAGAAGAAGCTCGGCACCAAGTACCTGTGGGGCGGGAACGGCACGCCGGAGCAGGGCGGCCGGTTCGACTGCTCCGGGCTGACCCAGGCCGCGTACCGGACGGTCGGCATCGAGCTGCCGCGCGTGGCCAACGACCAGTACAACGCCGGACCGCACCCGTCGAGGGACGAGCTGCTCCCGGGCGACCTGGTCTTCTTCTCGGACGACCTGACGAACTCGCGCGAGATCCGGCACGTCGGCCTCTACGTCGGCGGCGGCTACATGATCAACGCTCCGTACACCGGTGCCGTGATCCGCTTCGACAAGATCGATACGCCGGACTACTTCGGGGCGACCCGGGTCACCGAGGAGGGCGCGAAAGCACTCCCCACGGACCTGCCGGGAGACCGCGGTGGCGCGTGACGTGGCTTGAACCCTCCGTTATGGCCACCCCCTGAGCTGCGGCGATGTGTCTCTCTTCGATAACGTGATGGTGATCTTTCAGTGGAGATCGGCGGAGAGTGGAACGGTGGGGCCGGAGAGGGCGTTCCCTTGACCGGGGACTGTGACAGCCGCGCTCACCACGCACTGACCACGGCATGGCTTTGCGTCGAACCGATCGCATCGCATGGACCACGGGGGTTCGCAGGAGCGGCACGCAGACGCGCGTGCCGCGCAGCAGGCAACAAGGCAAGGGGCCGCGTCAGATGGCTGGACTCGCACTGGACGGGGCGAACCCCGACGTCAGTCTGCTCTACGACATCAACGGACTGGCGGCGGATGCGCCGGGCTGGTTCGACCGGGTCATGGAGTTCGTCGGGGAGTACGGGACCATGCTCGGCATCGTCCTGCTGGGGCTCTGCTGCTGGTGGAGCGTACGCAGGCGCGAGGACGCCGTCACCTCGGTGGCGGGGCTCGTCTGGGCGCCGCTGGCGGCCGGGATCGCGCTGCTGATCAACATCCCGATCCGCGGGTTCGTGGAGCGGCCGAGACCGTTCAACGACCACGAGGGGCTCGAGGTCCTCATCGCGGGCAAGACGGACTACTCGTTCGTCAGCGACCACGCGACGCTGGCGATGGCCATCGCCGTCGGAATCTTCGTCGCCAACCGGAAGTTCGGGCTCGCGGCGATCGGGCTGGCAGTCGTGGCGGGCTTCTGCCGCGTCTACATGGGCGTGCACTACCCGACCGACGTCATCGGCGGATTCGCCCTCGGCACGGCCGTGGCGCTGCTGCTCGCGCCGGTCGCGATGGCGCTGCTCACGCCGCTCATGGGAGCGATCGCGCGTTCGGAGAAGGTGGGCCGGCTCGTACGGGCGAAGGGCTCCGTGGGCGACGGTGGCGCGGCGCGCAGGGGCGCGGGGCCGGGTCCGGGAACCGGTCCGGCCGACGGCGGCTCTCCGGTGTTTCCCGAGCAGCGGACCGGTGGGACGACCGTCGGCAGCGAGCAGAACGACCTCGCCGCCTGACCCGGCCTGACCCGGTCCGGTCCGGCCCGACGGCTCTTGCTCTCCCGCCGTCTCACAGCGCCTGGGGGAAGTCGAAGAGCCTGTCGGGGTCGTAACGCCTCTTCAGCTCGGTCAGCCGGCCCGCGGCCGCGCCGTAGTAGGCCCTGCGCCAGTCGGTCAGGGCCGCGTCCGTGTAGTTCTGGTACGCCGCCCCCGAGGCGTACCGGCGCATCGCTCCGTGAGTGTTTTTCAGCCACGTCCGCTGGGCGGTGCCGGAGGTGCCCGCGCGCCAGGCACCGATGTACTGGGCGAGCATCCGCGAGCGGCGGTGCACGAACGCCGTCGCGAGCGGGTCCACGCGGTTCACCGCGCCGCCGAGGGCGGTCAGCGCGATGGTGCCGGCGCCGCCCCGGTCCACGGGGAGGCGGGTGAACGCCTCGGTCCGGTCGAGCAGCGCGCGTACCCCGGCGGGGGAGAGGGAGCGGTCGAAGAAGTCGCTCCTGGCCGCGTACGTCTCACGGCCCAGGACGCCCTCGGGGGTGCGGCCGGGGGTGGTGCCCGGCAGGTGGCACTGGGCGTCGCTGAGATCGGCGCAGCCGGCGTACAGGAGCATCGACTCCTGGTGGCCGCGGCGGCGCAGGGAGACCGACCGGGCGGGGGCGCCGATCCTGTCGGCGAGGCGGTCCACGGCGTTCTGGAGGGCGCCGTACGTGCCGAGCGAGAAGGCGGAGACGGAGACGTTGGGCGTCGTACCGCCCGGACCGGCGGCGAGGTGCGCGGACGACCAGATCTCGTCGGGCTGGTCCGGCCCCCACTCCTGCCAGGCGGCGACGACGGCCTGCGCCTTCGACCAGGGCCAGGAGAGGAACGCGGTGACGGCGGCGGGGGCCGGACGGGTCCGGAAGGTCAGCTCGGTCACCACGCCGAAGTTGCCGTTCCCCGCGCCGCGCAGGGCCCAGAAGAGGTCCCGGTTCTCGGTGGGCGTGCAGTGGAGGCGTTTGCCGGCGGCGGTGATGAGGGTTGCGGAGGTGAGGCTGTCGCAGGTCAGGCCGTACGCACGGGAGGCGACCCCGTGGCCGCCGCCGAGGGCCAGTCCCGAGATGCCGACGGTGGGGCAGGAACCGGCGGGGACGGTGCGGCGGCCGTGGCGGGCGAGGCCCTGGTAGACGTCGATGAGCTTGGCGCCGGCGCCGACCGTGCCGTTCGCGTCGACCTTGGCGAGTTTTGACACGTCGATGACCAGGCGGCCGGTGCCGGAGGACCAGCCCGCGTAGGAGTGGCCGCCGTTGCGGATGGCGACGGGGGTGCGGTGCGCCGCGGCGAAGGCCAGGCATTCCCTGACGTCCGCCTCGTGTGCGACGTAGGCGACCGCGGCGGGCTTCAGGTGGTCGAAACGGGTGTTGTAGAGCCGGCGGGCGCTTGGGTAGGCGGCGTCGCCGGGGCGGACGAGCGGGCCGTCGAGGCCGCGGGCGAGGACGGACCAGGTGGGGGCGCGGGACGGGGGAGGAGGGGGAGAGGTGCGGGAGGTGGTGCTGGGGGTGCCGGCGGGGCCGCTGCGGCTGCCGTTGCGGTGGTCGGGGGTGCCGGTGGCGGTGCCGGTGCAGGCGGCCACGGCGGCGGTGGCCGCCAGGGCCGTGGCCGAGGTGAGAAGTGTGCGCCGTTCCATGGTGTTTGCCTCCCGGTGGTCGAGACGGCTTTGAGACGGAACGGGTTCCTGCGGGGGGCGGTGCTCCGCTCTTCCCGGGTGCGGGTGCGGGTGCGGGTGCGGGTGCAGGTGCGGACGGGGGTGCGGGTGCTGTTGGGGAGTTTTCCCGGTTCCGTCCGTTCCCGAAACCGGGTCAGCTTGTCGGCACGTGCAGTTCCGCGTCCGTGCGGGCCCGTTCGCGGGAACGGCGGGCCGGGCCGCGCCAGCCGCAGGTGCAGTGGGCGAAGCAGAAGGAGCCGCGTTCGGTCGTGCCGGTGCGGTGGGTGGGAGCGTCCGGTGTGGCGTGGTGCAGCACGTGTCCACGGTACCGGGGGAGTTGGGCCGTGCGGTCGGCCGGTCGCAAGCCGGCGGCCGGCTCGCGCGGACCGGTGCGCGCGGGGGCCGGGCGGGCCGGGGCGTGACCGTGTTCGCGGGGAGTCGTTAGGCGTGGCGGGTGCGATGGGTCACCGTGTGGTAATGCGTTGGGGGTTGACGGCGATGGTGGTGCGGCAGCACAGAGGCAAGGGCGGCGCGGTCGCCGTGGCCGTCGTGGCGGGGCTGCTGGCCTCCGCCGGGTGCTCCGGTGGCGGTGCGGTCGCCGAGGACCAGCGGGTCGGCGATCCCCTCGACACCGTGCGCCGCGCGGCCGACGTGCTGGTCGAGGCCGGGAGCTCCAAGGCCCGTACGTCCATGGTCATGGCCACCGGCGGCACCCGGGTCACCATCCGGGGCGAAGGAGCGTACGACTTCGGGAAGCCCATGGGGCGGCTCGAGGTGACGCTGCCGCCGGACCCCGACGGCTCGGACCAGCACCGGCCCATCACGGAGCTGCTCACCCCCGGTGCGCTCTACATGAAGAACCGGGGCGCGGGCGTGCCCGCCGACAAGTGGGTGCGGATCGACACGACGACGCTGGAGGACGGGAACCTCGTCACCGGCGGGGCGACGGATCCGCTGACCGCCGCGGAGCTGCTGCGCGGGGCGGAGGAGGCGACGTACGTCGGGAAGGCCGATGTGGCCGGAACCGGTGTCCGGCACTACCGCGGGATCACCGACATCGCCCGGGCCGCGCGCGTCGCCGCGCCGCACGCGCGCGGGGCACTCGCCGCCGCGGCGAAAGGGTTCGCCGAGGACGCGGTTCCGTTCGACGCGTACTTCGACGAGCAGGGACGGCTGCGCAAGGTCCGCCACCGGTTCGACTTCGCCAACGCGGGACGCACGGTGGCCGTCGCCTCGACGACGCTGCTGTACGCGTTCGGGGCGCCGGCCCCGATGCGGCTGCCGGCGGCGGCGGACATCTACGCGGGGAAGATCGACGCATAGGCGGGTGGGGGGAAATGGTCCGTCCGTGCCATGCGCGGTACGTGCCGCGCTGCCTACGCTGGGAAGCCGACGATGGCTGAAAGAGGTGATGCACGTGGCACCGTTGAGCAGTACGCCCGTCCAGGACCACGTCGCCCTCGCCGAGATCGAGCTGTGCGGTGAGCTGATGATCGCGGCGTCCGGCGCCGATGGGGAACGGCTCAGTCCGGACCGTATCGACGAGGTGCTGAAGGTCGGGGCCGGGGCGGCCGGCGCCGGCGGGCGGCCGGAAACCCACGAGCGTCCGTTCTGACGGCAGGTCCGGGGACCCGTCGGCTCCCGGACCGTGACCGCCCCGGACATCAGGTCCTGAGCAGGCGGGCGATCGCCTTGGTGGCTTCTTCGACCTTCTCGTCGATCTCTTTGCCGCCCTTGACCGCCGCGTCCGCCACGCAGTGCCGCAGGTGCTCTTCCAGGAGCTGCAGCGCGAAGGACTGGAGCGCCTTCGTCGACGCCGAGACCTGCGTGAGTATGTCGATGCAGTAGACGTCTTCGTCGACCAGCCGCTGCAGGCCGCGGATCTGGCCCTCGATCCGGCGCAGGCGCTTGAGGTGCTCGTCCTTCTGCTTGTGGTATCCGTGCACCCCGTGGTCGTGGTCGCTCACCACGGCTTCGGAGGCTCCGGAGGGCGCTTCGGTCGTCGTCGCGCCGGCCGCCTCGGTGGTCGTCATCGCGTCCTCCCGTTGTCCTGAAAGGGGCTGCATACCCCTGATGGGTATATGGTAACGAATTTTGCGGGTACTGACCCGGGGGCCCGTACTGAGCACTGTGCCCGATGGGCGACACTGAAGAACGCCGGTTAGCCGTGGCCGGATGATGCGCCTAGCATCACCCTGACCGAATCCAATGCACCCCGAGGACCCCACGTGCGCTTTCGTCTGACCCCCAGGGAGACGAGCTTCTACGACATGTTCTCCGCATCCGCGGACAACATCGTCACGGGCTCGAAGCTCCTGATGGAACTGCTCGGAGCGGACTCCTCCGCCCGAGCCGAGATCGCGGAGCGGATGAGGGCAGCGGAGCACGCGGGGGACGACGCCACCCACGCGATCTTCCACCAGCTCAACTCCTCGTTCATCACGCCGTTCGACCGCGAGGACATCTACAACCTCGCTTCGCAGCTCGACGACATCATGGATTACATGGAGGAGGCCGTCGACCTGGTCGTCCTGTACCAGATCGAGGAGCTGCCGAAGGGCGTCGAGCAGCAGATCGAGGTCCTGGCCCGGGCGGCCGAGCTGACCGCCGAGGCCATGCCGCACCTGCGGACCATGACCAATCTGACCGAGTACTGGATCGAGGTCAACCGCCTGGAGAACCAGGCCGACCAGATCCACCGCAAGCTGCTCGCGCAGCTCTTCAACGGCAAGTACGACGCGATGGACGTGCTGAAGCTGAAGCAGATCGTGGACGTGCTGGAGGAGGCGGCCGACGCCTTCGAGCACGTCGCCAACACGGTCGAGACGATCGCCGTCAAGGAGTCCTGACCTCCGGTGGACACCTTTGCGCTCATCGTGACCATCGGGGTCGCGCTCGGCTTCACGTACACCAACGGCTTTCACGACTCCGCGAACGCCATCGCGACTTCGGTTTCCACGCGGGCGCTGACCCCGCGCGCGGCCCTCGCCATGGCCGCCGTGATGAACCTCGCCGGTGCCTTCCTCGGCAGCGAGGTCGCCAAGACCGTCAGTGAGGGGCTCATCGCGACCCCGCACGGCGACAAGGGGATGGGAATCCTCTTCGCCGCACTGGTCGGGGCGATCGTCTGGAACCTCGTCACCTGGTACTTCGGTCTTCCCTCGTCCTCCTCGCACGCGCTCTTCGGCGGCATGGTGGGCGCGGCGCTCGCGGGCGGCACCGAGGTCATCTGGACCGGGGTGCTGGAGAAGGTCGTCATCCCGATGTTCATCTCGCCGTTCGTCGGGCTGCTGCTCGGCTACCTGGTGATGGTCGTCATCCTGTGGATGTTCCGTAAGTCCAACCCGCACAAGGCGAAGCGGGGCTTCCGTATCGCCCAGACGGTGTCCGCGGCCGGTATGGCGCTCGGCCACGGTCTCCAGGACGCGCAGAAGACCATGGGCATCGTGGTGATGGCGCTGGTCATCGCCGATGTCGAGGGTCAGGGCGACGCGATCCCGATGTGGGTCAAGATCGCCTGTGCGCTGACGCTCTCGCTCGGTACGTACGCGGGCGGCTGGCGGATCATGCGGACGCTCGGCCGTCGGATCATCGAGCTGGACCCGCCGCAGGGGTTCGCCGCGGAGACCACGGCCGCGTCCGTGATGTACACGGCCTCGTTCATGTTCCACGCGCCGATCTCCACGACGCACGTCATCACCTCCGCCATCATGGGCGTCGGCTCGACCAAGGGGTCGCGTGCCGTGCGGTGGGGTGTCGCCAAGAACATCGTGATGGGCTGGTTCATCACCATGCCGGCCGCCGCGCTGGTGGCGGCCGCGTGCTACTGGGTCGTGCTGCTGGCCTTCGGCTGAACCGCGTGACCGCATGACCGCGTGACCGTATGAAAAGGGGCCCGCCCCCGTTCCTCGAGGGAGCGGGGGCGGGCCTTTGCCTTGCGGTGGCACCGCCATGCAGCACCGCAGGACAGGCGTGGCGGCCGGCTTCTAGCCGAAGCGGCCGGAGATGTAGTCCTCCGTCGCCTGGACGGACGGGTTGGAGAAGATCCGCTCGGTGTCGTCTATCTCGATGAGCTTGCCGGGCTGGCCGATCGCCGCGAGGTTGAAGAACGCCGTGCGGTCCGAGACGCGCGCCGCCTGCTGCATGTTGTGCGTCACGATGACGATCGTGAAGCGCTCCTTCAGCTCACCGATCAGGTCCTCGATGGCGAGGGTCGAGATCGGGTCCAGGGCCGAGCACGGCTCGTCCATCAGGAGGACCTGCGGCTCGACCGCGATCGCGCGGGCGATGCACAGGCGCTGCTGCTGGCCGCCGGAGAGACCGGAGCCGGGCTTGTTCAGGCGGTCCTTGACCTCGTTCCAGAGGTTGGCGCCGCGCAGGGACTTCTCGACGACCTCGGCCAGCTTGTTCTTCCTGTACGAGCCGTTGAGGCGCAGGCCCGCCGCCACGTTGTCGAAGATCGACATCGTGGGGAAGGGGTTCGGGCGCTGGAAGACCATGCCGACCGTACGGCGGACGGCCACCGGGTCGACGTCCTTGGCGTACAGGTTCTCGTCGTCCAGGAGGACCTTGCCCTCGACGCGGCCGCCGGGGGTGACCTCGTGCATCCGGTTGAGGGTGCGCAGGAAGGTGGACTTGCCGCAGCCGGAGGGGCCGATGAAGGCCGTCACGGAGCGGGGCTCGACGGTCATCGAGATGTCGTCGATCGCCTTGTGGTTGCCGTAGTAGGCCGACAGGCCGCTGATGTCGATTCGCTTGGCCATCTGAATCACTGCTTTCCGGGGGCCTTAGCGGCCGGTGCTCGGGGCCTTCCAGCGGGCGATGCCGCGGGCCACCAGGTTGAGGATCATGACGAAGGCGATCAGGACGAGCGCTGCGCCCCAGGCCCGGTCGACCGATGCTTCGGTGCCGACGACGTACTGCTCGTACACGTACAGCGGAAGTGAGGACTGGGCGCCTTCGAAGGGGTTCGGGTTGATCAGCTTCGTACCGAAGACGAGCAGCAGAACCGGGGCGGTCTCACCCGTGATGCGGGCCACCGCGAGCATCACACCCGTGGTGATTCCGCCGATCGCGGTCGGCAGCACCACCTTGAGGATGGTCCGCCACTTGGGGACGCCGAGGGCGAGGGACGCCTCGCGGAGCTCGTTCGGGACGAGCTTGAGCATCTCCTCGGTGGAGCGGACGACCACCGGCATCATCAGGATCGAGAGGGCCAGCGCGCCGGCGAATCCGGAGGGCCCGAAGCCCAGCATCAGGTTCCAGGTGGCGAGGATGAACAGACCCGCGACGATCGAGGGGATGCCCGTCATGACGTCGACGAAGAAGGTGACGGTCTTCGCCAGCTTCCCGCGCCCGTACTCGACCAGGTAGACCGCGGTGAGCAGGCCGATCGGGGCGGAGACCAGGGTCGCGATGCCGACCTGCTCCAGGGTGCCGAGCAGGGCGTGGTAGATGCCGCCGCCCTCGTCGGTGTCGAGCAGGCCGCTCATCGAGTGGGTGAGGAAGTACCCG
>NZ_JBSFTV010000070.1:0-18423 GCF_053591455.1 Streptomyces sp. NPDC003016
CGGTTGGCGGGGGTGTTGCGTCCGAAGGTGGACGCTGCGTGGAACCTGCACGAGCTGACCCGGGACCTCGACCTCGCCGCCTTCGTCCTCTACTCGTCCACCGCAGGCGTCATGGGCAGCCCCGGACAGGCCAACTACGCCGCGGGAAACACCTTCCTCGACGCCCTGGCCGCCCACCGCCGTGCCCTGGGTCTGCCCGGCCTGTCACTGGCCTGGGGCGCCTGGGAACAGGGCGTGGGCATGACCGCCGCGCTGGAGGACCACGACCTGCGCCGCGTCAGCAACGACTCCGGAATGCCGCTGATCGCGGTGGAACGGGGCCTCGCGCTGTTCGACGCCGCGACCACGAGCGACGAGGCCCTGATCGTCCCGCTGGCCGTCTCCGGCGGTACGATCCCGGCCGCGGCCGGCGTCCCCGCGCTCCTGCGGGGCCTCGTGCGCAGTGGCCGCCGCGCCGCCAAGGGCGGAGCCTCCGCGGTGTCCCGCGCGGGACTCGTCGAGCGGCTCGCCGCGCTGCGCGAGGAGGAGCGGCCCCGGCTGCTCACCGACCTCGTCCGCGCCGAGGCGGCGGTCGTGCTCGCGCACTCCTCGCCCGAGGCCATCGCCGTGGAACGCGAGTTCCGCCAGCTGGGCTTCGACTCGCTGACCGCCGTCGAACTGCGCAACCGGCTGGCGGGCGCCACCGGACTCACCCTGCCCGCCACCCTGATCTTCGACTACCCCACACCGGCGCGGCTCGCCGCGTACCTGCTCGACGAGCTGGCAGGCGACGACACCGCCGCGACGGCCGCCGTACGCGAATCGCGCGACCCCTCCGACGCCGCCGACGATCCCATCGCGATCGTCGGCATGAGCTGCCGCTTCCCCGGCGGCGTGGAATCGCCCGAAGGGCTCTGGGACCTGGTGTTCTCCGGCGGCGACGCCATCTCCGGCTTCCCCGAGGACCGCGGCTGGCAGGCCGACACCACCATCGGCGCGACCGAGGGCCAGGGCGGATTCCTCCGCGACGTCGCCGACTTCGACGCCGGATTCTTCGGCATCTCCCCGCGCGAGGCCGTCGCCATGGACCCGCAGCAGCGCGTCCTGCTCGAAGTCTCCTGGGAGGCCGCCGAACGCGCCGGCATCGACCCGGCCACCCTGCGCGGCAGCCGGACCGGCGTCTTCGTCGGCGTCAGCGGCCAGGACTACGCCGGCCTCGTCATGCGGGCCAAGGACGACATGGCGGGCCACGCCACCACCGGACTCGCGGTCAGCGTCGTCTCCGGCCGGCTGGCCTACGCGCTGGGCCTGGAGGGCCCGGCCATGTCGGTCGACACCGCGTGCTCGTCGTCCCTCGTCTCCCTGCACCTCGCGGCCCAGGCCCTGCGCAGCGGCGAGTGCTCGCTCGCCCTCGCGGGCGGCGTGACGGTGATGGCCACCTCCGCGAACTTCGCCGGCTTCTCCCGGATGGGCGGCCTGGCCGGCGACGGCCGGTGCAAGGCCTTCTCCGACTCCGCCGACGGCACGGGCTGGTCCGAGGGCGCGGCCGTGCTGGTCCTGGAGCGGCTGTCGGACGCACGGCGCAACGGGCACAAGGTGCTGGCGGTCGTACGCGGCAGCGCCGTCAACCAGGACGGCGCGTCGAACGGCCTGACGGCGCCCAACGGCCCCGCGCAGCAGCGCGTGATCCGTCAGGCGCTCGCCAACGCCGGACTGTCTGCGGCCGACGTCGACGCCGTGGAGGCGCACGGCACCGGAACACCGCTCGGCGACCCGATCGAGGCGCAGGCGCTGCTGGCCACCTACGGCCAGGACCGCGACCAGGAACTGCCGCTGCTGCTGGGCTCCGTGAAATCCAACATCGGCCACACCCAGGCCGCGGCGGGCGCCGCGGGTCTGGTCAAGATGGTGATGGCGCTGCGGCACGGGACGCTCCCGAGGACGTTGCACCTGACCGAGCCCTCGACGCACGTCGACTGGTCGGCGGGCGCCGTGGAGCTGCTGGCCGACAACACCGCGTGGCCGCAGACCGGACGCGCCCGCCGGGCCGGCGTCTCGTCCTTCGGTATCAGCGGAACGAACGCGCACGTTGTCCTGGAACAGGCGGACCCCGAGCCGGACACCGACGCCCCGGCGGCCCCCGAAGCCGCCCCTGACGCCGTGCCGTGGCTCGTATCGGCCAAGAGCGAGGCGGCGCTGGACGGACAGATCGGCCGGCTGCGGGACTTCGCGCGGGAGCACTCCCAGCGGTCCGCGGTCGACGTCGGCCACTCGCTGGCGACCGGCCGCTCCCTCTTCGAGCACCGAGCGGTGCTGCTGGCGACCGGAGAAGGCATCCCGGAGATCGCCCGCGGCCTGGCCACCGAACAGACGACGGCGGTGCTGTTCTCGGGCCAGGGTTCGCAGCGGCTGGGGATGGGCCGGGAGCTGTACGGCCGCTTCCCGGTGTTCGCCGAGGCGCTGGACTCCGTACTCGACCTGCTGGAAGGCGAGACGGGCCGCCCGCTGAGGGTGGTGATGTGGGGCGACGACACCGATCTGCTCAACGAGACGGGCTTCACCCAGCCCGCGCTGTTCGCAATCGAGGTGGCGCTGTTCCGGCTGGTCGAGTCGTGGGGTGTGACCCCGGACTTCGTGGCCGGGCACTCCATCGGTGAGATCGCCGCCGCGCACGTGGCCGGAGTGTTCTCGCTGGAGGACGCCTGCACGCTGGTGGCCGCGCGGGCGCGCCTGATGCAGGCACTGCCGGCCGGCGGCGCGATGGTCGCGGTCCGGGCGACGGAGGACGAGGTCCTGCCGCTGCTGGCCGGCGGGGTGTCCGTCGCCGCGGTCAACGGCCCCTCGTCGGTGGTGATCTCCGGTCACGAGGACGAGGTCATGGAGGTCGCGGCGCGACTGGAGGAGGACGGCCGCAAGGCCACCTGGCTGCGGGTCTCGCACGCCTTCCACTCGCCGCTGATGGACCCGGTGCTGGAGGAGTTCCGCACGGTCGCGGAGAGCCTGTCGTACACCGAGCCCACCATCCCCGTGGTGTCGAACCTGACCGGGGACGTGGCAGCCGCCGGCGAACTGTGCTCGGCCGCGTACTGGGTACGTCACGTCCGCGAGGCCGTGCGCTTCGCCGACGGCGTCCGCACACTCGCCGACCGGGGCGTGACCACGTTCCTGGAACTGGGCCCCGACGGCGTGCTCTCCGCGATGACCCGCGAGTCCGTGCCCGCCACCGCCGTGGTGATCCCGGCGCTGCGCAAGGACCGCGGCGAGGAAACCGCACTGGTCACCGCGCTGGCGCAGCTCCACGTCGCGGGCGGCGCCATCGACTGGGCCGGGCTCTTCGCAGGCACCGGCGCCCGGCAGACCGACCTGCCGACCTACGCCTTCCAGCGCGAGCGGTTCTGGCCCGAGCTCGTCGCGGCGGCCCCCGCCGACGGCACGGACCCGGTCGACGCGGAGTTCTGGGCGGCGGTGGAGCGGGAGGACCTGGAGTCCCTCGCGGCCGGGCTCGACGTGGACGGCGCCTCACTCGGCGCCGTACTGCCCGCCCTGTCGTCGTGGCGCACGCGCCACAAGGCCCGCTCCGCCGTGGACGCGTGGCGCTACCGGCAGAGCTGGAAGCCGCTGACGGTCGGCGGCGCCGGACCCCTGCCGGGGACCTGGCTGGTCCTGACCCCCGAGACCGCGATCGCCGACGCGTGGGTGACCTCGCTCATCAGCGCGCTCGGCCCGGCCGCCGTACGCGTGGACGCCGCCGCGACCGGTCTCGTCGAGCGGCTCACCGAGGCCGCCGCGGACGCCCCGGACAAGATCACCGGAGTGGTGTCGCTGCTCGCCCTCGACGAGTCGGCCGGCCCCTCCGGCGTACCGGCGGGCCTGATCGCCACCGCCGCCCTCACCCGGGCACTCGGTGACGCGGGCATCACGGCCCCCCTGTGGGCCGTCACCCGCGGCGCCGTCTCCACCGTCCGCTCCGAGCCGCTCACCGGCCCGGCGCAGGCCGCGGTCTGGGGCCTCGGCCGCGTCGCGGCCCTCGAACAGCCCCAGCGCTGGGGCGGACTGGTCGACCTGCCCGAAGAACTCGACGAGCGGACGGTACGCCGCTTCCTCGCCGTACTGACCGGCCAGGACGGCGAGGACCAGGTCGCGGTCCGCGCCTCGGGCGTGTTCGGCCGCAGGATGGTCGCCGCGCCCACCCCGCAGGGTGAGGGCGCGGACCACGCCGAAGAGCGGTGGCGGCCCTCCGGCACGGTGCTCGTCACCGGTGGCACGGGCGCACTCGGCGCCCATGTCGCGCGGCGGCTGGCGAGCGAGGGCGTACCGCATCTCGTGCTGCTGAGCCGTCGCGGCCCGGACGCGCCCGGCGCCGGGGAACTGCGCGACGAACTGACCGCCCTCGGCGCCCGGGTCACCCTCACCGCCGGTGACGCGGCCGACCGCGACGACCTGACCGGGGTGCTGGCGGCCGTCCCCGATGACCACCCGCTGACCGGTGTGGTGCACACGGCGGGCGTACTGGACGACGGGGTGCTGGCCGGCCTGACGGACGAGCGGTTCGACACGGTGTTCCGCTCCAAGGTCGCCTCCGCCCTGCTGCTCGACGAACTGACCCGCGATCTCGACCTGTCGGTGTTCGCCCTGTTCTCCTCCGTGGCGGGCTCCGTCGGCAACCCCGGCCAGGCCAACTACGCGGCGGCCAACGCCGTCCTCGACGCCCTGGCCGAGCGGCGTCGCACCCTCGGCCTGCCCGCGGCCTCGATCGCCTGGGGCGCCTGGGGCGGCGGCGGCATGGCGGGCCAGGCGGCCCGCCCCGGCCACGCCACCCCCGCGGAGGGCCCCGGCGCGCTCGACCCCGAGCTGGCCGTCTCGGCTCTGCTGCGCGTCGTCGTGGAACCCGAGCCGACCGTCGTCATCGCCGACCTGCAACAACCGCAGCTGCTGAACGCCCTGCTCAGCCTGCGCCCCAGCCCGCTGCTCGCCGACCTGCCCGAGGCGCGCAAGGCGCTGACGGCGGTGCACGAGGCGCGCCGCGAGGGCGCGACGGCCGCCTCCGGGCTGCGCGAGCAGCTGCGCGAGGCCACCGGGGCCAAGCGGGCCGCCGTACTGCTCGACATCGTCCGCACCCAGGCCGCCGCGGTACTCGGCCACACCGGAGCCGAAGCGATCAAGGGCGACAAGGCCTTCCGCGACCTCGGCTTCGACTCGCTGACCGCCGTCGAACTGAGCAACCGGCTCGCCCGGACGACCGGCCTGGCGCTCCCCGCCGGCCTGGTGTTCGACTACCCGACGGCGCACGCGCTGACCGCCCACCTCGTCGCCGAACTGCTCGGCGACGACAGCGACCCGGTGTCCGCCACGACCGACGCCGCCCCCACCGCCGTCACCGACGACCCGGTCGTGGTCGTCGGCATGGCCTGCCGCTTCCCCGGCGGGGTGCAGTCGCCCGAGGACCTGTGGCAGCTGCTCACCGAGGGCCGCGACGGGATCGCCGAGTTCCCCACCGACCGCGGCTGGAACCTCGACGTCCTCGCGGGCGCCGGCCAGGGCCGCAGCGCCACACGCGAGGGCGGATTCCTCTACGGGGCCGCCGACTTCGACCCCGGCTTCTTCGACATCTCCCCGCGTGAGGCCCTCGCCATGGACCCCCAGCAGCGGCTGCTGCTGGAGACCGCCTGGGAGGCGTTGGAGCGGACCGGGACCGACCCCGCAGCGCTGCGCGGCAGCCGGACGGGAGTGTTCGTCGGCACCAACGGCCAGGACTACGCCAA
Source organism: Streptomyces sp. NPDC003016 (assembly GCF_053591455.1). Lineage (NCBI taxonomy): Bacteria > Bacillati > Actinomycetota > Actinomycetes > Kitasatosporales > Streptomycetaceae > Streptomyces > Streptomyces sp. NPDC003016. Next base: position 5,742 of record NZ_JBSFTV010000070.1, read on the forward strand.
CCTGATCCTCCAGGCGAACGAGGACGTGGAGGGCCACGCCGGGACCGGTCTGGCCGCCAGCGTCATCTCCGGCAGGCTCTCCTACGCCTTCGGATTCGAGGGCCCCGCCGTCACCGTGGACACCGCCTGCTCCTCCTCGCTGGTCGCGCTGCACTGGGCCGCCCAGGCGCTGCGCGCCGACGAGTGCTCCATGGCGCTGGTCGGCGGCGTCACCGTGATGTCGACCGCGACGAGCTTCGCCGGGTTCACCCGGCAGGGCGGACTCGCCCCGGACGGGCGCTGCAAGGCGTTCTCCGACTCGGCCGACGGCACCGGATGGTCGGAGGGCGTCGGTGTGATCGTCGTCGAGCGGATGTCCGACGCCCGGCGCAACGGCCACGAGATCCTGGCCGTCCTGAGGGGCTCCGCCGTCAACCAGGACGGCGCGTCGAACGGACTCACCGCCCCCAACGGCCCCTCCCAGCAGCGGGTGATCCGCCAGGCCCTGGCCGCAGGCGGCCTCACCCCGGCCGACGTGGACGCCGTCGAGGCCCACGGCACCGGCACCACGCTGGGCGACCCCATCGAGGCCGGAGCCCTCCTCGCCACCTACGGGCGCGGCCGGGACGCCGAGCGGCCCCTGCTGCTCGGGTCCGTGAAGTCCAACCTCGGACACACGCAGGCCGCCGCCGGTGTCGCCGGCGTACTGAAGACAGTGCTGGCGCTGCGGCACGGCACACTGCCCCGGACGCTGCACGTCAGTGAGCCCTCGACCCGGGTCGACTGGGCCTCGGGCGCCGTCGAGCTGCTGACCGAGCCGCGCGAGTGGCCGCAGACCGGGCGCGCGCGCCGGGCCGGTGTGTCGTCCTTCGGCATCAGCGGCACCAACGCGCACGTCATCCTGGAGCAGGCCCCGCCCGCCGAACCGGCGGCGGCCCCGCCCGCTCCCGAGGCCGAGCCCACGGTCGTCCCCTGGCTCGTGGCGGCCAAGAGCGAAGAGGCGCTCGACGCACAGCTGGAGCGGCTGCGGTCCTTCGTGGCAGCCCGCCCCGAACTGTCCCCGGCCGACATCGGACTGTCGCTGCTCGAGGGCCGGTCGGCCTTCGAGCACCGGGCCGTGCTGCTGGCCCCGGCCACCGGCGCGGACGCGTCCGCGCCGGTCGTGGCCAGGGGAGTGGCCGTGGAACGCCCCACAGCCGTCCTCTTCTCCGGCCAGGGCAGCCAGCGGCTGGGCATGGGCCGCGAACTGTACGCACGCTTCCCGGTGTTCGCCGACGCCCTCGACTCCGCCCTGGCCCACCTGGACGCGGAGTCGGCCCGCCCGCTGCGCGAGGTGATCTGGGGCGACGACGCCAAACTGCTCGACCGCACCGCGTACACCCAGCCCGCGCTGTTCGCGGTCGAGGTGGCGCTGTTCCGGCTCGTCGAGTCGTGGGGGGTGACCCCGGACTTCGTGGCCGGGCACTCCATCGGTGAGATCACCGCCGCGCACGTGGCCGGAGTGTTCTCGCTGGAGGACGCGGCCCGCCTGGTCGCCGCCCGCGCCCGGCTGATGGACGCGCTGCCCGAGGACGGCGCCATGGTCGCCGTCGAGGCGACCGAGGACGAGGTCGCGCCGCTGCTCTGCGGCCGGGTCGCGATCGCCGCCGTCAACGGCCCCACAGCCGTGGTGATCTCCGGCGACGAGGACCGGGTGCTGAAGGCCGCCGAGCGGCTGACGGCCCAGGGACGCAGGACGAGCCGGCTCCCGGTGAGCCACGCGTTCCACTCGCCCCTGATGGACCCGATGCTGGCAGAGTTCCGGGCGGTCGCCGAGACGCTCACCTACCACCCGCCGCGCATCGCGCTCGTGTCGAACCTGACCGGCGCGCCGGTCACGGACGGCCGACTGGGCACCGCCGACTACTGGGTACGGCACGTCCGCGAGGCGGTCCGCTTCGCGGACGGCGTCCGTGCCCTCACCGGCGAGGGCGTCGGCACCTTCCTGGAGCTGGGCCCCGACGGAGTGCTGTCCGCCCTGGTCCGCGCCTGCGCTCCCGACGAGAGCGTGGTGGTGCCCGTCCTGCGCAAGGACAGGCCCGAGGAGGCGACCGCCCTCACCGCACTGGCCCAGCTCCACACCCACGGCGTCGCCGCCGACTGGGCCGGGGTCTTCTCCGGCACCGGCGCACGGCGGACCGAACTGCCGACCTACGCGTTCCAGCGCGAGCGCTACTGGCCCAGGGCGTCGGTGGCCGCGCGGGGTGACGCCTCCGGCCTCGGCCTGGTGTCCGCCGGACACCCGCTGCTGGGCGCCGCGACGACGGTGGCCGGCTCCGACGACGTGGTCCTCACCGGCCGGCTGTCGCTCTCGGCGCTGCCCTGGCTGGCGGCCCACCGGATCGCGGAAGGCCACGTGCCGCTGCCCGCGGCGGCCCTCGCCGAACTGGCCGTACGCGCCGGTGACGAGGCCGGCTGCGCGCTGGTCGAGGAACTGACCGTGCACAGCGGGCTGTTCGTACCGGACGAGGGCGCGGTGCACCTCCAGGTGCGGGTGGGCGCCGCCGACGAGACGGGCCGCCGTCCCCTGGACGTGCACGCCCGCCCCGAGTCCACCGAGGACCTGCCCTGGACCCGCCACGCCACCGGAGTGCTGAGCGCCGGTGACCCGGCGGGGACGTCCGGCACGCCGTTCGACACCACCGTCTGGCCGCCCGCGGGCGCCGAAGCCGTCCCGTTCAGCCACGACGACGCCGACGAGCGGACCGAGACCGGGGCCGCCTGGCGGCTGGGCGGCACGGTGTACGCGGAGGTCTCGCTCACCGAACAGGCAAGCGGCGACGGGACGTTCACGATGCACCCGACGCTGCTGGACACCGCTGTCCGCGCGACCGCATTGCTGGACGCCGACGCACGGGCCGGGGGAGTCGAAGCCGTCGCCTGGCACGGACTGACCCTGCACGCGGGCGCCGCCACGGCGCTGCGGGTCCGGCTGACCGCCACCGGCGAGGACACCGTGTCACTGACGGCCGTCGACGTGCAGGGCGCACCGGTGCTCTCCGCACGCCTGACCGTCCGCCCGGTCGCCGCCGCACCGACGGCCGCACCGGTCACGGAGCCCGCCCCGCTGCTCGGCGTCGTGTGGGAGGCACCGGCCGCACGGCCGGCGCCCGCCTCCCCGGCCGCCCTGCGCTGGGCGGTCGTCGGCGCGGACCCGGCGGGCCTGACGGCCGCGCTGGACCCGGTGGACGGGGCGTCCGCCGCACGCGCCGGATCACTGGCCGCGCTGCTGGAGGCCGAAGGGCCGTTCCCCGAGGTCGTACTGGCCCCCCTCACCGGGGACCAGAGCGACGCCGGGAGCGTCCCGGACGCGCTGCGGACCACGACCGTCGCCGCCCTCGACCTGCTGCGCGCCTGGTCCGCCGACCCCCGGACCGACGCGGCGCGGCTGGTGTTCGTCACCCGGGGCGCAGTCGCCGTCGGCACCGAGCACCTGCGGGACGTGACCGCCGCCCCCGTGTGGGGACTCGTGCGCTCCGCCCAGCTGGAGGAGCCCGACAGCTTCTTCCTGCTCGACCTCGACGACCCCGACGCGCTCACCGCGGCCCTCACCGCCCTGCCGGGCCTGCTGGACGCCGGCGAGTCCCAGGCCGCGGTGCGCGACGGCGTCGCACGGGTGGCCCGCCTGTCCCGGCTGCCCGGCGGCGCCGCCCCGGCCCCGGACGGGATCGGCTCCTGGGACCGCGACGGCACCGTACTGATCACCGGCGGCACCGGCGGCCTCGGCAGCGCGCTCGCCAGGCACCTGGTGACCGCGCACGGCATCAAGCACCTGCTGCTGGCCGGCCGGCGCGGCCCCGACGCACCCGGCGCGCGGGAACTGCGGGCCGAACTGACCGGCCTGGGCGCCGAGGTGACCGTCGCGGCCTGCGACGTCGGCGACCGTACGGCGCTCTACGCACTGCTGTCCGGCCTGCCGGCCGAACACCCGCTCACCGCGGTGGTGCACACCGCCGGCGTGCTGGGCGACGCCACGATCGGCTCGCTCACCCCCGACCTGGTGGACCGGATCCTGCGCCCCAAGGCGGACGCGGCCTGGTGGCTGCACGAGGTGACACTGAGCCTCGGCCACGAGCCGGCCGCGTTCGTCCTGTACTCCTCGGTCGCCGGGGTCACCGGGGGACCGGGCCAGGGCAACTACGCTGCCGCCAACGCGTTCCTGGACGCGCTGGCCGCGCACCGCGCCGCGCTCGGCCTGCCCGCCGCCTCACTGGCCTGGGGCCCCTGGGTGCAGGACAGCGGCATGACCAGCACGCTGAGCGAAACCGACCTGCGGCGGATGTCCCGCTCGGAGCACGCCGCGCTCTCGGCCGAGCAGGGCCTCGCCCTGTTCGACGCGGCCATGGCACGCGACGAGGCACTGGTCGTCCCGGTGCGGATGGCCGCCGGAGCGGCGCGGCCGGCCCAGGTCCCCGCGATCCTGCGCGGACTGATGACCACGGGCCGCCGCACGGCCGCGCCCCACGTCCGCGCCACCCCCCTGGCCGATCGTCTGAACGCACTGGACGAGCAGGACCGGGAGACGGCGCTGGTCGAGCTGGTACGGGCCGACACCGCCGCCGTGCTGGGACACCCCTCCCCGGACGCCGTCCCGGCCGACCGGGACTTCAGCCGGCTGGGCTTCGACTCGCTGATGGCGGTGGAGCTGCGCACCAGGCTGGCCGCGTCCACCGGCGTACGGCTCCCCTCCACCCTCGTGTTCGACCACCCCACGCCGCTCGCCGTCGCCCGGCACCTCGCCTCGGCCCTGTTCGGCGCGGACACCCCCGGCGAGGACGCCTCGCCGCTGACCGCGCTCGACCGGCTGGAGGCGGCGCTCACCGAGGGCGAGATCGACGAGGTCACCAGGACCGGAGTCGCCGGGAGGCTGCGCCGCCTGCTCGCGAGGTGGGACGAGTCCGCCCCCGAGACCGGCGGGGCCGTCGTCACCGAACGGATCGAGGCCGCCAGCGCCGACGAGATCCTCGCCTTCATCGACAACGAACTCGGCCGGTCAACGGACTCCTGACAGGGGGCCCACTCCCCGCGCATGCCAACATCTGAGGAAGGTTCACGGACGATGCCGGACGAAAAGAAACTCGTCGAATACCTGAAGTGGGTCACGACGGATCTGCACCAGACCCGCCAGCGGCTCCAGGAAGCCGAATCCGGCCGCCACGAACCGGTGGCGATCGTCGGAATGGGGTGCAGGTTCCCCGGCGGGGTCCGGTCCCCCGAGGACTTCTGGGAGCTGCTCTCCTCCGGCCGGAGCGCGATCTCCGGGTTCCCGGACGACCGGGGCTGGGACCTGGACGCCCTCGCCGGCGACGGCGAGGGGCGCAGCGCCACCCAGGAGGGCGGCTTCCTGCACGAGGCGTCGCGCTTCGACCCCGACTTCTTCGGGATATCCCCGCGCGAGGCCCTCGCCATGGACCCGCAGCAGCGGCTGCTCCTGGAGGTGTCCTGGGAGGCCATCGAGCGTTCGGGCGTCGACCCGGGCACGCTGCGCGGCAGCAGGACCGGCGTCTTCGTCGGGACCAACTCCCAGGACTACGCCCACCTGGTGCTCGCCTCGCGCGACGACATGGGCGGCTACGCGGGCAACGGACTGGCGGCCAGCGTCATGTCGGGCCGGCTGTCCTTCGTCCTGGGCCTGGAGGGCCCGGCGGTCACCCTCGACACGGCCTGCTCGTCCTCGCTGGTGACCCTGCACCTCGCCGCGCAGGCCGTCCGCAACGGCGAATGCTCGCTGGCGCTGGCCGGCGGCGTCACCGTGATGGCGACCTCCTCCAGCTTCGTCGGATTCAGTGTCCAGGGCGGGCTTGCCGCCGACGGACGCTGCAAGGCCTTCTCCGACTCGGCGGACGGCACCGCCTGGTCCGAGGGCGCGGGCATGCTGCTCGTCGAGCGGCTGTCCGACGCCCGGCGCAACGGACACCCGGTCCTGGCGGTGCTGCGCGGCAGCGCGGTCAACCAGGACGGCGCGTCCAACGGCCTGAGCGCCCCCAACGGGCCCTCCCAGCAGCGCGTCATCCGCCAGGCCCTGGCCGGCGCGGGCCTCTCCCCGGCCGATGTCGACGCCGTCGAGGCGCACGGCACGGGCACCACCCTGGGCGACCCCATCGAGGCGGGCGCCCTGCTGGCCACCTACGGCCAGGACCGCGAGGAGCAGCGCCCGCTGTGGCTCGGCACGGTCAAGTCCAACATCGGCCACACCCAGGCGGCCGCGGGCGTCGCGGGCGTGATGAAAATGGTGCTCGCGCTGCGCGAAGGGGTGCTGCCCCAGACCCTGCACGTGGACGCGCCGTCCTCGCACGTCGACTGGTCGGCCGGTGACGTACGGCTGCTGACCGAGCCGGTCCCGTGGCCGCAGGGCGAGCGGGTGCGCCGCGCGGGAGTGTCGTCGTTCGGCATCAGCGGCACCAACGCGCATGTGCTGCTGGAGCAGGCCCCGCCCGCCGAGGACGCCGACGAGCCCGCCCCGGCGCCGGAACTCACGCCCAGGACTGTGCCCTGGCCCGTGTCGGGCCGCGGCGAGGCCGCGCTCGACGCCCAGCTGGAGCAGGTCCGCGCGCTGGCCGAGGTACCGGGCCACGACCCGCTCGGCATCGGCTTCTCCCTCGCCACCACCCGCTCCGCGTTCGAGCACCGCGCCGTGCTCCTGGCCTCCGCGAACGAGGACGGCGCACTGGTCGAGGCGGCGCGCGGGGTGTCCGGCAAGGGCGCCGTGGCCGTGCTGTTCTCCGGCCAGGGCTCCCAGCGCATCGGCATGGGCCGCGAACTGCACGCGCGCTTCCCCGTCTTCGCCGAGGCCCTGGACGACGTACTGGAGCTCCTGGACAAGGAGCTGGACCGTCCGCTGCGCGAGGTGATGTGGGGTACGGACCCGGACGCGCTGAACGACACCGGATTCGCCCAGCCCGCCCTGTTCGCCGTCGAGTTCGCGCTGTACAGGCTGGTCCGCTCCTGGGGCGTCAAGCCGGACTTCCTGGCCGGGCACTCCGTCGGCGAAATCACGGCCGCGCACGTGGCCGGGGTGTTCTCGCTGGAGGACGCCTGCCGGCTGGTCGCCGCGCGGGCCCGCTTGATGCGCGAGCTGCCCGTCGGCGGCGCGATGGCCGCCGTACGTGCCACCGAGGACGAGGTCCTGCCGTTGCTGACCGACGGGGTGTCCGTCGCCGCGGTCAACGGCCCGGACGCCGTCGTCGTCTCCGGCGACGAGGCCGCGGTGCTCGCCCTCGCGGACCGGCTGGCGTCGCAGGGGCGCAAGACCACCCGGCTCGCGGTCAGCCACGCCTTCCACTCGCCGCTCATGGAGCCCATGCTCGACGCGTTCCGCGCCGTGGCCGAGACCCTGACGTACGGTGAGCCGTCCGTCCCCGTGGTGTCCAACCTCACCGGGGAAGTGGCCGCCGCCGGTGCGCTGACCGACGCCGGCTACTGGGTGCGCCACGTCCGCGAGGCCGTACGGTTCGGCGACGGGGTGCGGACCCTGGCCGACCGCGGCGTGCGCACGTTCCTGGAACTGGGCCCGGACGCGGTGCTCTCCGCCCTCGTACCGGAGTCCGTCCAGGACCCGGCCGTGGCGGCGCTGCCCGTCCTGCGCAAGGACGTCTCCGAGGAGACCTCGGCCGTTACCGCCCTCGCCGGACTGTTCACGCGCGGAGTCGCCGTCGACTGGGCCGCGCTGTTCGCCGGCACGGGCGCGCGCCCCGTCGAGCTTCCGACGTACGCGTTCCAGCGCCGCCGGTACTGGCCCACCGTCCGCGCCGCCACCGGTGACGCCTCGGGCCTCGGTCTGATCGCCGCCGGGCACCCGCTGCTCGGCGCCGCGGTCACGATCGCCGACTCCGACGAGATCCTGCTCACCGGCAGACTGTCCGCGCAGTCCCACCCGTGGCTCGCCGACCACCGGGTCGACGGCCGGATCGTCCTGCCGGGCACGGCCCTCGCGGAACTCGCCGTACGCGCCGGAGACCAGGCAGGCCAGGACCGCGTCGAGGAACTGACCCTGCTCGCCCCCCTCGCGCCGCCCGAGCGCGCCGGCCTCGCCGTGCAGGTGCGGGTGGGATCGCCGGACGAGGCGGGCCGCCGCACGCTGACCGTGCACTCGCGTCCCGCCGAAGGGGACACCGGGCCCTGGACGGCCCACGCCCGAGGCGTGCTGGCGACCGGCGAACCGGCCGGTGAGCCCGGCGGACTCGACACCGCCGACTGGCCGCCGAGCGGTGCCGAACCGGTCGACGTCGACACCCTCTACGAGCGCCTGTCCGGCGCCGGACTGGACTACGGGCCCGCTTTCCGTGGGCTGTCGGGCGTCTGGCGGCGCGAGGGCGAGATCTTCGCCGAGGTGACACTGCCCATGTCCGCCGAGGACGCCGACGCGTACGGGATCCACCCCGCGCTGCTGGACGCCGCGATCCGCGCGGCGGGCTGCCTGGACGCCGACGGCCTCGCGGCCCCGGTCGTCCCCGTGTCCTGGAACGGACTGACCCTGCACGCCACGGCGGCCTCCGCCCTGCGCGTGCGGATCACCGCGACCGGCCCCGGCGAGGTGGCACTGACCGCGGCCGACGCGACGGGCGCCCCGGTGCTCTCCGTCGACACGCTGACCCTGGGCGCGCCCGGCGGACAGCGCCCGGCGGCCACGCCCGCGGCGGGCGGCATCGAGAAGGGCGCGTTCCTCGCGCTCGACTGGGTGCCCGTCGCCACACCGGAGGCCGCCACCGGCACCCGCTGGGCGGTCGTCGGCGACGACGAACTCGACCTGGGCTACGCGATGCACCGCGCCGACGAGACCGTCAGTGCCTACGCCGAGTCCCTGACCGGCGCGGTCGGCGACAGCGGTGTCGCCCCGGACGTCTTCCTGGTGCCCGTGGTGGGCGACCCGCGGGTCCCCGGACCCGAGTCGGTACATGCCCTCACCTCCCGCGTCCTGGGCCTGCTCCAGGAGTGGCTGGACGAGCCGCGACTGGCCGGCGCGCGGCTGGTGTTCGTCACCCGCGGCGCCGTCGCCCTCGACGGCGAGGAGATCCGGGACGTGGCCGCCGCCGCGGTCTGGGGCCTCGTACGGTCGGCGCAGACGGAGAACCCCGGCAGCTTCCTGCTGGTCGACATGGACGACGCCTTCCTGTCGGTGGGCGTCCTGCCCGGACTGCTCACCCTCGACGAGCAGCAGCTGGTGGTGCGCGACCACTCGATCAGGGCCGGCCGCCTCATCCGGCTGCCCGACACCGAGGAGACCCCCGAGACCCGGGGTGCGGCACGCGCCTGGGACCCCGAGGGCACCGTACTGATCACCGGCGGAACCGGCGGCCTCGGCGGCGAACTGGCCCGTCACCTGGCCGCCGGGCGCGGCGTACGCCGCCTCCTGCTGGCCAGCAGGAGCGGACCGCAGGCTCCCGGCGCGAGCGAGCTGGTCGCCTCCCTGGCCGAGCTGGGCGCCGAGGCCACCGTGGTCTCCTGCGACCTGGCGGACCGGGCCGCGGTGACCGCGCTGCTGGCCGGGGTGGACGCGGCGCATCCGCTGACCGCCGTCGTCCACACCGCCGGTGTGCTCGGTGACGCGATGACCGGCTCGCTCACCCCGGAGCTGATGGAGCGCGTCCTGCGGCCGAAGGTGGACGCGGCCTGGCATCTCCACGAGGCCACCCATGAGCTGGATCTCGCCGGGTTCGTTCTGTACTCCTCGGTCTCCGGCGTGCTGGGCGGCCCCGGACAGGGCAACTACGCAGCGGCCAACGCCTACCTGGACGCGCTCGCCCAGCACCGCAGGGACCAGGGCCTGCCCGCGGTCTCCCTGGCCTGGGGCCCCTGGGGCCGGGGCAGCGGCATGACCAGTCATGTCAGCGCCACCGACCTCGAGCGCATGGCCCGGGGCGGCATGCCGCCGCTGGCCATCGACCAGGGCCTCGCGCTCTTCGACGCCGCGCTCGTCCGCGACCGCGCCACGGTGGTGCCCACCCGGATCAACGTCACCGGACTGCGCGAGCAGCAGGCCCTGCCGGCGCTGTGGCGGGAGCTGGTCCCGCGCGCCCGCCGCTCCGCCGCCGCGGCCGACCGCTCGCCGGTCACCCTGCGCGAACGGCTGCGCCACCTCAAGCCCGCCGAGCAGGAGAGCCTGCTCGTCGAACTGGTCGTGGGGTACTCCGCCGCGCTGCTCGGGCACCCCGACCCCAGCGGTGTGGACCCCGAACGCGGCTTCCTGGAGCTGGGGTTCGACTCACTGGTCTCCGTCGGACTGCGCAACCAGCTCGGCGAGGCGCTGGGCCTGCGGCTGCCGAGCTCGGTGGTGTTCGACCACGCGACCCCGGTGAAGCTCGCCCGGATGCTCCACGGCGAACTGGCCGGTCAGCTCGTCCCCGGCTTCCCCGGCGGCTCCGCGCCCGCCGCCGCGAGCCGGCCGCAGAACACGGACGAGACGCTGGAGGGGCTGTTCTACGCGGCGGTCAAGGCCGGGAAGATGGTGGAGGGCATGCGCATGCTCAAGGCCGTCGCCAACACCCGGCCGACCTTCGAGACCCCCGCCGACCTGGAGGAGCTCTCCCTCCCGGTCGTCCTCGCGGACGGCCCGGCCAACCCCCGGCTGGTCTTCGTCAGCGCCCCCGGCGCCACCGGTGGCGTGCACCAGTACGCGCGCATCGCGGCGCACTTCCGCGGCAAGCGGCACGTCTCGGCGCTGCCGCTCATGGGCTTCGCCCCCGGCGAGCTGCTGCCGGCCACCAGCGAGGCCGCGGCCCGCATCGTGGCGGAGAGCGCCCTGCACGCCAGCGACGGCGAGCCCTTCGTCCTGGTGGGGCACTCGACGGGCGGCTCGCTCGCCTATCTGGCCGCCGGCGTGCTGGAGGCGACCTGGGGCATCAAGCCCGAGGCGGTCGTCCTGCTGGACACCGCGAGCATCCGCTACCAGCCGGGCGAGGGGAAGGACCTCGACCGGACCACCCGGTACTACCTGGCCGACATCGACTCGCCGTCGGTGACGCTGAACAGCGCCAGGCTCTCCGCGATGGCGCACTGGTTCATGGCGATGACCGACATCGAGACGGTGCCCACCACCGCGCCGACGATGCTCGTGCGGTGCACGCAGTCGCTGGACGGCTTCCTGTTCGACACCGCGGGCGTGCCCGCGGACGACATCCGTGAGATCGACGCCGACCACCTGTCCCTCGCCAAGGAGCACTCCGCGCTGACGGCGCGGACCATCGAGGAGTGGCTCGGCGGCCTGCCCGCCACCGAGGCGTGACCAGTCCGGGGGGCGGGCGGCGGGACACCCCGCCGCCCGCCCCCCGGCGCACCCGCCCGCGCGGCCGGGACCGACGAGCACACCCGCACCACCGTCCAGAGGAGAACCCCCCCATGACCACGTCCCAGGAGCTGCCGTCCCTCAAGGGAGTGCCGCCCACCGTCCTGCGGCTGAGCCCGCTGCTGCGCGAGCTCCAGACCAGCGGCTCCGTCTGCCGGGTGCGCACCCCCGCCGGTGACGAGGGATGGCTGGTGACACGCCACGCCGAGCTCAAGGAGCTGCTCCGCGACGAGCGGCTGGCCCGCGCGCACCCCGACCCGGCGAACGCCCCGCGCTACGTCCACAACCCGTTCCTGGACATGCTCGTCAGCGACGACGCCGAAGTGGCGCACAAGCTGCACAGCGAGACCCGCGCCATGCTCACCCCGAACTTCTCCGCCCGGCGCGTGCTCAACATGATGCCGAAGGTCGAGGCCATCGCCGAAGCCGTGCTGGAGAGCTTCATCGCGCAAGGCCCCCCGGCGGACCTGCACGGCGGCTTCTCGATGCCGTTCTCGCTGGCCGTCCTCGGCGAGCTCATCGGTGTGCCCGCCGAGGACCGCGAGCTGCTCGTCACCCTGCTCTCGCAGATGGGCGGACTGGACGACCCGGACACCGTCCAGGACGGACAGCAGGACCTCTTCGGCTATCTGGTGGAACTCGCGGGCCGCAAGCGGGCCGACCCCGGCGACGACGTGATCTCACGGCTGTGCGTGAAGGAGCCCTCGGACGCGCGCATCGGGCCCATCGCGGCCGGGGTGCTGTTCGCCGGACTGGAGGCCGTCGCCAGCCACATCGACCTCGGTGTGGTGTTGTTCGGCCTTCACCCCGAGCAGCTCGCCGCGGCCATGGCGGACCCGAAGGCGATGGCGGGCGCCGTGGAGGAGATCCTGCGGTCGGCGAAGGCCGGCGGCTCGGTCCTGCCGCGCTACGCCACCGAGGACGTCGAGATCGGCGGCGTCACCATCCGCTTCGGGGAGCTGGTGCTGCTCGACTTCACCCTCTCCAACTTCGACACCCAGGTCTTCGACGACCCCGAGGTGTTCGACATCACCCGCTCGCCCAACACCCACCTGACGTTCGGTCACGGGATGTGGCACTGCATCGGCGCCCCGCTCGCGCGCATGCAGCTCCAGACGGCGTACACCCTGCTCTTCACCCGGCTGCCCGGACTGCGCCTCGCACGTCCCATCGAGGAGCTCCAGGTGCTGGGCGGGAGGCTCTCGGCCGGGCTCACCGAGGTACCGGTCACCTGGTAGCGCCGGCCGCCGCGCCGCAACGGGCTGTGCCCCCCACCACCGGTGGGGGGGACGCGCACCAGATCGACGTCGGCGATGCGAAGGGTCAGGTCGCCCGCGATCACGACCCCGCCCGCCAGCAGCCGGTCCAGCAGGTCGACGAGAG
>NZ_JBSFTV010000071.1:0-17549 GCF_053591455.1 Streptomyces sp. NPDC003016
GCCCCGGGGGCCGGGGGGGGGGGGGGGGGGGGGGGGGGGGGCGCCCCCCCCCCCCCCCCCGCCCCTCCGCGTTCCCCGGTGATTCCCCCGGTGGATCCAGCCCGTGAGAAAGCGAACCGCGCATCGGCTCCACATCGACTACGCGCCAACTCCACTGTCACCATGGCCCCATGACGCACATCACCAAGGGCGCCAACATCCCCGTGCCCAGCGAAATCCTCCGCGTGGCCGTCTGCCGTCAGAACGTCGCCGGAGCCCCGGTCGTGGACGCGTCGGCCCTCCTGCTGGACGCGAACGGCAAGGTACGCGGCGACGCCGACCTGGTCTTCTACAACCAGCCGCAGCATCCATCGGGCACCGTGCGGCACTTGGGCACCAACGAGGGCAACGGGCAGCTCGCCGAGTGGCTGGAGGCCGACCTGCCGCGCCTCGGGCCCGAGGTGCAGCGGGTGGTGATAGCCGGCTCCTGCGACGGCGGGGTCTTCGGCTCCGTACCGGGGCTGTACGTCCAGGTCCTCACCGGCGGCGGGGCGCCGGTCGCGCTCTACGCGGTGAACGACGCGACGACCGAGACCGCCTTCGTCATCGGTGAGTTCTACCGGCGCGGCAGCGGCTGGAAGTTCCGCGCGGTCGGGCAGGGGTACGCGTCCGGGCTGGCCGGGCTCGCGACGGACTTCGGCATCGCGGTCGAGGGGGGCGGTGCGGCGCCCCAGGCCGCGGTACCGGCGCCCGCGACGGCGCCCGCGCCCGTACCGGCCGCCGCGCCCGCTCCCACCGCGCACACCCCCGCCGCGCCCGCTCCCACCGCGCACACCCCCCTCTCGCACGCCTCCGCCGCGCCCGCACAGGACCGCGTCCCCCACTCCTTCGGCCCCCGGTTCCCCTCCTTCGTGCGCCGGGGCCACAGCAACGACGTCGTGACCGTCGACGCCCCCGTCCCGCCCGGCCCGGTGGTCGTCGAGGCGTGGCACGAAAAGGACGGCTACTTCTGCGTCCAGACGCTCGACCACCGCAACAAGGACGGCGAGCTGCTGTTCAACACCACCCTCACCGACTTCCGCGGCCGGGCGCTCGTCCAGAACCGCGCCGACCGCCCGCTGCGGCTGAAGATCGAAGCGGACAACGACTGGACCCTGATGGTCCAGCCGCTCTCGGTCGCACGCGACATGACCGAGGGGATCCGCGGCTTCGGACCCGAGGTCCTCGTCTACCACGGCCCGGTGGCCGACCTCGACGTGGAGTTCGCGGGCGACGAGGACGAGGGCGGTTACTTCGGCGTGTGCAGCAGCGAGAGCGCCGACCGGTTCAAGGACCGCAGCGATCTCCTCGTCAACGAGACCGGCCCGCTGCGGCAGACCGTCCCCCTCACGTCCGGCCCCCTGGTGATCACCGTCGAGGCGGACGGCCCCTGGTCGCTCAGCCCCCGCCCGCTGCCCGCCCTCGACCCGGCCGTCGCCCGGGTCACCGGTGTCCACCAGGGCCGCGGCGGGGCCACGCTCATCCTCGTCAACCCGAACCCGGGCCGCCCGGCCGTCCTGGAGTACGCGATCCGCAGCGACGGCGCGCTCTTCGGCCACACCGTCACGGTGCTCGACGAGTACGACGACGAGGACCGCTTCCTGAGCGGCACCGACAACGGTGAGCAGGGCCGCACCCTCCTGTTCCGCAAGGGCGAGCCCGAGGTGCGGCTGCGCGTCGACAACGCCGTCGACTGGTCCCTGCGACTGCTGCCCGCCGACCAGGCCCCGGCGCTCACCGGGCCGGTGCAGGGCGTCGGCAGCGCGGTCTTCCGCTACGACGGGCCGCCCGCGCTGCTGGGCCTGCGCCGCACCACGTCCGACGACGACCCGCTCTCCACCCGTACCGTCCAGGCCCACGGCAAGACGGTGATCTCCGCCGACACCCGGGGCCGGCGCCGGCCGGTCGTCGGTCCGCTGTGGGTCACGGAGGCGGGCCACTGCTACGTCCTGGTCACCGCGTCCGGTGCGACCGGCTGGCAGCTCGACCCGATGGCGGCCGCGACCGCCCCGGTCCTCGACAGGGCCGCCGGGGGCCACCTCTCCGGGCAGGGATACGCCGTCGTGCACCACACCGGTCCCGAAACCGGGATGATGCTCACACACGAGTCCAAGGGCAACCTGGACCTGCCCGTCCTGTGGGCGCTCGACGAGCGTCTGGAGCCGGTACGGCGGATCGCCACCGCCCCCGGGCTGCACACGTTCCCGGGCGGATTTTTGCAGATCAGGACCGGTGGCGCGTGGAGCCTGGAGATCCGGTGACGGGTGGGCGACGGCCGTGACAACGGTCACCCGGTCCAGGGGCCGGACAATGGATTGGACAAGGCGGCCGGGGACAGACGCATTATGGACAGCACCAGGTCAAGCACCCAGCGCCACGTTCATACGTACGAAGGAGTCCCCGTGAGGGTCGGAATCGTCGGAGCCACCGGTCAGGTCGGCACAGTCATGCGCAGGATTCTGGCCGAGCGCGCATTCCCGGCCGACGAGCTGCGCCTCTTCGCCTCCGCCCGTTCCGCGGGCTCCACGATCGAGTGGCAGGGCAAGGACATCACCGTCGAGGACGCGTCGGCGGCCGACTACTCCGGCCTGGACATCGTCCTCTTCTCCGCCGGTGGCGCGACCTCCAGGGCGCTGGCCGAGAAGGTCGCCTCGCAGGGCGCCGTCGTGATCGACAACTCCTCCGCCTGGCGCCGCGACCCCGAGGTGCCGCTGGTGGTCTCCGAGGTCAACCCGCACGCGGTGGCCAACCGTCCCAAGGGCATCATCGCGAACCCGAACTGCACCACGATGGCCGCGATGCCCGTCCTCAAGCCGCTGCACGCCGAGGCCGGCCTGACCGCGATGGTCGCCACCACCTACCAGGCCGTGTCCGGCTCGGGCCTGGCCGGTGTCGCCGAGCTCGACGGCCAGATCAAGAAGGTCGTGGACCACGCCGCCGAGCTGACCCACGACGGCGACGCCGTGGACTTCCCCGAGCCGGGCGTCTACAGGCGCCCCATCGCCTACAACGTGCTGCCGCTGGCCGGCTCGATCGTCGACGACGGCTCCTTCGAGACCGACGAGGAGCAGAAGCTCCGCAACGAGTCGCGCAAGATCCTGGAGATCCCCGAGCTGAAGGTCTCCGGCACCTGCGTGCGCGTCCCGGTCTTCTCCGGCCACTCGCTCCAGGTCAACGTGCGCTTCGAGCGCCCGCTGAGCGTGGAGCGCGCGACCGAGCTGCTCGCCGGGGCTCCGGGCGTCGCCCTGTCCGAGATCCCGACCCCGCTCCAGGCCGCCGGCCAGGACGTCTCGTACGTCGGCCGCATCCGCCGCGACGAGACCGCCGAGAACGGCCTGGCGCTGTTCCTCTCCGGCGACAACCTCCGCAAGGGCGCGGCGCTCAACGCCGTGCAGATCGCGGAGCTGGTCGCGGCCGAGCTCAAGTCCTGACCTCTTCCGTACTTCCGGTGCGCCCGGCGGGGCGGGGCTCCTCGGAGCCCCGCCCCGCCGTCGTACGCGTACGCCCGGTCGCCACCACCACCGTCGCCGCCGGCGCCGGCGCGCCGCCGAGCCACAGCGCGCCGGGCACGCCGTAGCGGTCCGCGGCCCGGCCGCCGAGCAGCGCACCGAGTGCGATCGCCGCGTTGAACACCCCGGCGAAGAGCGCCGACGCCGCCTCGGGCCGCGTGGGCGCGGCTGCCGTCAGCCAGCTCTGGGCGTTGACCGGCACTCCCCCGTACGCCGGCCCCCACACCACGAGCAGCGCCGCCGCGGCCACGGCCGAACCGCCGCCCGCCCCGCCGTCAGCAGGACGGCGGAACCGAGCACCACGGAGATCACCAGCAGGGTCCGGCGGTGGTCGCGGGCGGCGGCCGCGCCGCCGAGGAAGTCGCCGGCGATCCCGGCCGTCCCGTACCCGAGCAGCAGCCCGCTGATCAGGCCCGCGCCTCCCTCACCGCCGCCGAGGTCGCCACCACCCCGCTCGTCACGGCGTCGGCGCCCGCCCCCGCCTACTGGCGCGAGGGGCACGCCCCTTCGGCCGTCCCCGGCCCGTCGGTCACGACGCTCCAGGAGGGTCTGACCCTGGTGGCCGCCGGGCGCGGGGCGATGCTGCTGTGCCGGCCGACGGCGGAGTACCACGGTCGCGAGGACATCGTCTTCGTATCGGTGGACGGCCTGCCGGACTCGGTGCTCGGCATGGTGTGGCACCGCGACGGTGAGACGGAGCGCGTACGGGCCTTCGCGAGGGCGCTCGCCGGCGCGCGGTGAGCGGCCCGGCGCGGGTCAGGGCCTGCGCACCTCGAAGTGGAAGCAGCCGTACTCGACGGCCCTGACGTGCACGAGCGCCACCTCCGGGTCGGCGAAGGCCTGGGCGAACACGGCGTCGAAGCCCGCCGTCGTGGCGTCCGGGATCTCCAGGAGCCGGCCGCCGGCGATGTGCCCGTCGGCGTCGTAGCGGCGCACGGTGCGCAGGGCGCCGGGGCGGGCGAAGGGGTAGTCCCCGGTCCGGGCCGGCCCCTCGCACTCCTGCGCGTGGACGAAGACGGGGCCCTGTTCGTCGTACGCACCGGGCCTGGCCCGTGTCTCGGCGGCCCAGCGGCGCAGCGGCGCGTACGAGACGAGCGCGACGCGTTCGCCGGGCTCGCCGAGCCGCAGGCAGCAGCGCAGCGGGGCGCCGCCCTCCTCGTCGGTGTACGGGACGCAGGCGCGGCCGGCGTCGTCGGTGTCCCGCAGCTGCTCGAGCGCGGTGGACCCGATGGGGCGCGCGGTGTACGTCGTCATCGTCATACGGCCAGTCTCCGCGCCGCCCCGGCGGCGCACCGGCGGTCTTCGGACATCGCGCTCTGTCAGCTGCGAGCTGACTCAGCAGTCATGACAGGAACGGCGTGGAAGGATGGCGGAAAACGACACATACCGAGGAGATGACCGGGTGCCTGGCACGAATCTGACCCGCGAAGAGGCCCAGCAGCGGGCGAGCCTGCTCACCGTTGACGCGTACGGGATCGAGCTCGACCTGAGCGGCGCGCAGGAGGGCGGCACGTACAGGTCCGTGACCACCGTGCGTTTCGAGTCCGCCGAGGCCGACGCGCAGACGTTCATCGACCTGGTGGCGCCCGCCGTGCACCAGGTCGTGCTGAACGGGAAGTCGCTGGACGTCGCCGCCGTCTTCCGGGACTCCCGCATCGCCCTCAAGCACCTCGAGGCCGGCCCGAACGAGCTGAAGGTCGTCGCCGACTGCGCGTACACCAACACCGGCGAGGGCCTGCACCGCTTCGTCGACCCGGTGGACCAGCAGGCGTACCTCTACACCCAGTTCGAGGTGCCGGACGCGCGGCGCGTCTTCGCGTCGTTCGAGCAGCCGGACCTGAAGGCGACCTTCCAGTTCACCGTGAAGGCCCCGTCCGGCTGGACGGTCATCTCGAACTCCCCGACGCCCGAGGCGCCCCAGGACGACGTCTGGGTCTTCGAGCCGACCCCGCGCATCTCGACGTACATCACCGCGCTGATCGCCGGCCCGTACCACTCCGTCCACAGCTCGTACGAGAACCAGGACGGCCGGAGCGTCCCGCTGGGCATCTACTGCCGTCCGTCGCTGGCCGAGTTCCTCGACGCGGACGAGATCTTCGACGTCACGCGGCAGGGCTTCGACTGGTTCCAGGAGAAGTTCGACTACGCGTACCCCTTCGCGAAGTACGACCAGCTCTTCGTGCCGGAGTTCAACGCGGGCGCGATGGAGAACGCGGGCGCGGTGACCATCCGCGACCAGTACATCTTCCGGTCGCGCACGACGGACGCGGCGTACGAGCGGCGCGCCGAGACCATCCTGCACGAGCTGGCGCACATGTGGTTCGGCGACCTGGTCACCATGGAGTGGTGGAACGACCTGTGGCTGAACGAGTCGTTCGCCACGTACACCTCGGTCGCCTGCCAGGCGCACGCGGCGGGCTCCAAGTGGCCGGACGCGTGGACGACGTTCGCGAACTCGGAGAAGACCTGGGCCTACCGTCAGGACCAGCTCCCCTCCACGCACCCGATCATGGCCGAGATCCGTGACCTGGACGACGTCCTGGTCAACTTCGACGGCATCACGTACGCCAAGGGCGCGTCCGTGCTCAAGCAGCTCGTGGCGTACGTCGGCCAGGACGAGTTCTTCCGGGGCGTGCAGGCGTACTTCAAGGCGCACGCGTTCGGGAACACGCGCCTGCCCGACCTGCTCGGCGCGCTGGAGAAGACGTCCGGCCGCGACCTGAAGACCTGGTCGAAGGCGTGGCTGGAGACGGCCGGCATCAACGTCCTGCGCCCGGAGATCGAGACGGCCGCGGACGGCACCGTCACGTCCTTCGCCGTCCGGCAGGAGGCCCCGGCGCTCCCGGCGGGCGCGAAGGGCGCCTCCACCCTCCGCCCGCACCGCATCGCGGTCGGCTGCTACGACCTGGACGGCGCGGGCCGGCTGGTCCGTACGCACCGGATCGAGATGGACGTCGACGCGGCCGAGCTGACCGGGGTCCCCTTCCCCGCGGGCACGCCCCGCCCTGCGGTGATCCTCCTCAACGACGACGACCTGTCGTACGCGAAGGTGCGTCTGGACGCCGACTCGCTGGCCATGGTCACGGCGCACATCGGTGACTTCGCCGACTCGCTGCCGCGCGCGCTGTGCTGGTCTGCGGCGTGGGACATGACCCGCGACGGCGAGCTCCCCACCCGCGACTACCTGGCGCTGGTCCTGTCGGGCATCGGCAAGGAGTCGGACATCGGCGTCGTCCAGTCCCTGCACCGCCAGGCGAAGCTGGCGCTGGAGCTGTACGCGGCGCCGGACTGGCGCGAGAGCGGCCTGGCGCGGTGGACGGCGGCGACGCTGGAGCACCTGCGCGCGGCAGAGCCGGGCAGCGACCACCAGGTGGCGTGGGCGCGGGCGTTCGCCGCGGCCGCCCGTACGGACGCGCAGCTGGACCTGCTCCAGGGCCTGCTGGACGGCACGGAGACGGTGGAGGGGCTGGCCGTCGACACCGAGATGCGCTGGGCGTTCGTCGGGCGGCTGGCGGCCACGGGCCGTGCGGACGAGAAGGTGATCACGGCGGAGCTGGAGCGCGACAGGACGTCGGCGGGCGAGCTGCACGCCGCGTCGGCGCGGGCGGCGCGGCCGACGGCCGAGGCGAAGGCGGAGGCGTGGGCCTCGGTGATCGAGTCCGACCAGCTCCCGAACTCCGCGCAGGAGGCCGTGATCGGCGGCTTCGTCCAGACCGACCAGCGTGAACTGCTCGCGCCGTACGCGCAGAAGTACTTCGCGGCGGTCAAGGGCATCTGGGACTCGCGCAGCTACGAGATGGCGCAGCAGATCGCGGTCGGTCTGTACCCGGCGGTGCAGGTCTCCCGGGAGACGCTGGACGCGACGGACGCGTGGCTGGCGTCGGCGGACCCGAGCGCGGCCCTGCGCCGTCTGGTCCTGGAGTCCCGCTCGGGCATCGAGCGGGCGCTGAAGGCGCAGGCGGCGGACGCGGCGGCGGGCTCGGCGGCCGCGCAGGCGGCGGGCTCGGCGTAGGGCGAATCCCGCGGGGCTCCGCCCGGGACCCCGCCCCTCGATCGCCGGAGGGGCTGATGGCACCGCATTGCGGCACCGCCCCCAGCCCGTCCGGCGTGTGAGGACACGCCCGAGGGCGCCCTCCTGCCGTGTGCCGGGGGCGCCCTCTCGTTGTCCCGTGGAAACCGCCCGGCGGCCGGGCGCTGTACCGCTGCCGTCCGCCGGGCGGGGGTCTGGTGGGGGCGGGGCCGGCTACCGGCCGGCCACGTCCTCGTAACGGGCACGCAGCTCGGCCGCGCCCTGCTCGGTGAGCGCCCCGTGCAGCCGCATCCGGGCGACGCCGCCGTCGGGGAAGGCGTCGAGGCGCACGTGGGTGGCGACGGCCTGGGCCGGGAGCTTGAAGCGGTGCAGGGTGTCGGGCTGGAGCCTGGTCCGCGGGATGATCTCGAACCACTCGCCGCTCTCGCCGTTGCGCCCGCTCAGGGCGATCCAGCCGGCCGAGTTGCCCTTGAGGTACGCCGTGTCGATCTCGACGGCGCGAATGGCGCCCTGCGCGACGAGACGGAAGCGCACCCAGTCGTTGGTGTCGCGGACGCGGCGACGGCGGTTCTCCCAGCCGTCGTCCATCTTGCGGGAGGTCCCCGGCAGGATGATCTGCGTCGGCGACGAGTAGAACTTGTCGGAAGCGTCCTCGTACACACCGCCGTTGAGTACGGAGACGAGGTCGACGGTCCCGAGGAGGTCCAGCCACTGCGGGTCGGGCACGACTTCGCCGTGCACGCGCAGGCGGGCGACGCCGCCGTCGGGGTGCTGGCACAGGCGGATGTGGGTGAAGCGCCGCTCGCTCGTGATCTCGAACCCGTTGGCCGCGTGTCCGCGCACGGGCGTGGGGGCCACGATCTCTTCCCACTTCACCTCGGAGTCGAGGAGCTGCCCGGGGCTGGGCGAGCCCTCGACCGCGGCGGCCTGGATGCTCACGCGCTGCGGGTAGTTGCCGCGGAAGTGGGCGGTGTCGACGATGATGCCGCGGATGACGCCGGGGGCGCCGAGGCGGACGACGGCCCAGTCGTGGTCCTCGGGCGCCGGGAAGGGGTGCGACCCGTCGGTGCCGCGCCGGCGCCGGGTCTCCCAGCCGTCCATGATCTTGCCCTTGTGGCCGAAGTGCTCGGGGTCGAAGACGGCACGCTCACGGATGAGGAGGTTCTCGCGCTCGGCGAAGAACTCGTCGTTGGCGGCGATGACACCGGCTCCCAGGCGCCGGTCGGCCAGGTCGACCAGCTCGGTGAAGGGGAAGTCCCCGCCCCGGTAGTCGGCGTACGGGTCACCTCCGCCGTAGGGGGCGGCGTCGTTGGCGTGCGGGTCTTCGAGGTGCGCGTCGGTCGTCGTCATGTTCCGACTGTCACAGCCCACGACCGGTCAGGTCCATCGAAAGTTTCTGGACAGGCTTTGAAGCGGAACTGAATGGTCCTGCCCGGGTCACGGCGTCCGCGCCGTCGCCACCTCGCGCAGGGCCGACAGCACGCGGGCCACCGCCGGGCCCGCCTCCGCTCCGCGGCGCACCGCCGCCACCACGTGGCGCTGGGGCCGGTCCGCGCCCAGGACCCGCATGACCACCCCCGTACGCCGCTCCGCCGACGCCATCCGCGGGACCAGGGCCACCCCCATCCCCGCCTCGACCATGGCCAGGATCGCCGTCCAGCCGGCGGCGCTGTGCGCCTGCTCCGGTACGAAGCCCGCCGCCTCGCACGCGTGGCGGGTGATCTCCGACCACGGCCCGCTCCCGCCGAAGATCCACGGCTCGCCCGACAGGTCCGCCAGCCGCAGGCCCGGCGCCGCCGCCAGCGGATGCCCGGCCGGGAGCGCCACGTCCAGCGGGTCGGCCAGCAGCGGGACGCGGGCGAGCCGGGGGTCGCGGGCCGTCGGGGCGTGCGCCGCCAGCGACAGCGCCAGGTCGACCGCCCCGCTCGCCAGGAGCTCGTACGCCTCGGCGGCCTCGGCCTCCCTGACCCGTACCTCCAGCGCGGGATGCGTCGTACGGAGCCGCTGCACCGCCGGTACGACCAGCGCCGGCACGGCCGTCGAGAACGCCCCGATCCGTACCTCTCCCGCCTCCCCGCGCACGTACCCCGTCAACTCGGCGTCGGCCTGCTCCAGTTGGGCGAAGACTGCCTCCGCGTGCCGCAGGACCAGGTGGGCCGCGTCGGTGAGGCGCACCCGCCGTCCGTGCGCCTCCAGCAGCGGTACGCCGAGCTGCTTGCCGAGGTTGGACAGCTGCTGCGAAACGGCCGACGGCGTCATCAGCAGCGCCTCGGCCGTCGCGGTCACGGTCCCCCGGTCGCGCAGGGTCCGCAGGATCCGCAGCTTCTTGATGTCCCACTCGATCATGGGACGGAATCTATCCCGGCCCGCCACCGGAGCCCGGCCCGTCACCGGCCTCTTCCCGCCCCCAGCATCACTCCGCCCAGGATCAGCGCCATGCACAGGAGCCCCGCCGGCTCCGTCGCCTCGCCCAGCAGAGCGAAGGAGAGCAGGGCCACGCACACCGGCTGGAGGTAGTAGACGACGCCCGCCCGCGCCGCGCCGATCAGCGCGATCGCCTTGTTCCAGGCGAAGAAGGCCACGGCGGACGAGAAGACACCGACGTAGACCAGCGGCCCGGCCGTTCCCGCCGTCGGCTCGAAGCCGCCCTGGAGCGCCAGGCTGACGGCGTACGCCGGCGACAGCATCAGCGCGCCGAGCACGAACGTACCGAACAGGAAGGCGAGTCCGCCGATCCCGGCCGGCTTGCGGCGCAGCAGCGCGCTGTACGAGCCGAAGCAGACCGCCGCCGCGAGCATCCACAGGTCGCCGGTGGTGAGGTCCGGGGTGAGCGAACCCTTGCTGACCAGGAGCAGCACTCCGGCGCAGGCGACCAGCATCCCGGTGGTGCGGCGGGCGCCGAGACGGGCGCCGCCCAGGCGTTCGTAGAGGGCCATCAGGACCGGCGAGGCGGCCATGATCATGCCCATGTTGCCCGCGGAGGTGGAGAGCCCGGCCTGGTTGACGAGGGTGTTGTAGACGGTGACGCCGAGGAGCGAGGCGAGGGTGACGAACCCCAGGTGGCGGCGGAGCAGCTCTCGCTGGCGCCACGCTTCGCGGGCCGCGAAGGGGGCCACGGCGACGATCGCCACGATCCAGCGCCAGAAGGCGGCCTGCACCGGTGGGACGGAGTCGTGGAGGGCGCGGGAGGCGATGAAGCTGCCGGACCAGAGAACCGTCGCGACGGCGGCGAGGACGAGGCCGACGGCCGAGGCCCTCTCCGCCTTCCCGGCCGTCGGCCTACCGCTGATACGGACCCGGTCCTGGACTGCCACGGGTATCCCCTCGTTCCGCTCCCCTGCCGGGAGCCTCGGTTGCGTTCGGGCCCTACCGTCGCAGCGCCCCACCCGTCAGGTCCATCGAATGTTTCCGATCATTCTCTTCAGCTGAGCTGAACGTTTCGGGCTTCGCCACCCTCATCTGGCCCAGCAGCGTCGCCCCGAACGCGATCGCCATCCCCAGCAGCTGCACCGGTGTCAGCGTCTCCCCCAGCGCCGCCCAGCCGATGACCGCCGCGCTCAGCGGCGACAGCGGGCCGAGGAAGGTCACGGAGGTCGCGGTGAGCCGGCCGATGCCGCGGAACCACAGCCAGTACGCGACCGCCGTGTTGACCAGCGCCAGGTAGAGGTAACCGGCGACGGCCCGCCCGTCCAGGGCCGGCGGCGCCCCTTCCACCAGGAGCGCGACGGGCGCGATCAGCAGTCCGCCCGCGGTGAGCTGCCAGCCGGTCATGACCAGCGGCCCCACGCCCTCGGGCCGCCCCCAGCGCTTGGTCAGCACGGTCCCGGCCGCCATCGAGGCGGAGGAGGCGAGCGCCGCCAGCACACCGGCCGTGTCCAGCGCGGCGGTGGCGCGCAGCACGACCAGGCTCACACCGAGCGCCGCCGCGATCCCGGTCAGCAGGGTGCGCACGGTCGGCTTCTCGCTGAGCAGCAGCACCGCGAGCCCGGCCACCCACAGCGGCGCGAGCGTGCCGAAGACCGCCGCCATGCCGCCGGGCAGCCGGTAGGCGGAGAGGAAGAGCAGCGGGAAGAACGCCCCGATGTTCAGCGCTCCGAGCGCGGCCGCCTTCCCCCACCAGACGCCGCGCGGCAGCGTTCCGACGACCCCGAGCAGCACGAGCCCGGCGGGCAGGGCGCGCATCAGGCCGGTGAAGAGCGGCCGGTCGGGCGGCAGGAACTCCGTGGTGACGGCGTACGTCGAGCCCCAGGAGACGGGTGCGAGCGCGGTCAGAGCGATGGTTGCGGCGCGGTTCATCGCGCTCCCCCTCGAGTAGATTGATGGAAAGTAGCTTAGCCGGAAGCTACTTTCCGTCAAGCTACTTTCTTGCAGCCGACCGGAATTCCGCCGATACTGCGGACATGACGAGCAAGGACCCCGTCGACGCCATCACCGCCCAGTGGGCCGAGGTGCGCCCCGACCTCGACACCGCCCCGATGGCCGTCTTCGGCCGCGTCTACCGGATCGCGCGCGCCATGGGCGACCGCATCGAGAAGGAGTACGCCCGGTTCGGGATCTCACGCGGCGAGTTCGACGTCCTCGCGACGCTGCGCCGCTCCGGTGAGCCGTACACCCTCTCGCCGCGCCAGCTCTCCGCGACGCTGATGCTCACCACCGGCGGGATGACGGGCCGGCTCGACAAGCTGGAGCGGGCCGGGCTGCTGAGCCGCAGCCCCGATCCGCACGACCGGCGCGGGCTGCGGGTGACGCTCTCCGAGCGCGGCCTCGCGATCGTCGACGAGGCGGTGGCGGCCGGTCTGGAGATTCAGCACGAGGCGCTCGAAGGGTTCGGCGAGGAGCAGGTCGAGCAGCTCCAGGAACTGCTGCGGCAGCTGCTCGCCGGATCGGCCCGGGCGTAGGCCCGCCGTACGGACACGCGGCCCACGGAAAAGCGCCGTACGCGAACACGTCGAGGGCGTCCTCGTCCGTACGCGGTCGCGGTACGGGCGAGGACGCCCTCGGTGAGACTCGGAAAACAGAGATCAGAAAGCTGTGCCCGCCGGCAGGACCACTGCCCCCAGGTCTGCCGTCAGGTCTGCGGCCAGGTGCGCTGTCAGGTCTGCTTCCTGGACTTGTCCAGCACCATGACGAGACCCGTGATCACCGCGAACAGCGCGATCGGAGCCACGACATACAGGCCGAGCGTCTCGGCCACGCTCAGGCCGGGACCCGGGTCGTCGCCGTCGTCGCGGGTGAGCGCGAGCGCGGGGGACGACATGAGCAGCATCATCAGCGTCGTACCGGCCGCGACGGCGCCGGCGCGCAGGGCGTTCTTCTTGTCCACGGTGCAAACGTAGCGAACGCCTAAGCGGGCCGCGCGTCCGGGGGTGCCATAGGGGGTCCCGCAGAGGGCGCCGAGGGCGCCGCACAGGTCCGGAAGACGTCGATCAGGTCGTGCAGCCGGGGGGACGCGGCGAGTTCCTCCAGGGTGACGGGGCGCCCCTCGGCGTCGGCGACCGGCAGACGCCAGTTGGGGTACTGGTCCCAGGTGCCGGGCAGGTTCTGCGGCCGCCGGTCGCCCACCGTGTCCGGCAGCCAGATGCCGATCATCCGGGCCGGGGTGCGCAGCAGGAAGCGGTACACGGCGCGGATGCCGCCCTCCTCGTCGCCCGCGCCCTCCGGCAGCAGACCGAGCCTGGCCAGGTACGACAGCCAGTCGGCGACCTCGACGGACGCCTCGGCCCGTTCGTCGGCCAGGGGCCGGGTGAGCAGGCCGAGCCGGTGGCGCAGCGCGACGTGCTCGCCCGTCAGGCGGGCGGCGGTGGACGGCAGGTCGTGGGTGGTGGCGGTGGCCAGGCAGTGCTCTCGCCAGGCCCCGGGGGGCAGCGGTTCGCCCGTACCGGCCCAGTCGCGCTCGAACCACAGCACCGACGTGCCGGACACACCGCGCTCGGCGAGCGCGTCCCGCACACCCGGCTCGACCGTGCCCAGGTCCTCCCCTATGACGCTCGCGCCCGCCAGGTGGGCCTCCAGGGCGAGTACGGCGAGCATCGCGTCCGCGTCGTACCTGACGTACGTCCCGTCCGTCGGCGGGCGGCCCTCCGGGACCCACCAGAGCCGGAACAGCCCCATGACGTGGTCGATGCGCAGGGCGCCCGCGTTGCGCAGGAGCCCGCGCAACAGGTCGCGGAAGGGGGCGTACGCGGTGGCGGCCAGGGCGTCGGGGCGCCACGGGGGCAGCCCCCAGTCCTGGCCGAGCGCGTTGAAGGCGTCCGGTGGGGCGCCGACCGACATGCCGCGCGCGTAGGCGTCCTGCTGCGCCCAGGCGTCGGCGCCGCCGGGGTGCACGCCGACGGCCAGGTCGTGGACGATGCCGACCGGCATGCCCGCCCCGAGGGCGGCGTGCTGGGCCGCCGCCAGCTGGGAGTCGGTGAGCCAGGCCAGCCAGCAGTGCAGGTCGACGCGGTCGTACAGCTCGTCCCGGGCGCGCGCCACGGCGGCGGAGCGCGGGTCGTCGCGCAGTGCGGCCGGCCAGGCGTGCCAGTCGGAGCCGTGCACCTCGGCGAGCGCGCACCAGGTGGCGTGGTCCTCCAGGGCCGTGCCCTGTTCGGCCAGGAAGTCGCAGTAGGCGGCGCGGCGGCCGGGACCGGGCGGGACGCGCCGCACCAGCTCCAGGGCCTCCTTCTTGAGCTCCCACACCGCGTCGCGGTCGATCAGCTCGCCCTTGTCCAGGACGCCGTCGCGCAGGGCCGCGGCCCGCTCCAGCAGGCCGTCGACGCGCGCCCGGTCCGCCGCCGGGACATGGGCGTACTCGGGAACGTCCTCGACCCTCAGGTGCACGGGGTCGGGGAAGCGGCGCGAGGAGGGGCGGTACGGCGACGGGTCGGTGGGCGCACCGGGGACGGCCGCGTGCAACGGGTTGATCTGTACGAATCCGACGCCGAGGGAGCGCCCGGACCAGGCGGCGAGCTCGGCGAGGTCGCCGAGGTCGCCCATGCCCCAGGAGCGCCGGGACAGGAGGGAGTAGAGCTGGACGAGGAGCCCGTAGACGCGGCCGGGCTGCTGCGGGACCCGGCCGGGCGCGACGACGAGCGTGGCGGCGTCCTCGGTCCCGTCCGGCGTACGCACCGACAGCCGGTGCACTCCGAGAGGCGGCTGCACCCACCCCTCGCCCGTGACGGGCGGCGGGACGGCGGCTCCGGGGCCGGGGACGGGGCCGGACGCCTCCTCGTGCGGCGGGGCCTGGGACTCCCACTCCACCGCCGGGCCCTGTTCCGTCTCGATGCGCAGCACGGTGCCCGCGGGCAGGCCGGCGAGGGCGGGCGGCGGCTGCGGGCCGTCCTCGCCCGCCCAGGACACCACCGTGGGGGGCAGCAGACGGCGGGCGGCGGCCTCGTGCGCTTCGAGGGCCGTACGCACCGCCTCGGGCGTACGGGCGTCGACGCCCAGGGCCGCCAGCACGGCGACCACCGTGTCGTCGGGGACCTGGAGCGTGCGGTGCGCCGATGGCTGGTAGGACGTGGCGACGCCGTGCAGGGCCGCGAGCCGGGCAAGGCCCATCTAGACCCCCATGGGCTCCGTGCCCGACGCCGTGCCGTGGGCCGTCGGTTCGCTGGTCAGGGGGGCGGCGTCGGCCATCGGGGGCTCGCTGGTGAGCGGCGCGGCGTCGGCCATCGGGGGCTCGCTGGTCAGGGGCGGCTCGGTGGTGAGCAGCGGCTCGGCGAATCCGGCGTCCAGCGGGTACCCGGCGCCGAGGCCGGCGCGGGGGGTCGGCACCGGTTTGGACAGGGCGGAAAGGAGAAGCTGTGCGGCGGCCACAGGGGCCTCCCTACGGTGGACTGTACGGACACAGCAGCCTTACCCAATGAGCACGGCCGCAGACCCATACGTTTCCTCAACGTGTCCCGCGTCACACCCACTTCCCTGTATGAAAATTGACACCCGGGCGGACGGGTGGTGGGCTCTGGGCCCACAGGAGAAGGCTGACGCGACTGAGGAGACGGCCGTGCAGTTCGGGCGCAGGAGAGGCGCGACCGCCGTCGCGGTCGCCGTCATCGGGGGGCTGCTGGGTGGCGCGCACGGCGCGTTCGCCGCCCCTTCCGACCCCGACCCCGCAGCGCCCGCCACGCCCGCGGCCACGACGCGGGACCTCGGGAGCGACGCCGCCCTGCCCGCCGTGTGGCCGCGGCCGCAGTCGATACGGGCGGCCGGGCAGCCGGTGCGGGTGGGCCGGGAAGCGGTGCTCGTCACGGAGCCGGGAGCCGATCCGTACGCCGTGAAGGCCGTCGAGGAGCTGCTGCGCGGCGCGGGTGTGCAGACGCTGTACAGCGTCGGGCCCGGTGAGCCGCTGCCCGCGCGCGGCCTGGTCGTACGGGCGGGTGGCACCGGTGCGCAGGACGCGCTGCGCGCCCTGCGCGCGCCCCGGCGCGCCGATCTGCCGTCCGGGGGATACCGGCTCGCCGTCGGTCTCGTCGGGGGACGCGAGACGGTCGCGCTCGACGGCGTCGGCGACGACGGCCTCTTCCACGCCGCCCAGACGCTGCGTCAGCTGGTGACGGGCGGCACGGACGGGAAAGACGGGAAGCGGATAGCCGGGGCCATGGTCCGCGACTGGCCGGGGACGGCCGTGCGCGGCATGACCGAGGGCTTCTACGGGCAGCCGTGGACGCGCGGACAGCGCCTGGCCCAGGTCGACTTCATGGCCCGTACCAAGCAGAACCGGTACCTCTACGCGCCCGGCGACGACCCGTACCGCCAGGCCCGCTGGCGCGAACCGTACCCGGCGGACCGGCGCGCCGACTTCCGCGCGCTCGCCGAACGGGCCCGCGCCGGCCATGTGACGCTCGGCTGGGCCGTGGCCCCCGGGCAGGCGATGTGCATGTCGTCCGACGACGACATCAGGGCGCTGAACCGCAAGTTCGACGCGATGTGGGCGCTCGGGGTGCGCTCCTTCCAGCTCCAGTTCCAGGACGTCAGCTACAGCGAGTGGCACTGCGGCGCGGACGCGCACGCCTTCGGCTCGGGTCCCGAGGCGGCGGCGAAGGCGCACGCGCGGGTGGCCAACGCGGTGGCGAGGCATCTGGCGGAGCGGCACCCGGGGGCCGAGCCGCTGTCCGTGATGCCGACGGAGTTCTACCAGGAGGGCGACACCGACTACCGGCAGGCGCTCGCCGACCGGCTGGACGGCGGGGTGCAGGTCGCGTGGACGGGCGTCGGCGTCGTGCCGAAGACGATCACCGGGCGCGAACTGGCGGGGGCGCGGGCCGCGTTCCGGCATCCGCTGGTCACCATGGACAACTATCCGGTCAACGACTACGCGCAGGACCGCATCTTCCTCGGCCCCTACACGGGCCGGGAGCCCGCCGTCGCGACCGGCTCCGCCGCCCTCCTCGCCAACGCCATGGAGCAGCCCTCCGCCTCCCGCATCCCCCTG
This sequence comes from Streptomyces sp. NPDC003016, assembly GCF_053591455.1. Classification (NCBI taxonomy): domain Bacteria; kingdom Bacillati; phylum Actinomycetota; class Actinomycetes; order Kitasatosporales; family Streptomycetaceae; genus Streptomyces; species Streptomyces sp. NPDC003016. The sequence goes on from NZ_JBSFTV010000071.1 coordinate 16,970, forward strand.
TTCACAGCCGCCGACTACGCCTGGAACCCGCGCGGTTACCAGCCGCAGGAGTCCTGGAAGGCGGCGATCGACGACCTGGCGGGCGGCGACGACCCGGCCCGCGAGGCGCTGCGGGCGCTGGCCGGGAACGACGCCTCCTCCGTCCTGGGCGGCGAGGAGTCGGCGTACCTGCGTCCGCTCGTCGACGGCTTCTGGCGGTCGCGCACGTCCACCGACCCGGGCGTACGGGACGCCGCGGCGAAGCGGCTGCGCGCCGCCTTCACCGCGATGCGCGAGGTCCCCCAGCGGCTCCGGGGCCCGGCGGGCGGCGCCTTCGACGACGAAGTACGGCCGTGGACCGAGCAGCTGGCGCGGTACGGCGAGGCGGGCGAGGTGTCCGTCGACCTGCTCCAGGCGCAGGCGCGCGGCGACGGCCCGGCCGCGTGGCGCGCCTCGCTCGGCCTGGACGCGCTGCGCGGCTCCCTCAGGGCGAGCCGGGTCACCGTCGGCAAGGGCGTGCTCGACTCCTTCGTGGCGTCCGCCGCCCCGGCGGCGGGCGCCGGGGCCGGCGCGGGGCCCCGGCCCGGGCCCGGGGACCAGA
>NZ_JBSFTV010000072.1:0-17466 GCF_053591455.1 Streptomyces sp. NPDC003016
CTCGGCTTCCGGAGCCGGGTCGCGGGGCCGGGTCGCAGGGCTGGGTCAGAGGGCTGGGCACCGGATCCGAATCCGGTGCGCGCCCCTTCCGTGCGCGCAGGGGTACGGCGGGACTACCAGGCGGTCTTCGCGGTCTTCTCGGTGGGCAGGAACACCCACAGCGCCAGGTACAGCAGGAACTGCGGTCCGGGCAGCAGGCACGAGAGCACGAAGACCGCTCGCACCGTGTTCGCGGAAGTGCCGAAGCGCCGTGCCAGCGCAGCGCACACTCCACCGATCACTCGGCCGTTACGGGGGCGGACAAGGGCTGTCATGGCGGGCTCCTCGCGAACTGGTCCGGGGGTCACTTCCGGTGTGCCTCCCGGTACCTCCATCCTGCTCGCCCGGACCGGTCCGAAGCGTCGCCCTACGGGGCGATCCCGACCCTGGGAATCGTCGGGGTGGGCCCCTGAGAGACCTCCTCCCGCAGTACGGGCCCGTCCGGCACCCGCTCCTGCCTGCGGCGCAGCCGGGCCCGCCCCACCGGTACGACCGCCAGGTGCGCCAGCGCGACCCCGGCCGTGTTCAGCAGGACCGAGTCCACATCGACGACCTGGCCCGGCACCCCGGTCTGGAGCAGTTCGATCGCCAGCGAGAACAGCGCCCCCGCCAGGGCCGTACGGGCCAGCGAGGCCACCGGCGAGACGGAGAGCCGGCCGCCCGCCATCGGCAGCAGTATGCCCAGCGGCGCCAGCAGCAGGAGCCCCTCGCAGATCCGCCGGGCGGCCGGGGCGGGGCCGAGCGCCAGATCCGCCTCGATGCCGGCCAGCGGATGGAAGTTCGGTGAGGTCACCCACGGGACGTCCAGGGGACGCAGGGTCAGCCACCCGACGAGCAGCAGGTGCGCGAGGAGGAGGAGTCCTCCCGCCGCGCGGAAGCGGATGATGACGGCGCTGCCGTCCGAGCCATGACGCACGCACTCCAGGACGCGGTCACCGGGACGATCGGTTCCGCTCCGGGCGGCGGTGTGACGAACCGGGCCCGCACCTCACCCGGACGGGCCCGTGCGGGCCGCGACCGGTACGCCCGGAAGCCGGGACGGATCAGTGCGAAGGCGGGATCAGCGCGAAGGCGGGACCAGCGCCGAGGCAGGGTCAGCGCGAAGGCAGGATCTCGCCGAGGGCGGGCACCGACTCGGGACGGGACTTCAGCGCCGCCGTGCACCGGTAGGCGCGCACCGGGTCGTCGGAAGGGCCGCCGAGCACCACGGACCGGTCGGATCCGGACGCCGCGCTGTCCGCGTACGTACAGACGATCTGAGCCAGTGCGTGCGCGGGCAGGTCCTCGGGCCGGCTGCTGAGCCGCAGCGCCCCCCGGGGGTCGCCCTCGCGCGCCCCGGAAACGGCCAGTGGCTCCCGTACGTCCGTGGTGAACCCCGCCTGCTTCTCCTCGTCCGAAGGCTCCTTCCGGAGCTCGTCGAGAAGCGTCTGCGCGACCCGCACCCGGCCGGACACCGGCTTCTCCCCGGGGGCCCGCACAGCCCGGTCCACCGGGACCAGCTGCGCGCCGCAGACCAGGTACACCTGGAGCGCGATGCCGGGGGCCGCCGGGGAGGAGGCGTCCTCCGCCGACAGCTCGCACGGCACCCGGGACGGTGCGGCGCCCGCCTCGACCGGCACCGAAGTGGTCCTGATCCCGCACCCGGCGAGCACGGCGCACAGCGCGGCGAGGCCCACGAGACGGGCCGGCCCGCGCTTCACTGTTCTTCGCACTCCTCCCCCTCCCTCACACCGTCGTTCTCCTCGCCGTCCGCGGACCGCGACACGTCGAGCGGCAGCCGCAGTACGAAGACCGCGCCGCCGTCGGCCGAATTCGCCGCGGTGATGTCCCCGCCGTGGATGTGCGCGTTCTCCATGGCGATGGACAGGCCGAGCCCGCTGCCCTCGGAGCGCGGCCGTGACGCGCTCGCCTTGTAGAAGCGGTCGAAGACGTGCGGCAGTACGTCCTCGGGGATGCCGGGGCCGTGGTCCCGTACCTCGATGAACAGCTCGTGGCCGGCGGTCCGCACCGACACCCGCACCGGGGAGCCGCCGTGCTTGAGCGCGTTGCCGATCAGGTTCGCCAGGATGACGTCCAGGCGGCGCGGGTCGAGGCGCGCCATGATGCCGCGCTCGGCGTCGAGGTCCACCGCGTCCAGCCACGCGCGGGCGTCGATGCAGGCGGTCACCTGGTCCGCGACGTCGACGTCGTCGAGGACGAGACGGGCCGTACCCGCGTCGAAGCGGGTCACCTCCATCAGGTTCTCGACGAGGTCGTTCAGGCGCCGCGTCTCGCTCACCACCAGGTGCACGGCGGGCGCGATCATCGGGTCGAGGTTGTCCGCCTCGTCCTCCAGGACCTCGGCCACCGCGGTGATCGCGGTCAGCGGGGTGCGCAGCTCGTGCGACATGTCGGCGACGAACCGCCGGCTCGACTCCTCCCGCGCGCTCATGTCCGCGACCTTCTTCTCCAGCGACTCCGCTGTCTTGTTGAACGTCCGCGACAGGTCGGCCAGTTCGTCCGTGCCCGACACCCTCAGCCGGGTGTCGAGCTTCCCCTCACCGAGCCGCCGCGCCGCGTCCCCGAGCCGCTGCACGGGCTTGAGCACGGTCGTCGCGGCCGCCTGGGCGAGCAGCGCGGAGCCCAGCAGCGCGAGCGCGGTGGCGATCGCGAGGGACCAGGCCAGCGAGTTGAGGTCGTCGCGCTCCTGCTCCAGGGAGGTGACCATGTAACCGGTGGGCCCGCCGCCGATCACCTTCGTGCCCGCCACCAGGAGCGGCTTCCCCCTCGGGCTGACGCGCACCCAGTAGAGGTGGTGCGGGAACTCGTTGGCGTCCGTGACCTTCTGCCGCCGGTCCACCGCGTCCTGGAGCTGCTGCGGTACGTCGTCGAGCGTCAGGGTGTCGATGTCGGAGGTCCCGGCGATCGGCTTGCCCGCCGCCCGCTCGTCCACCAGGAGCACGCTGTAGCCGGTGCTGCCGCCGGCCGCCATCTGCGCCGCGGCGGACTGGAGTTCGGCCTGCGTCGGATGCAGCGGCAGCGTGGCCGCGCGGCTCTGCATCTCCTGCCGGAAGTCCTTGAGCGCCGCGTCCTGGGTGCGGGTCAGCACCGCCTCGCGGTTGAGCCAGTACGCGATGCCCGACGCGGAGACGGCGGCCGTCAGCGCCACCAGGGCGAAGACGACGACGAGCCGCAGCCGCAGACTGGTCAGGCGCAGCCCCGCCAGCAGCGTCCTGCGGGAAGCAGCGCTCACGAAGGCGAGTCCAGCCGGTAACCGACGCCCCGGACCGTACGGATGAGGGTCGGCGACGACGGTACGTCCTCGACCTTGGCCCGCAGCCGCTGCACGCACGCGTCGACCAGCCGTGAGTCGCCGAGGTAGTCGTGCTCCCACACCAGCCGCAGCAACTGCTGGCGCGAAAGGGCCTGCCCGGGGCGGCGGCTCAGCTCCAGCAGCAGCCGCAGCTCGGTCGGGGTGAGCTGAAGGTCCTCGCCGTTCTTGGTGACCGTCATGGCGGACCGGTCGATGACGACGCCGCCGAAGACGGCGGCGTCGTTGGCCTCCCGCTCGCCCCGCCGCAGCACCGCGCGGATACGGGCGTCGAGGACCCGCCCCTGCACCGGCTTGACGACGTAGTCGTCGGCGCCCGACTCCAGGCCGACCACCACGTCGATGTCGTCGCTGCGCGCGGTCAGCAGGATGATGGGCAGCTGGTCCGTGCGCCTGATGCGCCGGCACACCTCGAATCCGTCGATGCCGGGCAGCATCACGTCCAGCACGATCAGATCCGGCCGCTGCTCGCGCAGCAGCCTCAGGCCGTCTTCTCCCGTCGCCGCGGTGGCCACTCGGTGGCCCTGGCGTGACAGGGAGAGTTCGAGGGCCGTGCGGATGGCGTCGTCGTCCTCGATCAGCAACAGGAAAGGCACAGAGGCCATTCTGGCCCATGGGGGAGGGGCAGTTCGACCGTCGGGTGCGCCCCCGCCCCTGTGACAGGGCTGTGACAGTCGGCGGACACCGCGATGAAACTGCCCGGGCAAGCTCATTGGCACACGGACAGCGACGGACTCCACCGACGGGGGGCGCGAGATGAACGCACTGCACAGCACCAACTCCAGCGCAGTTGTCACGCGTCTCCACGACCTCACGAGGAACACCGAGAAGTCCGGTGCCGTGAGCCTGCGGGGGTGTGCTCGTGGCACCGGGCGCCAGCGCACGCAGGCCGTGCAGGCCGTGCATGTGGCTGCGGTGCCCGACGTGTTCGCGGGGGGCGACGGGGGGCACGGGGGAGCGGCGTACCGGGAGGCCGCGGGGGAAGGGGCTTCGGGGCCGGAGGCGGAATTCACCGCCTACGTCCGGGAGCGCCGTGCCTCCCTGTACGCCACCGCCTACCACCTGACCGGCGACCGGTTCGAGGCCGAGGACCTGCTGCAGAGCGCCCTCTTCTCGACGTACCGCGCCTGGGACAGGATCAGCGACAAGGCGGCGGTCGGCGGCTACCTGCGCCGCACGATGACGAACCTGCACATCAGCGCCTGGCGCAGGCGCAAGCTCAACGAATACCCGACCGAGGAACTGCCGGAGACGGCGAACGACACGGACGCGATGCGCGGCACCGAGCTGCGCGCCGTGCTCTGGCAGGCGCTCGCCCGGCTGCCCGAACTCCAGCGCACGATGCTGGTCCTGCGGTACTACGAGGGCCGCACCGACCCGGAGATCGCGGACATCCTCGACATCAGTGTCGGCACGGTCAAGAGCAGCATCTGGCGTTCACTGCGCCGGCTGCGCGAGGACGAGGCCCTCAGCTTCGGCCGTGACGAGGAAGAGTCCTTCGGCGAGCTGGTGGCCTGAAGGCACCCGGGGGGACGGGGGTGGGGGCCGCGGTTTCGGGGGAAACGGCGGAAGCCCACGGGGGGAGACGCAGCGGGGCCGGACGGGCCGGGGGGTCCTGTCCGGCCCCGCTGTACGTCATTTCGGCGGTCGCGGGCAGGGGGCGCCCGAAGAGCGGTGCCGCCGGAGCGGCGCCGTTCGCACGAGCGGTACCGCTAGCGCGCCGCGGGCGTCCGGCGGCAGCGGCCCGCGGCCGCCGCGGCCAGCCGGCCCAGCGCCTCCTCCTTGCCGCAGGGGTGCGCCCCGAGCGCCGTCTGGCGCCCCACGATCGCCCGCTCGGCCCGCATCAGCCGCCAGCCCCTGCGCAGCAGGAACGGCACCGACTTGCGGCCCTCCCGCAGGTCCCGGAGCAGCCGCCGCCTGAAGGTCGTCGTGGGACGCCCGCGCAGGCAGAGCGCGTCCGCGAGTACGTCCAGCTCCTGGCAGCGCGCCACGATGTCCGCGGCGAAGATCCCCTCGGCCACGAACAGGGGCGTGCGCCCGATGTCGAGCGCTTCCCTGTCCACCCGCGCGCTGGCGGCGATGTCGTAGACGGGGACGGTCGTACGCCCCGTACGGCACAGCTCCTCGATCGCCGCGACGGCGGCGTCCGCGTCCCAGGACAGCGGGGAGTCCCAGTCGATGTCCGTACCCCCCACGACCTGCGGGAGCGTGGGGTCGTCGCCCTCCTTGTAGAAGTCGTCGAGGCGCAGCACGGGCAGGCCCGTACGGGCGGCGAGTGACGACTTTCCGGAACCGGAGGGGCCCGAAAGCAGGACGACGCGCGGGGGGATGGGGGATGAGCTCACAGGGGACAAGTGTGCGGCATGGACCCGGGCGGGGGACTCCGCCGGGTACTTCTTGGTATCAGCATCACATCTCAACTACGGTGCGTGCTCTCGTGATGACTCACTCGGACGGGAGTCCCATGGCACGTCACACCCCTTCCAGCTCCCCGCGGCACGCGCTCCTGCGCGTCGGCCTCGCCGTCACGGCCGCCGGCGCGGCCCTCGCGGCGGGCGGCGGCGCGGCGCAGGCGGCCGGGGCGCCGCCGGGGAGCGCCGGCGCGGCGGCCACCGGCCGGGCCCTCACCGAGGGACTCGGGCATGCCGCCGCCGGCGGGGCCGTCCCGGTCAAGACCCTCCCGTTGAACCCGATGGCCGGGACGGGGGTGGACCCGCTGGACAACTCGCTGGGCACCCAGGTCGCCGACTTCAAGCCGGTCGGCACCTCGGCGGTCACCGCCCCGCTCACGCGGGGCGACGCGCTCCAGGACCTGCCGGCGGCGGGTCTGCTCCCGGGCTGACCCGCCCGGCCCGCACGGGCACGGCCCGCCCGGACACCCGGACGCACGGGCACCCGGGCACCCGGGCACACGGATGGGCCCCGTACCGGATCGAGCGGTACGGGGCCCATCCGCAGGGGGGCGGGGGTCAGTAGGCGGAGCCGGACGCGCCCAGGGAGCCCGTCGGGTGCCACACCGTCTTGGTTTCGAGGAAGGCCGTCAGGCGGTGCGTGCCGGGGTCGGCCGACCAGTCCACGGGCTGGGGACGCAGAACCCGCTTGAGGTTGTCCGCGGCGGCGATCTCCAGATCGCGCGCCAGGTCCGCGTCCGCGCCCGTGAGGTCGATCGCGTTGACGTCCTGGTGCGAGGCGAGCGGCGCCGCGATCTCCTGCGTACGCCCGGTCAGGATGTTGACCACACCGCCCGGCAGGTCGGACGTGGCCAGGACCTCGCCGAGGGAGAGCGCGGGCAGCGGGGACTTCTCCGACGCGACGACGACGGCCGTGTTGCCCGTCGCGATCACCGGGGCGATCACCGAGACGAGACCCAGGAAGGACGACTCCTGGGGGGCGACGACGCTGACGACGCCCGTGGGCTCGGGGGTGGAGAGGTTGAAGAACGGGCCCGCGACCGGGTTCGCGCCGCCCACGATCTGGGCGATCTTGTCGGTCCAGCCCGCGTACCAGACCCAGCGGTCGATCGCCGCGTCGACGGCGGCGGCGGCCTTCGCCCTCGACAGGCCCTCGGCGTCCGCGACTTCGCGCACGAACTGGTCCTTGCGGCCCTCCAGCATCTCGGCGATGCGGTAGAGGACCTGGCCCCGGTTGTACGCCGTCGCGCCCGACCAGCCGCCGAACGCCTTGCGCGCCGCGACGACCGCGTCACGCGCGTCCTTGCGGGAGGCGAGGGGAGCGTTCGCCAGCCACTTGTTCCTGCCCGCCGCGCCGGCGGCTGATGCTGCTGTCGTCACCTCGTACACCCGGCCGCTCTCGCTCCGTGGGAACTTGCCCCCGACGTACAGCTTGTAGGTCTTGAAGACAGAAAGTCGCTCAGACATCGAGGTACGCCTCCAGGCCGTGGCGGCCGCCTTCGCGGCCGGAGCCCGACTCCTTGTAGCCGCCGAAGGGCGAGGTCGGGTCGAACTTGTTGAACGTGTTGGCCCAGACGACGCCCGCGCGGAGCTTGCCGGCGACCGCGAGGATCCGCGAACCCTTCTCCGTCCAGATGCCTGCCGACAGGCCGTACTGGGTGTTGTTGGCCTTGGCGACGGCCTCGTCGGGGGTACGGAACGACAGCACCGACAGCACCGGGCCGAAGATCTCGTCGCGCGCGACGGTGTGCGCCTGCGTGACGCCCGTGAAGAGCGTCGGCGCGAACCAGTAGCCGGAGGAGGGGAGGTCGCACGGCGCCGACCAGCGCTCGGCGCCCTCCGCCTCGCCGGTCTCGGCGAGCGCGGTGATACGGGCCAGCTGCTCGGCGGAGTTGATGGCGCCGATGTCGGTGTTCTTGTCCAGCGGGTCGCCCAGGCGCAGGGTGGAGAGCCTGCGCTTGAGGGAGTCGAGCAGCTCGTCCTGGATCGACTCCTGCACGAGGAGGCGGGACCCGGCGCAGCAGACCTGGCCCTGGTTGAAGAAGATGCCGGTGACGACGCCCTCGACGGCCTGGTCGATCGGGGCGTCGTCGAAGACGATGTTCGCGCCCTTGCCGCCGAGCTCCAGGGTGACCTTCTTGTCCGTGCCCGCCACCTGGCGGGCGATCGCCTTGCCGACGGCCGTGGAGCCGGTGAAGGCGACCTTGTTCACGTCCGGGTGCCCGACGAGCGCGGCGCCCGCATCCCCGTAACCGGGAAGGATGTTGACGACGCCCTTGGGCAGGCCCGCCTGGCGGCAGATGTCCGCGAAGAAGAGGGCGGAGAGCGGGGTCGTCTCGGCCGGCTTCAGGACGACCGTGTTGCCCGTGGCGAGCGCCGGGGCGATCTTCCACGCGAGCATGAGGAGGGGGAAGTTCCAGGGGATGACCTGGCCCGCGACGCCCAGGGGACGCGGGTTCGGCCCGTACCCGGCGTGGTCGAGCTTGTCGGCCCAGCCCGCGTAGTAGAAGAAGTGCGCGGCGACCAGGGGGAGGTCCGCGTCGCGGGTCTCCTTGATCGGCTTGCCGTTGTCGAGGGTCTCCAGGACGGCCAGCTCGCGCGAGCGCTCCTGGATGATCCGCGCGATGCGGAAGAGGTACTTGGCGCGCTCGGAGCCGGGCAGCGCGGACCACGTGTCGAAGGCCCTGCGGGCCGCCTTCACGGCGCGGTCGACGTCCTCGGCGCCTGCGCGTGCCACCTCGGAGAGGACCTCCTCGGTGGACGGCGAGACGGTCTTGAAGACCTTGCCGTCGGCCGCGTCGGTGAACTCGCCGTCGATGAACAGGCCGTAGGACGGCGCGATGTCGACGACCGAGCGCGACTCGGGAGCGGGTGCGTACTCGAATACAGATGCCATGGTGATCAGTCCACCGTCACGTAGTCGGGACCGGAGTAACGGCCGGTGCTCAGCTTCTGCCGCTGCATCAGCAGGTCGTTCAGCAGCGAGGACGCGCCGAAGCGGAACCATTCGTTGCTGAGCCAGTCCTCGCCGACGGTCTCGTTGACCAGCACCAGGAACTTGATCGCGTCCTTGGTGGAGCGGATGCCGCCGGCCGGCTTCACGCCGACCTGGATTCCGGTCTGCGCCTTGAAGTCGCGTACGGCCTCGAGCATCAGCAGGGTGTTGGGCGGGGTGGCGTTCACGCCCACCTTGCCGGTGGAGGTCTTGATGAAGTCCGCGCCCGCCAGCATCCCGAGCCAGGACGCGCGGCGGATGTTGTCGTACGTCGACAGCTCGCCGGTCTCGAAGATGACCTTCAGGCGGGCCTTGTCGCCGCACTCGGCCTTCACGGCCACGATCTCCTCGTGGACCTTCAGGTAGTGACCGGAGAGGAAGGCTCCCCGGTCGATCACCATGTCGATCTCGTCGGCGCCGGCGGCGACCGCGTCGCGCACGTCCGCGAGCTTCACGGGGAGCGCGGCACGGCCCGCCGGGAAGGCGGTGGCGACGGAGGCGACCTTGATGCCGGTGCCGGCCAGGGCGTCCTTGGCGGTGGCCGCCATGTCCGGGTAGACGCAGATCGCGGCTACGCGCGGCGTCGTCCGGTCGGTCGGGTCCGGGTGGGCGCCCTTGGCGCAGAGCGCCCGGACCTTGCCCGGGGTGTCCGCGCCTTCGAGCGTGGTGAGGTCGATCATCGAGATGGCCAGGTCGATGGCGTACGCCTTCGACGTGGTCTTGACCGAACGGGTGCCGAGGGACGCGGCGCGCGCTTCCAGGCCGACGGGGTCCACGCCGGGGAGCCCGTGCAGGAAGCGGCGCAGCGCGGCGTCGGACGTGGTCACGTCGGCGAACGCGGATGCGGGTGCGGTGGTGGGCATGGTCACCACTGCAGCATATCTACGCGCGTAGCGGCCTGTACACCCCCGGCCCCGGCCGAGCCTGTGTGACGTGAGGCAGAATCGGCCGCATGACAAGCAGCCCCAACGGCCCCGCAGGCCCCGGCGACCCCGGCCGGCCCGACGAGCCGCCGTACGCCGACCGCGTCTTCCGGTCGTCCTCCGCCCTCGGCGGCGGTGTTCTGGTCCTTCTGCTGGCCGCCTGGGTCGGCGGCGACGCGCTGGTGCGCGGGGAGGGGCGTACGCCGTGGGCCGCCGTGGCGGGGCTGCTGTTCGCCGTGCCGCTGGTGGTGGCGTTCACGCTGCGGCCCGCCGTGTACGCCAACGACGACCGGCTCCGGATCCGCAATCCCTTCCGTACGATCACGCTGCCCTGGGGGGCGGTCGAGGGCGTACGGGCCGGTTACTCCAGCGAGGTCTTCGCGGGTGGCCGGAAGTACCAGCTGTGGGCCGTGCCCGTCTCGCTGCGCCAGCGCAAGCGCGTCGCCCGGCAGCAGGCCAGGCAGGCGTCCGACGATCCGTACGGCAGGACGTCCGCGACCGCCGACGTCACCGACGCGCGGGCGCGCCGGGCGCCCGCCGACCAGATCGTCGACGACCTGCGCGAGCAGGCCGAGCGGTGCGCCGCCCGGCCGACCGCGCAGGGCGGGCCCACCGTCCGCTGGGCTTACGGGATCATCGTGCCGTGCGCGGTGGGCGCCGTCGCGCTCGCGGTGCTTCTCGCCACGGGGTGAGGCGTGCGGGCGGGTGCGGTGGACGTCTTTCGCGGGGGCTTCGGGGCCGGTGCCGCGCCGGGGCGTCTCTCGGGCGCCGAACGTCCGGGTACGGCGTGGGCTTCGGGGTGGCTGCGTTCGACGCCCTGCGGGGAGCGCCCCGACGCGTCCCCTCCCGCCACCGTGGCGTGCTCGGCTGACCTGCGGCGGGCCCGGCAGGCGCTCGGCGGCGCAGAGCAGGAACAGGTGCGGCCTCGACTGCTGGAGCAGAATGCTCCGCATCCCGCGCACGGCACTCGCGCCACCGGTACGCAAACCACCCGGGCGGCCGGTCCCGGGCAGGGGGCCGGCCGCCCGGGTGGCGTGTGTCGCGCTCAGATGCCGGCGGCGGCCGCCAGGTCCCGCTTGAGGGCGGCGAGGACGGACCCGGCCCGCTCCTTGGCGGTCGCCAGCTCGCTCGCGCCGGCTACCGGGACGACGGTCTCCAGGTAGCACTTGAGCTTCGGCTCGGTGCCGCTCGGCCGGACGATCACGCGGGCCTTCACCTCACCGTCCAGGTAGTAGCGGAGGCCGTCGGTCGGCGGCAGCTTGTCGGTGCCGCGCGTGAGGTCCTCGGCGGAGGTGACGGCCAGGCCGGCGAGCGCGGTGGGCGGCTGGGCGCGCAGCCGGGCCATCGCGTCGGCGATCACGGTGAGGTCCTGGACGCGGACCGACAGCTGGTCGGTGGCGTGCAGGCCGTGCTCGACGGCGAGGTCGTCGAGCAGGTCGAGGAGCGTGCGGTCCTGCTCCTTGAGCACGGAGGCGAGCTCGGCGACGGCGAGCGCCGCCGTGATGCCGTCCTTGTCGCGTACGCCCTCGGGGTCGACGCAGTAGCCGAGGGCCTCCTCGTAGCCGTAGCGCAGGTCCTCGACGCGGGCGATCCACTTGAAGCCGGTCAGGGTCTCCTCGTACGCCAGGCCCGCGGCGGCGGCGATCCGGCCGAGCAGCGACGACGAGACGATCGACTCGGCGAACGTGCCGCGCGCGCCCTTGTGCACGAGGTGCGCGGCGAGCAGCGCGCCGACCTCGTCGCCGCGCAGCATCCGCCACTCCTCGGTGCCGGGCACGGGCACGGCGACGGCGCAGCGGTCCGCGTCCGGGTCGTTCGCGATGATCAGGTCGGGCTCCGCGCGGCGGGCGGTGGCGAAGGCCAGGTCCATCGCCCCCGGCTCCTCCGGGTTGGGGAAGGCGACCGTCGGGAAGTCCGGGTCCGGCTCGGCCTGCTCGGCCACGAGCACGGGCTCGGGGAAGCCGGCGCGGGCGAAGGCGGCCAGGAGGACGTCCTTGCCGACGCCGTGCATGGCCGTGTAGACGGTGCGGGCGGTGCGCGGGGACCCGGCGGTCAGGACCTCGTCCGTACGGGCGAGATAGGCCTCCAGGACCTCCTCGTCGAGCGTGAACCAGCCGTCCTCGGGGCGCGGTACGTCCGCGAGGGAGCGCACGGCCGCGATCTCGGCCGCGATCTCGGCGTCGGCGGGCGGCACGATCTGCGAGCCGTCGCCGAGGTAGACCTTGTAGCCGTTGTCGCGGGGCGGGTTGTGGCTCGCGGTGACCTCGACGCCGGCGACGGCGCCCAGGTGCCTTATGGCGAAGGCCAGGACGGGGGTGGGCAGCGGGCGGGGCAGCAGGGCGGCGCGCAGCCCGGCGCCGGTCATCACGGCGGCGGTGTCGCGGGCGAAGTCGGCGCTCTTGTGCCGGGCGTCGTAGCCGATGACGACGAGGCCGTCGGTCTGCCCCTTCGCCTTCAGGTACGCGGCGAGGCCGGCGGCGGCCCTGATGACGACGGCGCGGTTCATCCGCATGGGGCCCGCGCCGAGCTCTCCGCGCAGTCCTGCCGTGCCGAACTGCAGCGTGCCGGCGAACCGGGCGGCGAGCTCGCCCAGGTCCTCCGCGTCGATGAGCTTGCCGAGCTCCTCGCGGGTCTCGCTGTCCGGGTCCTCGGCCAGCCAGGCCTGCGCCCGTGCGATCAGCTCCTGCTCCTGCTGCACGATGTGGTCCACCTCTCGAGTGTGCGTTCCGATTCGCCTGCGGCGTGCTTGTTCCCCGCCCCGCCCCTCCCCGAACTGGGGCCGGAGGGCGTTCGGGTCAGATCCGCTCGAGGACCTGGGCCAGGAGTGCGCCCATCCGGGTGGCCGAGTCGCGGCCGGCCTGGAGGACTTCCTCGTGGTTGAGCGGCTCGCCCGTCAGACCCGCGGCCAGGTTGGTGACCAGGGAGATGCCGAGCACCTCCGCGCCCGCCTCGCGCGCGGCGATGGCCTCCAGGACCGTGGACATGCCGACCAGGTCGCCGCCCATCACGCGGACCATGTTGATCTCGGCGGGGGTCTCGTAGTGCGGGCCGGGGAACTGGACGTACACGCCCTCCTCCAGGGTGGCGTCCACCTCCTTGCACAGCGTGCGCAGGCGCGGCGAGTACAGGTCCGTCAGGTCCACGAAGTTCGCCCCGATGATCGGCGAGGTGGCCGTCAGGTTGATGTGGTCGCTGATCAGGACCGGCTGGCCGGGGCGCATGCCCGGACGCAGGCCGCCGCAGCCGTTGGTGAGGACGATGGTCTTGCAGCCGGCGGCGACGGCGGTACGGACGCCGTGCGAGACGGCGGCGACACCGCGGCCCTCGTAGTAGTGCGTACGGCCGAGGAAGACCAGGGCGCGCTTGTCGCCGATCTTGTACGAGCGGACCGTGCCCGCGTGTCCGGCGACGGCCGGCGGCGGGAAGCCGGGCAGCTCGGTGACCGGGAACTCGTGCTCGGGCGCGCCCAGCGCCTCGGCGGCGGGCACCCAGCCCGACCCCATCACGAGGGCGACGTCGTGGGTCTCGGCGCCGGTCAGCTCGCGCAGGCGGGCGGCGGCGTCGTCGGCTGCCGCATGGGGGTCGGCGAAGCCGTCGGTCGGGGCGGGGGTAACAGATGCGTTCACGCCGACGAGGGTAACCGGTGAATCCCTACGCGCGTAGATGTCGCTGTGGACGGTGTTTCGATCGTTGCCTTGGCGGATCGGACAAACGCCCCGGCGCCCCGCGTCAGCAGGGGCGTTTGCGCAGCTCCATGATGTAGTCGTGCGGTGCGCCCGCCGACTCCGCCGCATCGGCGATCTCGCCCAGGTAGCGCGCCGAGGGCAGCCCGCCCTCGTACCCGTTCAGGACGTACAGCCAGGTCGGCTCCTCGCCGTCCAGGGTGTGCACCCGCACCCGCATCCGGCGGTAGATGTCGAGTCCGACACCCTCCCAGCGGTCCATGGAGTCCTCGTCCATGGGGGCGATGTCGTACAGCGCGACGAAGACCTGGGAACGCGGGGCCTCCACGATGGTGGCGAGCGCGCCCTCCCAGCCCATCGCCTCCCCGCCGAAGGTCAGCCGCCAGCCGTTGAGCCAGCCGGTCCCGCGCAGCGGTGAGTGCGGTGCGCGGCGCGTCATCAGCCGCGCGTCGAGGTTGCCGGCGTACGCGGCGTAGAGCGACATGTGGTCGAGGGTACGGGAGGGGGTGGGGCGGCGGGGCCCGCAGAGCGCCGCGCCCGGATGGAGGGCCCCGGGGCGAAGCACTTTGAAGCGTGCGGGAGAATGGAGTACGTACTGCATTCCCCCCGGGCGATCCCCGGATCCCCGGCCGAGCAGGCAGGCGGGCCGGGATTGACCATGCGAGGCGGACTTTTTCGTGACCCGGATCGTGATCATCGGTGGCGGACCCGGCGGATACGAGGCGGCCCTGGTGGGCGCCCAGCTCGGCGCGGAGGTGACCGTCGTCGACCGTGACGGCCTGGGCGGGGCGTCGGTGCTCACCGACTGCGTACCGTCCAAGACCCTGATCGCCACGGCCGAGGTGATGACGACCTTCGACTCTTCGTACGAGGAGTTGGGCATCATCGTCGCCGACGACACGCCGCACGTCGAGCAGGCGGCCCGCGTGGTCGGCGTGGACCTGGGCAAGGTCAACCGCCGCGTGAAGCGCCTCGCGCTCGCGCAGTCCCACGACATCACCGCGTCCGTCACCCGTGCGGGCGCGCGCGTGCTGCGCGGCCGCGGCCGCCTGGAGGGCCAGCAGGGCGCCGACGGCTCGCGCACCGTCGTCGTCACCGACGCGGACGGCGAGGTGGAGCGCATCACCGCCGACGCCGTGCTGATCGCGACCGGCGGGCACCCGCGCGAGATCCCCGACGCGCTCCCGGACGGCGAGCGGATCCTGAACTGGACGCAGGTGTACGACCTGGACGAGCTCCCCGAGGAGCTCATCGTGGTCGGCTCCGGCGTCACCGGCGCCGAGTTCGCCGGCGCGTACCAGGCACTCGGCTCGCGCGTCACCCTCGTCTCCTCCCGCGACCGCGTGCTGCCCGGCGAGGACCCGGACGCCGCCGCCGTCCTGGAGGACGTCTTCCGGCGCCGCGGCATGAACGTCATGGCGCGCTCGCGGGCCGAGTCGGCCAAGCGGGTCGGCGACCGGGTGGAGGTGACCCTCTCCGACGGGCGCGTCATCACCGGCACCCACTGCCTGATGGCCGTCGGCGCCATCCCGAACTCCGCGGACATGGGCCTGGAGGAGGCCGGGGTCCGGCTGAAGGACTCGGGCCACATCTGGACCGACAAGGTCTCGCGCACCACCGCGCCCGGCGTGTACGCGGCGGGCGACGTCACCGGGGTGTTCGCGCTGGCGTCGGTCGCGGCCATGCAGGGCCGGATCGCGATGTACCACTTCCTCGGTGACGCGGTCACCCCGCTGAACCTCAAGACCGTCTCGTCGAACGTCTTCACCGACCCCGAGATCGCGACGGTCGGCTACACGCAGGCGGACGTGGACGCGGGCAGGATCGACGCGCGCTCCGTGAAGCTGCCGCTGCTGCGCAACCCGCGCGCCAAGATGCAGGGCATCCGCGACGGCTTCGTCAAGATCTTCTGCCGTCCCGGTACGGGCATCGTGGTCGGCGGCTGCGTCGTCGCCCCGCGCGCCAGCGAGCTGATCCACCCGATCTCGCTCGCCGTCGACAACAACCTGACCGTGGAACAGGTCGCGAAGGCCTTCACGGTCTACCCGTCCCTGTCGGGCTCCATCGCCGAGGTGGCGCGCCAGCTGCACACCCGCAAGACGTCCGCCGAGGCGTAGCCGACACCCCCGACGCGCGGCGCGCGCAACCAGCGTGCGCCGCTTATATCACTCGGACCCTCAGTTTGCGTGCAACTTCTGCTATTCGGCGCAAACTGCTGAGAACTATAGGTCGGTCAGGTTACTGTCAGTTTCGTGTTCGCTGCAGAACGTCGCCAATTGATCCTCGAAATGGTGCGAGCCAACGGGGCTGTATCGCTCCGTGAGCTCGCCCGTGTCGTCCAGACCTCTGAAGTGACCGTACGACGGGACGTGCGGGCACTGGAGGCAGAAGGACTCCTCGACCGCCGGCACGGCGGTGCGGTACTGCCGGGCGGTTTCACGCGGGAGTCCGGCTTTCCGCAGAAATCCCATCTCGCGACCGCGGAGAAGACGGCCATCGCCGACCTCGCCGCGGGACTCGTCGAAGAGGGCGAAGCCGTCGTCGTCGGCGCCGGGACGACCACGCAGGAGCTGGCCAGACGGCTCGCCCGGGTTCCCGGGCTGACCGTCGTCACCAACTCCCTGCTGGTGGCCCAGGCGCTGGCGCACGCCAACCGGGTCGAAGTCGTCATGACCGGCGGCACGCTGCGCGGCTCGAACTACGCCCTGGTCGGCAGCGGGGCCGAGCAGTCCCTCCAGGGACTGCGGGTCTCCCGCGCCTTCCTCTCCGGCAGCGGGCTGACCGCCGAGCGCGGCCTGTCCACCTCCAACATGCTCTCCGCGAGCGTCGACCGGGCGCTGGTGCAGGCCGCCGCCGAGGTGGTGGTCCTCGCGGACCACACCAAGCTCGGGACCGACACCATGTTCCAGACGGTGCCGACCGACGTGATCACCCGTCTGGTCACCGACGAGCCGCCGTCCCACGACGACCGCGCGGCCACCGAACTGCAGGCCCTGGCCGATCAGGGAGTGCAGATCGCCGTGGCGGGGACGGGAGCGGCGGGGACCGGGGGAGAAGGCGTCCCGCCGGGACGCCAGCCCCGCCGGGACATGCCCCTGCCCGGTCAGCGGCGTACGCACCCGGGCGGCCCCGGCGCCGGGGCGCAACTGCGCTCCGCCGGATCCCTGGCGGAGCAGGCGGGGCCGGCGGAGCGGGCGCGCGTCGCCGATCTGCGCCGCCGCTGAGCCGGGCGCGTCGTACCGGCGCTCGCCGCCCCGCTACTTCTCCGCCCGCAGACCCTTCAGCGTCAGTGTCAGCAGCCGGTCGGCCAGCTCCGGATCGTCCGGGGCCTGCTCGGCTGCCAGCGCGATGGCGTTGGTCAGCTGCATCAGGTCCCCGATCGACACGTCGGGCCTGACGGAGCCGCTCTCCTGAGCCCGTACGAGCAACCGCTCGCCGGCCGCGTTCATCGGCGTACTGCACCGCGCCAGGGCCGAACTCTCGTCGCGCGAGGCCGACATGAGCGCGCGGGCGAGTCCCCGGTACTCACCCGCATGAGTGATGATCTCGCGCAGCCACGTGACGAGCGCCGAGCAGGGCGTCTCGCTGTCGGCGAGTCCCCGCGCGCGTGTGAGGAGTTCGTCCACGGCGCCCTGGAAGACCGCGCTCATCAGCGCGTGCCGGGTGGGGAAGTGCCGGTAGAGCGTTCCGATGCCCACACCGGCGCGGCGCGCGACGTCCTCCAGCGAGGCGTCGGTGCCGTGCTCGGCGAAGGCGGTACGGGCCTCGGCCAGCACGCGCTCGTAGTTGCGGCGGGCATCGGCACGCATGGGCCGTACGGCCGCCGACGAGGACGTCGGCGTCCCGGGCCTGTGTGGACTGCTCGTCGCCATCGCGTCGCCCTTCTCCTGCTCAGGTCTCCAGAATGCCATTGCGCGCCGCAGGGACCGAGTGAGCTGAGGGCCCCGCCGGTCTCGGCGGGGCCCTCAGCTCTGGTACGGCCGCTCTGCGGCTTTCTCGGCTTCCTCTGCGGCCGGACGTCAGTCCTTGATCTCGCAGATGGGGGCGCCGGAGGTGAGGGAGGCGCCGACCTCGGCGGCCAGGCCCTTGATGGTGCCCGAGCGGT
>NZ_JBSFTV010000073.1:0-17281 GCF_053591455.1 Streptomyces sp. NPDC003016
AGCAGGTCCTCGTTCGCGGTCGGCCACTTGTAGCCGAGCATCTCCAGGACCCACTCGACCTCGTCCGGCAACATCATCGCCACAGCGCGCCCCCCCACAGGCAATCCGCCGCACAACCACCCCCCAACGGCAGGAGGATCACACGAAGTACAGCCGTGCCCAGAACTTACTGACCGTCCCTGGCACGACTTGAGAGTGTTCCTGCCACAACCTTGCTGCAAGGGTGCCCGTACGTTCCAAGGCCGGTGGATGGTGGTGGTACGCCAGACAGCACGAGTTCACGTATCGAACCAGGGCGTCACGCAACCCTGGTCATCGATGACTCCGTCGTGCCCAGCTCGGTGGTGGTCCGCCGGTCGACGCCCGGCTGGCTGTCCGTACGTACGGCCCGGCAATCCCTCTTCGTCAGGCGCTGTGTGCACGGCGGGCCCCGTATCAGACGGGCTTGAAACTGTTCACCTTGAGCCGGAGCCGGAGCCGGCATCGTGCTCCGCGAGGAGGGCCACGTACTTCGCGTCCTCTTCGAGCTCGTGCTTTTCGTGCCGCACGCCCATCGCGGTGAACTTCACGCCCATGCCCGCGATCCGCTTCGCGAGGCTGGGCATCGAGTCCTTCATACCGTCGCGCAGACCTTCGTAGACGACACCGAAGTACTCGCCCATCTCGTCGTCGCCCCACGGCGGCGTCTTGCCCGACTCCTTCTCGATGGCGTTCAGCCCGTCGAAGAGGGCCTTCGCGGCCTTGGCGAAGTCCTGCCCCACCTCGAACATCTGGAAGCCCTCGTCCTTGAGGATCGGCGCATCGGCCCTCATCCCGCCGCCCAACGTCACAACTGCCCCCTGTGATCCGCCCGCCTGTCGCAGCGTCAGCCTAACGCCCGGGCCGCACCCCTTCCAGGGAAACGTGTGTGGGGCGGCGCCCCACCGGGCGCCGCCCCTCACACGCATGTGTACAGCCAAGCCAGGAGGTCAGAACCGCGACGGCAGCCAGCCCGTCTGCACCATCTGCCCGCTGCGCCGCCGCGTGTGGAAGTACCCACGCCCCGGCGGCAGCTGGGACGGCGTGATGTTGCCGAGCAGCGCGCCCTCCGACCGGTCACCGGACATCACCAGCCCCTGCGCCCCGAGCTCCCGCAGACGCTGCATCACCGGCTCGTACAGCGACCGGCTCGCGCCGCCCGACGAGCGCGCGATGATGACGTGCAGGCCCACGTCACGGGCGTACGGCAGATACTCCACCAGCGGCGACAGCGGGTTCATACCGGTCGCCACCAGGTCGTAGTCGTCGACGATGACATACGCGTCCGGGCTGTTGTACCAGCTGCGGTTCCTCAGCTGCTCCGGCGTGACGTCCGGCCCCGGCATACGACGGCTGAGCGACCCGGCGAGCCCCTCCAGCGTCTCCGTCAGCGCGGGCGCCGACGCGCAGTAGCGCGACAGGTGCGTCTCCGGTACGGCCTCCAGATGGGCGCGCCGGTAGTCACCCATGACGATCTTCGCCTGCTCCGGCGTGTAGCGCTCCGTGATCTGCTTGATGAGCAGCCGCAGCACCGCCGACTTACCGGACTCGCTCTCACCGAACACGATGAAGTGCGGGTCCGTCTCGAAGTCGATGAACACCGGCGCGAGCGCCGACTCGTCGATACCGAAGGCGACACCGCGCTCCGGGTGCTCGAACCCCTTCGGCAGCCGGTCCGCCTCCAGGATCCTCGGCAGCAGCCGCACGGCCGGAGCCGGGCTGCCCTGCCAGTTCTCGTTGATGCCCCGGATGAGCACGGCCGTGGCCTCCGCCAGGTCCTCCGTCTCCGAAGAACCGTCGACCCGCGGCAGCGCCGTCATGAAGTGCAGCTTGTCCGTGCTCAGACCCCGGCCCGGCACCGAGGCGGGCACGTTCTGCGCCACCTTGCGGTCGATCTCCGACTCGGTCGGGTCACCGAGCCGCAGTTCGATGCGGTTCTGCAGCATGTCCTTGAGCGCGGGCCGCACCTCGGTGTAGCGGCTCGCCGTCAGGATCACGTGCACACCGAAGCCGAGGCCGCGCATCGCCATGTCGGTGATGGACGCCTCGAGCATCTCGTAGTCCGTCTTGAACGTCGCCCAGCCGTCGACGACGAGGAAGACGTCGCCCCACGGCTGGTCGGGCAGCAGTCCCGCCGCCCGCCGCTGCCGGTACGTCTGGATCGAGTCGATGTTGTGCGCGCGGAAGTACTCCTCGCGCGCGTTGAGGATGCCCTCGACCTCGCTGACCGTACGGCGGACCTTCTCGCCGTCGAGCCGGTTCGCGACCCCGCCGACGTGTGCCAGGTCCTCCATCGCGATCAGACCGCCACCGCCGAAGTCCAGGCAGTAGAACTGCACTTCGCCCGGAGTATGGGTGAACGCGAACGACGAGATGAGCGTACGCAGCAGAGTCGACTTGCCGGACTGCGGGCCGCCCACGAACAGACCGTGACCGGCCCCGCCCGCGAAGTCCCGGTACAGCACGTCGCGCCGCTGCTCGAACGGCTTGTCCACCAGACCGACCGGTACGTTGAGCCGGCCGAGCGCGGTGTACTCCGGTGCGGTCAGACCGCGCTCCGCCGTGACCGCCAGCGCCGGCAGCAGCTGCTCCAGCGAAGGCGCCTCCTCCAGCGGCGGCAGCCACACCTGGTGGGCGGGCGGCCCCTGGTTCTCCATCTTGGAGACGATGACGTCCAGGACGGTGTCGGCAAGGGCGTCGTCCACCCGGTCGTCGGCCTCCGGCTCCTCGACGACGGGTTGCGGAGGCAGCGCCACGTGCTGCGCCGTGAACAGCGCGGGCCGCAGCTGTGTGGAGCGGTGAACCCGCGAGGGACCCTCGCCGTGGTAGGCGCCCGACACGTACGCCGCCTTGAAGCGGACCATGGTGTCGGTGTCGTACCGCAGATACCCGGAGCCGGGTACCGACGGCAGGTGGTACGCGTCCGGGACACCGATCGCCGTACGCGACTCGGCGGCGGAGAACGTACGCAGACCGATCCGGTACGACAGATAGGTGTCGAGCCCCCGCAACTTGCCCTCTTCCAGGCGCTGCGAGGCGAGCAGCAGGTGCACACCGAGCGAACGGCCGATGCGGCCGATCTGGATGAACATGTCGATGAAGTCCGGCTTGGCCGTCAGCAGCTCGGAGAACTCGTCGAGCACGATGACCAGCGAGGCCATCGGCTCCAGGGCGGCCCCGGCCGCCCGCGCCTTCTCGTAGTCGTGCAGGTTGGCGTAGTTGCCCGCCGTACGCAGCAGCTCCTGGCGGCGCTGCATCTCACCGGTGATCGAGTCGCGCATGCGGTCGACGAGCGTGAGGTCGTCGGCCAGGTTGGTGATGACCGCCGCGGTGTGCGGCATGTCCGCCATGCCGGCGAAGGTCGCACCGCCCTTGAAGTCCGCGAGGATGAAGTTCAGCGTCTCCGAGGAGTGCGTCACCGCGAGACCGAGTACGAGCGTGCGCAGCAGCTCCGACTTGCCGGAACCCGTCGCGCCGACGCACAGCCCGTGCGGGCCCATGCCCTCCTGCGACGCCTCCTTGAGGTCGAGCATCACCGGCTCGCCGCTCTCGCCGACACCGATCGGCACGCGCAGCCGCTCGTGCAGCGTGCGCGGACGCCAGGTGCGGGAGACGTCGACGGTGCCGGCGTCGCCGATGCCCATGAGGTCCGTGAAGTCCAGGTTGGACAGGAGGGGTTCGCCCTCCTCCGCGGTACCGACCCGGAAGGCGGCGAGCTGCCTCGCCAGCGACTCGGCCTGCCCCGGGCTCAGCACGTCGGGCTTGCCGCTGTACGCCGCGTCGTGACCCACGATCAGCTGGAGACGGTTCGGCTTCAGATACGCCGTCAGGTTGCCGCGCAGCTCGTCCTCCAGCTCTCCGGGGGCGATCTCCAGGAAGGTGACGCCCTGAAGCCCTTCCGCGCCGGCGAGTCCGGAGTCCGGCGGCACGGTGCCGCCGTCCAGCACCACGATCAGGTGCGGCTGGTCGTAGACGGGGTTCGCGTCACGGTTCCAGCGCGGTCGGTCGGCCAGCTGGTCCTCCAGCGCCTCCTCCAGCTCACCGAGGTCGTCGAAGAGCAGCCGGGCCGAGCCCGCGCCGTCCTTCGCCTTCGGGTGCTGGCTGTGCGGCAGCCACTTGATCCAGTCCCAGTCCGCGGCGGCGGACGGGTGCGCGACCACGGCGATCATCAGGTCTTCGGGGGAGTGCAGCGTGGCCAGCTGGGCGACGGCCGCGCGGGCGTTGCCGTAGACGGTGTCACTGTCCCCGGCGAGCGCCACGTGGTAGAAGGCGCGCAGCGAGACGGAGACGGGCAGGTCGGCCAGGCTGCCGTGCGCGTCGAGGAAGGCCTTCATGGCCGCCGCGGTCAGCGGCTCCAGCTCCTCCTTGGGCGCGGTCTCCGGCGCGACCAGCGGAGTGCTCAGCTGCTGGGTGCCGAGCCCCATGCGTACGGAGGCGAAGTCGGCGTCGGCCGGGCGCCGTTCCCACAGCCGCTTGCCGTCCGCGGCCAGTGCCCACAGCTGGTCCGGATCCGGGTGCTGGAAGAGCTGTGTGCGCCGCTGCAGGTCCGCCGTCCTGTGCACGTCCTTGCGGACCTGTTCGAGATAGCGGAAGTAGTCGCGACGGTCCTGGGCCATCCCCGCGCCGCCGCCCTGCCGGGACTTGGCGAACTGGGCGATGGCCATGGCGAGGGTCGAGGCGAGCATCAGTCCGCCCACCACCCGCATGTAGGAAGGCAGATTCGGCATGAAGAAGAAGCCGACGGAACCCAGCATGCCCATCATCGGCAGCAGGTTCATCAGCACACTGTCGTCACCCTCCCGAGGAATCTCGGGCGGCGTCTCCAGCTTCACCTCGCCGTCCGGGACAGCAGGCGGCTGGATCCGCGGCTGCCGTTTGATGATGACGACGCTCACCGATGCACTCATCCTTCGCGATTGCTGTGTCTCTCCGGGCGCAACCCCCGGACCCCCGGCCCGAAGAGCGGGCACGCACAGCCGCTGATCCTACTGTCACGCATGAGACCGCAGGGAGGCAGGAGCGTGGAGATGCGGGGGAGCCCGGGGAGGAATGAGGGAGGCGGCAACTACGCCCCCCGGAGTGGACGATAGGGTTGCGCTCCGCGTCGTACGAGCGGCGTAAAAAGCCTTGTCTAGCAGGGGGAACTACCAGGTGAGCACGGGCACATCGACAGGTTTCTGCCGGGTCACCGTCGCAGCGCCGGACAGCCGTATCGATGTGGCGCTGCCGGAGGACCTGCCGATCCAGGACATCTATCCGGAGATCGTCAGACTCTCCGGGATGGTCCAGAGGGACGGCAGTCTCGCCGGCTACCACCTCGTACGCCGCGACGGCCGTGTGCTGGACGCCAGCCGTTCCCTGCTCGAGCACAGAGTCAGGGACGGCGAGGTGCTGCTGCTGCGCACGTTCGCCGATTCACTGCCCCCGGCGGTCCATGACGACGTGGTCGACGCGGTCGCCTCCGCCGTCAAGCAGGACCTCCGCAGCTGGAACGACAACCTGATGCGCGTCGCCGGCCTCGTCTCCGGCGTGCTGCTGCTGGCGATGCTCGGCTTCGTGTTCTGGTTCGCGGACCCGCTCCGGCACGACATGCACGGCCTCCAGGGCATCGTCGCCGGTGTGGTCGCGCTGACGCTGACGGCACTCGCGGGCGTACGCGGCCGGGTGTACGACGACCGGGCCTCGGCCGTCGCGCTGGGCATCGCCGCCCTGCCGCACGCGCTCATCGCGGGCTCCGGCGTCCTTCCGCAGGACGCGGGCGAAGGGCCGGGCAGGCTGCAGTTCCTGGTCGGCTGCGTCGCCGTACTGGTCTTCTCCGTCGTACTGATCATGCTGCTGCCGCAGGGAGACGCCCCGTTCGTCGCCGCCGCGCTGGCCGCCGCGATCGGCACCCTCGCCGCCTTCGGCGGGGTGCTCACCGAGGCGCAGCCCCGCGAGATCGCGGCCGTCACCTCGGTCGTCGCCCTGGCGGTCGTCGGCTTCCTGCCGGGCTGGTCGGCCCGCTTCGCCAAGCTCCCGATCGGTTTCCGCAACCCCGAGGACCTGGCCCGCGCCCGTCGCGAAGGCCAGGAGGGCAGCCTGGAGGCCGTCGACGTCCAGCGCATCGCCGCCCAGACCAGCCGCGGCCACGAACTGCTGCTCGGCCTCGTCGGCGGCTGCGCCGTCGTCATCCTCGGCGCCGGCGGCGCCGTACTCGGCTTCAGCGACAGCGGCTGGGCCCAGCTGATGGCCCTGGTCACCGCCCTCGCCGCGATGCTGCGGGCCCGGCTGTTCCGCTACACCGCCCAGGTCACCTGCCTGCTGGTGGCCGGCGTCCTCACGACCGGCCTCCTGATCCTCGGCCTCGCGATCTCGCCGCCGCTGGAGATCATCAAGGACCTGGCCCTGGGCGATTCCGCGGGCATCGACGTACGGACCCTGTGGCTCGGCGCCTCGGTCGCGGCCGGCGCGCTGCTCCTGATCGCGATCGGCCTGATCGTCCCGAAGAAGGGCCTCTCGCCCTTCTGGGGCCGCATGCTCGACCTCGCGGACTCGCTGGTGCTGCTCTCCCTGATTCCGATCTGCCTCGCGGTCCTCGACGTGTACGCCAAGGTCCGCGGCGGCGTCTGACCCCGGAGATACGCCGTCAGGGGGCGCTCGCATCTGCTGCTAAGCTGCGTGGAGGCCGTTTGTGTATGCGCCCCCGTATCCCCGGAGGCTGCGCGCCCAGCGGATCCCCGCCTCCCGAGTAACGGAAGCTCCCCAGAGAATTCGACCTGGGGCACTCGGTGGCACTACGAAGACCAAGAGGAGTACGCGTGCCGCTCGACGCCGCTACGAAGAAGCAGATCATGACCGAGTTCGCTCAGAAGGAAGGCGACACCGGCTCCCCCGAGGTCCAGGTCGCCATGCTTTCGCGCCGCATCTCGGACCTGACCGAGCACCTGAAGACGCACAAGCACGACCACCACTCCCGTCGTGGTCTGCTGATCCTGGTCGGCCAGCGTCGCCGTCTGCTGCAGTACCTGGCCAAGAAGGACATCCAGCGTTTCCGTGCCCTGGTCGACCGCCTCGGCATCCGCCGTGGCGCGGCCGGCGGCGCCAAGTAAGCCGGACGTCGTGAAGGGAGCGGTACCCCACTTCTAGGGGACCGCTCCCTTTGCTGTACGTGCGAGACGTACCGGACTCTCAGTAGTCTGGTCGTACAACAGAAGACAGAACGAGCGAGAAGCGGCTTCCCCGCCGCCGGTCCTCGGTAGTGGCCCCCGGAGCACATCGACACCGGGGTCTTCGATCGAAGACCGGCCCGCAGCTGAAGCGCTTCTCCGCCGCTGTCCCCCCGCCACACGGGCGACGGGGACGAAAGACGAAAAGTATCGGAGATAACGCTAGTGGAGAACGAGACCCACTACGCCGAGGCCGTCATTGACAACGGTTCCTTCGGCACCCGCACCATCCGCTTCGAGACGGGCCGCCTGGCCAAGCAGGCCGCCGGCTCCGCCGTGGCGTACCTGGACGACGACACCATGGTGCTGTCGGCCACCACCGCCTCCAAGAAGCCCAAGGACCAGCTCGACTTCTTCCCCCTGACGGTGGACGTCGAGGAGCGGATGTACGCAGCCGGCAAGATCCCCGGCTCCTTCTTCCGTCGTGAGGGCCGGCCCTCCGAGGACGCGATCCTCACCTGCCGCCTGATCGACCGCCCGCTGCGCCCCTCCTTCAAGAAGGGCCTGCGCAACGAGATCCAGATCGTCGAGACGATCATGGCGCTCAACCCCGACCACCTGTACGACGTGGTCGCGATCAACGCCGCCTCCTGCTCCACCATCCTGGCGGGCCTGCCCTTCTCCGGCCCGATCGGCGCCACCCGCGTCGCCCTGATCAAGGGCCAGTGGGTCGCCTTCCCGACGCACACCGAGCTCGAGGACGCCGTCTTCGACATGGTCGTCGCCGGTCGCGTCCTGGAGGACGGCGACGTCGCGATCATGATGGTCGAGGCCGAGGCCACCGAGAAGACGATCCAGCTCGTCGCGGACGGCGCCGAGGCTCCGACCGAGGAGATCGTCGCCGCCGGTCTCGAGGCCGCGAAGCCGTTCGTCAAGGTCCTCTGCAAGGCCCAGTCGGACCTCGCCGCCAAGGCCGCCAAGCCCACCGGCGACTTCCCGGTCTTCCTCGAGTACCAGGACGACGTGCTGGAGGCGCTGACCGCCGCCGTCAAGTCCGAGCTCACGCAGGCGCTCACCATCGCCGGCAAGCAGGACCGCGAGGCCGAGCTGGACCGCATCAAGGAGATCGCGGCCGAGAAGCTGCTCCCGGCCTTCGAGGGCCGCGAGAAGGAGATCTCGGGTGCGTACCGCGCGCTGACCAAGCACCTGGTCCGCGAGCGCGTCATCAAGGACAAGGTCCGCATCGACGGCCGCGGCGTCACGGACATCCGTACGCTCGCCGCCGAGGTCGAGGCCATCCCGCGCGTGCACGGCTCGGCGCTGTTCGAGCGTGGCGAGACCCAGATCCTGGGCGTCACCACCCTCAACATGCTCCGCATGGAGCAGCAGCTGGACACCCTCTCCCCGGTGACCCGCAAGCGCTACATGCACAACTACAACTTCCCGCCGTACTCCGTCGGTGAGACCGGCCGCGTGGGCTCGCCCAAGCGCCGCGAGATCGGCCACGGCGCCCTCGCCGAGCGCGCCATCGTGCCGGTGCTGCCGACGCGCGAGGAGTTCCCGTACGCGATCCGTCAGGTGTCCGAGGCCCTCGGCTCCAACGGTTCGACGTCCATGGGCTCGGTCTGCGCCTCCACCATGTCGCTGCTGAACGCCGGTGTGCCCCTCAAGGCCCCCGTCGCCGGCATCGCCATGGGCCTGATCTCGCAGGAGATCGACGGCAAGACGCACTACGTCGCCCTCACCGACATCCTCGGCGCCGAGGACGCGTTCGGCGACATGGACTTCAAGGTCGCCGGTACGAAGGAATTCGTCACGGCCCTCCAGCTCGACACCAAGCTGGACGGCATCCCGGCCTCCGTCCTGGCCGCGGCCCTCAAGCAGGCCCGCGACGCCCGCCTCCACATCCTCGACGTGATGATGGAAGCGATCGACACGCCGGACGAGATGTCCCCCAACGCCCCGCGGATCATCACCGTCAAGATCCCCGTGGACAAGATCGGTGAGGTCATCGGCCCCAAGGGCAAGATGATCAACCAGATCCAGGAGGACACCGGCGCGGACATCACGATCGAGGACGACGGCACCATCTACATCGGTGCCCAGGTCGGCTCGCAGGCCGAGGCGGCCCGCGCGACGATCAACGCGATCGCGAACCCGACCATGCCGGAGGTCGGCGAGCGCTACCTGGGTACGGTCGTCAAGACCACCACCTTCGGTGCCTTCGTCTCCCTGATGCCCGGCAAGGACGGTCTGCTGCACATCTCGCAGATCCGCAAGCTCGCCGGTGGCAAGCGCGTGGAGAACGTCGAGGACGTCCTCGGTGTGGGCCAGAAGGTCCAGGTCGAGATCGCCGAGATCGACTCCCGCGGCAAGCTCTCCCTCGTCCCCGTGATCGAGGGCGAAGAGGGCACCGACGCCGACCAGAAGGCCGACGCCGACCAGTGACCTCCCGTAGTTCCGTGACGACGGCCCGCACCTCCTCGGAGGGGCGG
Source organism: Streptomyces sp. NPDC003016 (assembly GCF_053591455.1). Taxonomy (NCBI): domain Bacteria; kingdom Bacillati; phylum Actinomycetota; class Actinomycetes; order Kitasatosporales; family Streptomycetaceae; genus Streptomyces; species Streptomyces sp. NPDC003016. The sequence goes on from NZ_JBSFTV010000073.1 coordinate 9,659, forward strand.
GCCGTCGCCCGTACCCAAACACTGCTCAAGGGCAGGGACGGCATCGGCACCGTCCGCAGGACCACCCTCCCCGGCGGCCTGCGCATCGTCACCGAGACCCTGCCCTCCGTCCGCTCCGCCACCTTCGGCATCTGGGCGCACGTCGGCTCGCGCGACGAGACACCCTCGCTGAACGGTGCGACCCACTACCTGGAGCACCTCCTCTTCAAGGGCACCGCCCAGCGCAGTGCCCTCGACATCTCCTCCGCCATCGACGCGGTCGGCGGCGAGATGAACGCCTTCACCGCGAAGGAGTACACGTGCTACTACGCACGCGTACTGGACACCGACCTTCCCCTCGCCATCGACATCGTCTGCGACATGCTGACGGGGTCCCTGATCAACGCCGAGGACGTCGACGCCGAGCGCGGCGTCATCCTCGAAGAGATCGCGATGACCGAGGACGACCCGGGCGACGTCGTCCACGACCTGTTCGCCAGGACGATGTTCGGCGACACCCCGCTGGGCCGCCCGGTCCTCGGCACCGTCGACACCGTCGAGGCGCTCTCCGCCGACCGCATCCGCCGCTTCTACAAGAAGCACTACGACCCGACGCACCTCGTCGTCGCGGCCGCGGGCAACGTGGATCACGCCACCGTCGTACGCCAGGTCCGCCGCGCCTTCGAAAAGGCCGGCGCCCTGTCCCGCACGGACGCGGTCCCCCTCGACCCGCGCGACGGCTCCCGCGTCATCCGCACCGCCGGCCGCGTCGAGCACCTGAACCGCAAGACGGAGCAGGCGCACGTGGTCCTCGGCATGCCGGGCCTGTCCCGCACCGACGACCGCCGCTGGGCGATGGGCGTACTGAACACGGCTCTCGGCGGCGGTATGTCGTCCCGCCTCTTCCAGGAGGTACGGGAGAAGCGCGGCCTGGCCTACAGCGTGTACTCGTACACCTCCAGCTTCGCCGACTGCGGACTCTTCGGCGTCTACGCCGGCTGCCGCCCCGCCCAGGTCCACGACGTACTCAAGATCTGCCGCGACGAGCTCGAGAAGGTCGCCGCCGACGGTCTGCCCGACGAGGAGATCGCCCGCGCCGTCGGCCAGCTCTCCGGCTCCACGGTCCTCGGCCTGGAGGACACCGGCGCGCTCATGAACCGCATCGGCAAGAGCGAGCTGGCCTGGGGAGACCACATCTCCGTCGACGACATGCTCGCCAAGATGGCGGCCGTCACCCCCGACGAGGTACGGGCCGTGGCCGCCGACGTCCTGGGCCACCGGCCCTCGCTGTCGGTCATCGGCCCGCTGAAGGACAAGCAGGCCGACCGCCTGCACGAATCAGTCGCCTAGAGCCCTCCAGAAAGAAGCAAGCAATGAGCAAGCTGCGCGTGGCCGTTCTCGGCTCCAAGGGCCGTATCGGCTCCGAGGCCGTACGGGCCGTCGAGGCCGCGGACGACATGGAACTGGTGGCGGCGCTGGGCCGGGGCGACAAGCTCGAAGCCCTCGTCGAAGCCGGCGCCCAGGTCGTCGTCGAGCTGACCACCCCCGCATCGGTGATGGACAATCTCGACTTCTGCGTACGCCACGGCATCCACGCCGTCGTCGGCACCACCGGCTGGACCGACGAACGCCTCGCGCAGCTGCGCTCCTGGCTCGACGCCTCCCCGGAGACGGGCGTGCTCATCGCGCCCAACTTCTCCATCGGCGCCGTCCTCACCATGAAGTTCGCCCAGCAGGCGGCCCCGTACTTCGAATCCGTCGAGGTCGTCGAGTTGCACCACCCGAACAAGGCCGACGCCCCCTCGGGCACCGCCACGCGCACCGCCCAGCTCATCGCGGCGGCGCGCGCCGAGGCCGGCAGCGCCCCCCAGCCCGACGCCACGACCACGGCGCTGGACGGCGCCCGGGGCGCGAACGTGGACGGCGTACCCGTGCACGCCATCCGCCTGCGCGGCCTCCTCGCCCACCAGGAAGTCCTCCTGGGCGGCGAGGGCGAGACCCTGACGATCCGCCACGACTCCCTCCACCACAGCAGCTTCATGCCGGGCATCCTGCTGGGCGCGCGCCGCGTGGTGACCGCTCCGGGCCTCACCTTCGGCCTGGAAAACTTCCTCGACCTGAACTGACGGCAGAGCAGCCATGCGCGCAAAGATCACGTACTTCGTCCTCGCCGCCGTCCTGGTCGTCTACTTCGTCCTGGCCGGCAGCCGCGGATACTTCCTCGTCCGGGAAGGCACCGCCCTCACCGTCACCTTCGGCATCGCGGTGCTGATCCTCCCGGCCATCGGCCTCTGGTTCCTCTGGCACACCACCCGGTTCGCCCGCAAGGCGGACGTGCTCTCCGCGAAGCTGGAGGCCGAGGGCGGCCTGCCCGTCGACGAGCTGGTACGTACGCCCGGCGGCCGCATCGACCGCGACTCCGCCGACGAGGTCTTCGCCCGGCGCCGCGCCGAGACCGAGGACGCCCCGGACGACTGGCGCTCCTGGTTCCGCCTGGCGATCGCCTATCACGACGCGCGGGACACCCCGCGCGCCCGCAAGGCGATGCAGAAAGCGATCGCTCTCCACGAGGGCGAAACGGTCTGAAGCGGCATGTGAAAGGGGGCGTCCGTCCGGACGCCCCCTTTCACACGCCCTGCCGCGTCACAGGGACGGCACCGGCCGGTACTCGTCGCCCCAGGCCTCGACCGTGTCGGCCGCCCGGTCGAAGGCCTCCACCCGGAACAGGAAGTCCGCGTTGTGATCGGTGAGCAGCTGCAGCTGCTCACCGCCCCGCTGTACGAGTACGAGCGCCTGCCCCTGCACCGTGCGCGGCAGCCCGAGCCACCGCACCGGCTGCTGGACCGTACGCACAGCCGTCGCCCGGTCCCACGGCACCGTGGTCGTCACCAGGAAGCGCACACGCCGCAGGCCGTGGCGGCTGACCCAGGCACCGACACGCAGCAGCCGAAGGGCGCAGACGATCAGCACCACGGAGAGGCCCAGACAGACGCAGGCCTCCGGCACCGCACCGGTGAAGATGATGATCACGGCCGCCAGCAGGATGAACGACGCCAGCAGCAGCAACAGGGCCGCCGCCCCCACGCGCCACGGTCCGGGGCGGTAGGGGCGACGCCATTGATCGTGGTCGTCGAAGGGCAGTGCGACATCGTCGGAAGTCTCACCGGGCGCTTCGAAAGCACGGTCGGCCGTCAGAAAAGGCAGGGGCACGACTGATCCTCACTCACCAGCACGCTCGATTGGGCTGTGCCCGGTGAGGCTACCGAGGAGGTCTTCGCCGGGCTACCTCAGGGGGTCCGGACGAGTCGGCGCCCCTCAGCGCCCCTGGGCGGCCTCGGCCTGCTGAGTCGCGCCGGGACCACGCGAGGGATCGAGGGCGGGAAGCCCGAAGAGCAGCGAACCCACCAGTCCGGCGACGACGGTGAGACCGATCAGCGTGCGCCCGGCGAGCTGGGACGCACTGGGACGTTCGGGGGGCGGAGGGGTGACGTTACTGCGGAATCGGTCCGCCTCGGCAACGAATGCGAAGGGGACGGACTCTCGCCGGCGCAACATGGGGCGCTCACTCCTTTGGATTTTTTGATCTGGTACCAGGGCTTCTACAGGGACAGACGCACAAAGCTGTCGCTTGGTGCCCGATTTCCCTGAATCGGCCGAACAATGTCCCCCGGGTGCCGCCGGGCCGGCAAGCCGGCCCCGGCCCGTAGAGTGTGGGGCGCCCAGAGACGTACACGGAAGGACCGCCGGTGCCCCCCACCCCCCATGAGACCGCCAAGCCCGACTTCCGGAGTGACGTCACGGTCGACCTGGTCAAGCACACCGCCAGTGACTCCGACGTGCTGTGGGCGGCCCGTGTCTCGACCGCCGGCGAGCAGTCCCTGGAGGAGCTGAGCAAGGACCCCGAGCGCTCCAAGGGCCTCATCAACTACTTGATGCGGGACCGCCACGGCAGCCCCTTCGAGCACAACTCGATGACCTTCTTCATCAACGCCCCGATCTTCGTCTTCCGCGAGTTCATGCGCCACCGCGTCGGATGGTCGTACAACGAGGAATCCGGCCGCTACAGGGAGCTGGAGCCGGTCTTCTACGTCCCCGGTGAGTCCCGCAAGCTCGTCCAGCAGGGCCGCCCCGGCAAGTACGAGTTCGTCGAGGGCACCCAGGAGCAGCAGGAGCTGACCACCCGCGCGATGGAGGACTCCTACCGCCAGGCGTACGAGGCCTACCAGCAGATGCTCGCCGCCGGAGTCGCCCGTGAGGTCGCCCGCGCGGTGCTCCCCGTCGGTCTCTACTCCTCGATGTACGCCACGTGCAATGCCCGGTCCCTCATGCACTTCCTCGGCCTGCGCACCCAGCACGAGCTCGCGAAGGTCCCTTCCTTCCCGCAGCGCGAGATCGAGATGGTGGGGGAGCAGATGGAGGCCCACTGGGCCAAGCTCATGCCCCTCACCTACGCGGCTTTCAACAACAACGGACGAGTCGCGCCGTAGGGCCCGGACACCGGCCCAGGTACAGACATACGGATCGACCGTCCGAAGTGTCCGTATTGCCGCAGTTCGAGAATTTCATCTAGGCTGATCAAACGGACCCGGCACTGCTTGAACCCCCGAGCAGGCAGTGCCGGGTTCCTCCTCTTCCCGTACGTCTGACCTCCCCCGAGGGGACACGACGCGTTGAGCAGCGAGTAGCGTGTTACCCATGGCTCCGATCTCCACTTCGCAGACTCCCTTCGGGCGGGTCCTCACCGCCATGGTCACGCCCTTCACGGCGGACGGCGCACTCGACCTCGACGGTGCCCAGCGCCTCGCCGCCCACCTCGTGGACGCCGGCAACGACGGGCTGATCGTCAACGGCACCACCGGCGAGTCCCCGACCACCAGCGACGCGGAGAAAAACGACCTCGTACGGGCGGTACTGGAGGCCGTAGGAGACCGGGCCCACGTCGTCGCCGGTGTCGGCACGAATGACACCCGCCACAGCCTCGAGCTGGCCCGCGCCGCCGAGCAGACCGGCGCCCACGGCCTCCTCGCCGTGACGCCGTACTACAACAAGCCCCCGCAGGAGGGCCTGCTCAGGCACTTCACGGCCATCGCCGACGCCACCGAGCTCCCGGTGATGCTCTACGACATCCCGGGCCGCAGCGGTGTCCCGATCAACACCGAGACGCTCGTCCGCCTCGCCGAGCACCCGCGGATCGTCGCCAACAAGGACGCCAAGGGCGACCTCGGCCGCGCCAGCTGGGCCATCGCCCAGAGCGGCCTCGCCTGGTACTCCGGCGACGACATGCTGAACCTCCCCCTCCTCTCCGTGGGCGCGGTCGGCTTCGTCTCGGTCGTCGGCCACGTGGTCACGCCCGAGCTGCGCGCCCTCCTCGAGGCCCACCTCGCCGGTGACGTCCGCAAGGCGACCGAGATCCACCAGCGGCTGCTCCCCGTCTACACCGGCATGTTCCGCACCCAGGGCGTCATCACCACCAAGGCCGCCCTCACCCTCCAGGGTCTGCCCGCCGGCCCGCTGCGCCTTCCCATGGTGGAGCTCACGCCCGACGAAGAGGCGCAGCTCAAGCGGGACCTGGCAGCCGGCGGCGTACAGCTCTCGCTCTAGCCACAGACTTCACAACTGAACAAGCAGGAACCCCCAAACAACAGCAAGTGCACGAATGTCATGCGCGCCACGTGCCTCAGCGGTACGTGGCGTGTGTGGTGAGGAGAGTCTTTTGAGCCATCCGCATCCTGAACTCGGTACGCCCCCCAGGCTTCCGAAGGGAGGCCTGCGCGTCACCCCGCTCGGCGGTCTCGGCGAGATCGGCCGCAACATGACGGTCTTCGAGTACGGCGGCCGCCTGCTCATCGTCGACTGCGGCGTCCTCTTCCCCGAGGAGGAGCAGCCCGGCGTCGACCTGATCCTGCCGGACTTCACGTCCATCAAGGACCGCCTCGACGACATCGAAGGCATCGTGCTCACGCACGGCCACGAGGACCACATCGGCGGCGTCCCCTTCCTGCTCCGCCTGAAGCAGGACATCCCGCTGATCGGCTCCAAGCTGACGCTCGCCCTGATCGAGGCGAAGCTCCAGGAGCACCGCATCCGCCCGTACACCCTCGAGGTCACGGAAGGCCACCGCGAGCGCGTCGGCCCCTTCGACTGCGAGTTCGTGGCGGTCAACCACTCCATCCCGGACGCGCTGGCCGTCGCCATCCGCACCCCGGCGGGCATGGTCGTCCACACCGGTGACTTCAAGATGGACCAGCTCCCGCTGGACGGCCGCCTCACCGACCTCCCGAAGTTCGCCAAGCTCGGCGAGGAGGGCATCGACCTCCTCCTCTCCGACTCGACGAACGCCGAGGTCCCGGGCTTCGTCCCGCCCGAGCGCGACATCTCGAACGTCCTGCGCACGGTCTTCGCGAACGCCCAGAAGCGCATCATCGTGGCCAGCTTCGCCAGCCACGTGCACCGCATCCAGCAGATCCTGGACGCCGCCCACGAGTACGGCCGCCGCGTGGCCTTCGTCGGCCGCTCGATGGTCAGGAACATGGGCATCGCCCGGGACCTGGGCTACCTCAAGGTCCCGGCGGGCCTGGTCGTCGACGTGAAGACCCTCGACGACCTCCCCGACCACGAGGTCGTCCTCGTCTGCACCGGCTCCCAGGGCGAGCCGATGGCGGCCCTGTCCCGCATGGCCAACCGCGACCACCAGATCCGCATCGTCCAGGGCGACACGGTGATCCTGGCGTCCTCCCTGATCCCGGGCAACGAGAACGCGGTCTACCGCGTGATCAACGGCCTCACCCGCTGGGGCGCCAACGTCATTCACAAGGGCAACGCCAAGGTCCACGTCTCGGGCCACGCCTCGGCCGGCGAGCTGCTGTACTTCTACAACATCTGCAAGCCGAAGAACCTGATGCCGGTCCACGGGGAATGGCGCCACCTGCGCGCCAACGCCGAGCTCGGCGCGCTGACGGGTGTCCCCAAGGACCACATCGTCATCGCCGAGGACGGCGTGGTGGTCGACCTGATCGACGGTCGCGCGAAGATCGTCGGCAAGGTCCAGGCCGGCTATGTGTACGTCGACGGCCTCTCGGTCGGCGATGTGACCGAAACCCACCTCAAGGACCGCCGCATCCTCGGTGAAGAAGGTTTCATCTCGGTCTTCGTCGTGGTCGACACCACCACCGGCAAGATCGTGGGCGGCCCGAACATCCACGCCCGCGGCTCCGGCATCGACGACTCGGCCTTCGCGGCCGTCGTCCCGCGGATGGAAGAGGCCATCGCCAAGTCGGCTTCCGACGGCGTCCTCGAGTCCCACCAGATCCAGCAGCTCATCCGCCGAACGGTCGGCAAGTGGGTCTCCGACACATACCGCCGTCGTCCGATGATCCTGCCGGTCGTCGTCGAGGTCTGACGCCGCCGTAGCAGGTCAACTGGGAGCGGGGCACCTCGATTTGCATCGAGGCGCTCCGCTCCAGTACGTTTACGACTCCTCCTGAACGGGAAGCCGGGCGCACTGGTGCGCTTGGGCCCAACCGAACGGGGCGGAAATTCCGACTCAGAACTTCTGATAAAGTCGGAGTCGCCGGAAAGGGAAACGCGGAAGCGGAGAACCGGAAGGCGCCGGCGAAGTCGGGCGGTAAAGCGTCTGGTAGAGTC
>NZ_JBSFTV010000074.1:0-16796 GCF_053591455.1 Streptomyces sp. NPDC003016
AGCAGGTCCTCGTTCGCGGTCGGCCACTTGTAGCCGAGCATCTCCAGGACCCACTCGACCTCGTCCGGCAACATCATCGCCACAGCGCGCCCCCCACAGGCAATCCGCCGCACAACCACCCCCCAACGGCAGGAGGATCACACGAAGTACAGCCGTGCCCAGAGCTTACTGACCATCACCGGCGCTGCTGAAGGCAGCTCCTGTCACAGCCCCGTTGCAGAAGCCCGAGTGGGAAACGATTTCTCAGTGGGCGGGGACGGTGAGGCGGACGGGGGCGGCCGTCCGTTGAAGCGGTGCCGAGGGACCCGGCCGGTAGTGGGTGGCGTACCGGGAAGATCCGCAGGTACGGGAGACCCCGGCCGGGCGGCGCCCGCCGTCCCCACGGAGGCGCGCCGCCCGGCCGGGGCCGGTCAACCGTTCACTGCCACTGCCACTGCCCTCACTGTTCGGCGTGGGCCTGCGGGTTGCGTCGTACGCCGACCGCCGCGAGGACCGCGCCGGCCACGCACAGCACGCCGGTGACGAGCGCGGCGGTGTGCACGCCGTTGATGAACGCCTGGCCGCTGCCCTCGACGACCGCGGCCCGCAGCTGCGCCGGCATGTCACCGGAGACCGGCGAAACGCCCATCGCCACCGCGTCCTTGGCCTCGTACAGTCCTTCGGCCAGGGGCGCCGGCACCCCGGCGGAGGTGAGTTCGCCGGTCAGGGTCGAGCCGACCCTGCTGCTGATCAGGGACACGAGCACGGAGGTGCCGAGCGCTCCGCCGACCTGCAGCGCGGTGGCCTGCAGACCACCCGCCACACCGGCGTCCTTGACGGGCGAGTTGCCCACGATGGCTTCGGAGGAGGCCGCCATCACCATGCCGACGCCGAGGCCGAGGGCGATGAACGGCGGCCACATCGCGCCGTACGAGGAGTGCACGCCCCAGCCGAGTATCCCGAAGGAGGCGGCGGCCTGGAGCACCATGCCGAGCGGCATGGACAGCCGGGCACCGAACTTCTCGGTGAGCTTCGCGCCCAGCGGGGAGGCGACGACGGACGCCAGGCTCAGCGGCAGGGTGCGCACGCCGGCCTCGACGGGGGTGAAGCCGCGCACGTTCTGCAGGTAGAGCATCACGAAGAAGATCACGCCGAGCAGGACGAAGAAGTTGACCGCGGTGATGATCGTGCCGATGGTCAGCGCCGGGTTGCGGAACAGCCGCATCGGCAGCAGGGGGTGCGCGATACGCGTCTCGTACCAGCCGAACACCAGCAGGACGACGATGCCCGCGGCGAGGGTGCCCAGGGTCGTGGCCGAACTCCAGCCCCACGTCTCGCCCTTGACCACACCGAAGACGACGACGAGCAGTCCGAGCGCCAGCAGGACGACACCGGGGACGTCGAAGCGGTGGTCACCGGAGGCGTTCCTGCTCTGCGGCAGCACCAGCGCGCTGAAGACCAACGCGATCACGCCGATGGGGGCGTTGATGTAGAAGACCGACTCCCAGTCGACGTGCTCGACGAGCAGCCCGCCGACGATGGGGCCGAGCGCGGTGGACACGGACGACACCATGGCCCAGATGCCCACCGCCATGCCGAACTTCTTCGGCGGGAACACCGCCCGCAGCAGTCCGAGCGTGTTGGGCATCAGCAGGGCGCCGAAGAAGCCCTGCGCGGCGCGGAAGACGATGACGCCCTCGATCGAACCCGCCAGGCCGATGGCGACGGAAGCGAGGGTGAAGCCGACGACACCGACGAGGTAGAAGGTGCGCCGGCCGAAGCGGTCACCGAGCTTTCCGCCGAGGATCAGCGCGGCGGCCAGGGCCAGCAGGTAGGAGTTGGTGACCCATTGCAGGTCGGCGGTGGACGCGTTCAGGTCCCGGCCGATCTCCGGGTTGGCGATCGCGACGACGGAGCCGTCCAGGCCGACCATGAACAGACCGAAGGCGACGGCGATCAGCGTCAGCCAGGGCTTGCCGCGGCGGCCGGCCGGAGTGGCGGCCGGGGCGGGTGCGGGCAGGGATGAGCGATCCACGGTGGTGGAGGGCATGAAGGTGTACTGCTTCCTGAGCGGGGGGTACGGGTACGCGGGCGCCGTCAGCCGGCGGCGGGGTGGACGTGCCGCGCCAGTCCTTCGAGGGCGCCGAGAGCGGAGCCGATGGCGTCGAGGTCTCCGTCGGTGAGGGCGCGCAGCGCCTCGGCGACGTACCCGGTCATGAGGTTGTCGACCTCGGCGAGGCGCTGGCGGGCCTCGGCCGTGAGGTGCAGGTGCGCGACTCGCTTGTCGGCCGGGTCCTGCCTGCGCTCCAGCAGCCCCTGGGCCGCCAGTGGGGTGACCAGGGCGCTCACGTTGTTCGGCTTCATCAGCAGTACGTCGGCGGCTGTGCGCACGGTGACACCGTCGCGCTCGCCGACGAGCCGCAGGAGCGCCAGCTGGCCCTCGGGCGGCTTGGGGTGCGGAAAGTCCTGGGCGACACGCCGGTCCAGGGCCCGGTGCAGCGCGGGCAGGACAGCAGACATCGCTGACGCGATGTGCTGGATGTCCTGTTCGGACGCGCTGGAGGCGGGCATGCGAACAGTATAAGTATGGTTCGATACCTATGTCAACATACCTACTGCGGGAGCGGGGAGCCGTCGGGTGGTCCGCGGCTGCCCGCCCGCGCACCGCCCGCCCGCCGCCGGCTCCTCGTCGGCCGTTCGGCGGGGCAGGTACCGTATGGCAGGGATCTCACCAGGTGACAGCGAAGGAGGACACTTGCAGCAGCCCTCTGACGCCGTGAAAGCGCCGACCATGGCGGACGTCGCCCGAGTGGCGGGCGTGTCGCACCAGACCGTGTCACGCGTGCTCAGCAACCACCCGAACGTGCGCGAGACGACTCGCGACCAGGTCAACGAAGCCATCGCGCGGCTGGGATACCGCCGTAACTCGGCTGCCCGCGCCCTGGCCACCCGGCGCACCCGCACCCTGGGCGTCATCGCCGTCAACACCACCCTCCACGGGCCGGCGAGCACCCTTTCCGGGGTGCAGGAAGCAGCCAGGAGCCAGGATTATCTGGTCTCGACCGTCACCCTGCGCACGGTGACGCGAGCAGCGCTCACCCAGGCCATGGACCACCTCACGGCGTGGGGAGTCGAAGGCGTCATCGCCATCACTCCGCAGCGCGAGATGGTGCAGGCCCTCGCGGCCATGCAGACCCCCTTCCCCCTGGTCACGGTGGAAGGCGGACACAGTCTGGACCTCCCCGGTGTCTCCCTCGACCAGGCGCTCGGCGCCCGTATGGTCACCGAGCATCTGCTCGCCGCGGGGCACCGCACGGTGTGGCACGTCGCCGGCCCCCGGGACTGGCTGGAGAGTGAGGCGCGCGCCACCGGATGGGAAGACTGCCTGCGCGAGGCGGGAGCCGAGGTTCCGCCGCTCCTGCGGGGGGACTGGAGCCCTCTTTCCGGCTACCACGCAGGCCAGCAACTCGCGGGTCACGCCGCGGCCCGCGCCACAGGTGCCCCTCTGACAGCGGTTTTCGTGGCGAACGACCAGATGGCGCTCGGGGTGCTCCGGGCCCTGCGGGAAGCGGGCCTGAGGACCCCCGCCGACGTGGCGGTGGCCGGATTCGACGACATTCCGGAGGCCGAGTTCTTCCCTCCGCCCCTCACCACCGTCCGGCAGGACTTCGCCGCGATCGGTCGCAGCAGCATCGCCCTGCTGCTGGAGCACATCGAGGGCCGTACGACCGAAGCGGCCCACCTCACCATCGAACCCGAACTCATCGTGCGCGCCAGCACCGCTCGACAGCCGGATTCGGCCTTGTCCCGTTGACGTGTCCCCCTTCGGCCGACACACCAGTGCTCGGCAGTGCCAGGACCCGAAGGCATCAGAATGAGTACCGCAGTCGTGATTTCCGGGCCGGGCGCACACAGGCTGGTCCCTCATGAACCGACGCCGCCCGGGCCCGGGGAGGCGCTCGTCCGCGTGCACGCGGTGGGCGTCTGCGGCAGCGACCTGGACGTCCTGCGGGGGGTGCGGCCCGCCGGATACGTGCGGTATCCGCTCACGCCGGGGCACGAGTGGTCCGGGACCGTGGAGAGCGTCGGGGACCTCGTGCCGGAGGCGCTGGTCGGCCGGAAGGCAGTCGGTGAGGGGTTCCGCAACTGCCAGGTGTGCGAACGGTGTCGTGCCGGTGAGAACACGCTGTGCGGCGCCGGCTACGAAGAAACCGGATTCACCCGGCCCGGCGCGACGGCCGCGACCCTGACCCTGCCGGCGCGGCTCCTGCACGTCCTGCCCGACGACACGGACCTGACCGCGGCCGCACTGCTGGAACCGGCCGCCTGCGTCGCCGCCGCCGTACTGAAGGCGGCCGTCCTTCCCGGCGAGCGCGTCGCCGTGGTGGGCGACGGAACAGCCGGCATGCTCGCCGTCCAGTTCATGGCGGCGGCCTCCCCGGCCCGGCTGACGGTGGTCGGCCCATGTCCCGGTCGCCGGGAGCGGGCCCTGTCGTTCGGGGCCACCGACTGCGGCGCGTACGACCGGAGTCTTTCCCGGGCTCCGGACTTCGACGTCGTCGTGGAAACCACCGGCCGGGCCTCCTCGGTGAACTTCTCCATGGCCCTCCTGCGGCGCGGCGGCCGCCTCGTGCTCGCGGGCACACCGGAGCCGGGGGCCGCCGGAATCGACCCGGAAGTGCTGACCGCACGGCAGCTGAGGATCCAGTCCGTCTTCGGTGCGGCGACCGCCGCCTGGACACACGCCGTACGCGCCCTTGGCTCCGGGCTGCTCTCACCCCTGCCGCTGATCACCCACGAGCTGCCTCTGGAGGCGTTCCCGCGGGCCGTCGCCCTCCTGGAGGGAGGGGGCCCCGAGGTGGGCAAGGTGCTCCTGAAACCGAACCTCTAGGAGGCGTCGGCGCCGGCCTCGGTGCCCCGCTTCCGGCGCGCTTCCGGCCCGGTCCCGGTGCTGTCAGGCGAGGGGGCGGGCGGTGCTGGCGCGGACGATCAGCTGGGGAGCCACGGTCAGATGAGTGTCCCGCAGCGCGCGTTCCTCGATGCGGTCGATCAGGAGGCTGATGCTGGCGCGGCCGATCGCTCCGAAATCCTGCCGGACGGTGGTGAGGGGCGGCGGGAAGAACTCCGCCTCGGGGATGTCGTCGAAGCCGGCGACCGCCACGTCCGCAGGCGTGCGTACGCCGGCTTCACTCAGGGCGCGCAACACCCCCAGCGCCATCTGGTCGTTGGCGACGAACACGGCGCTGAGCCGGGGGTCCGGGCCGCTGCGCCTGCCTGCCCTGCCCGCCAGCTGCTGGCCGATCCGGAACCCGGAGAGGGGGCTCCAGTCCCCCACGAGCGAGGGAGGCACCGGTGCTCCCGCGTCCTCCAGCGCGGCCCGCCAGCCCGCGGTGCGCGCTTCGGCCTCCAGCCAGTCCTGTGGGCCGGCGACGTGCCACACCGTCTCGTGGCCGACGGCAAGCAGATGCTCCGTCACCAGCCGGGCCCCCAGATACTGATCGAGGGCCACTCCGGGGAGGGCCAGGCTGTGCCCGCCCTCGACCGTGACCACGGGGAACGGGGTGCGCAGTTCGGCCAGCGCGTCCACGGCCTGCCGCTGGGAGGTGATCACCACGACCCCCTCCACGCCCCACGTGGCCAGGTGGGTCATGGCCTGCGTCAGCGCGTCCTTGTCGACGGTGCGCAAGCTGACCGCGGACACCAGGTACCCCTGCTCGCGCGCCGCCCCTTCGAGTCCGGAGAGCGTGCTCGCCGGCCCGTGGAACGTGGTGTTGACGGCGATGACGCCAAGAGTGCGGGTGCGGCGGGTGGCAAGGGCGCGGGCCGCGGAGTTGCGCCGGTAGCCGAGCTCGTCGATGGCTCGCTGCACCCCTGCCCGCGTGGCCTTCCGTACGTTGGGGTGGCCGCTCAGGACCCGGGACACGGTCTGGTGGGACACCCCTGCCACGCGGGCCACGTCCGCCATCGTCGGAGGGCGGTCCGTAGCGGACTGACGCACGGGCATCTCCCTGAGGGTGGGCAGGCGTGCTGAAGGCGCGCTGCTGACTGGAGGACTGCGTACGGAGCCCCAGTGAGGGATCTCGTCGTGTTAGCGCGATCATCCTATGCCAGCCTTGAGTGATGAAGAATCTATAACGAGCCTCGTAACTCTTGAGTTTCGGCTGTGTTAGCGCTCACACTTCTCCAGCGGCCGCACGAACCCTGCTGTGGCCTGTCACGTCGCCGGGCCGGCCTCCGAGGCCGGCCCGGCAGTCCCTCCCCGCACCGCAGAGGGCACTCGGCGTGCCGCTGCCACAGGTGCGTTTCGAAGCACGAGAGGAACCGCAGATGCCCAAGAAGGTTGTTTCCGCCGTTGCCGCCGGACTGCTTGCCGCGTCCTTCCTGACCGCATGCTCCACCGGTGGGGGTGGCTCCGCCGGCGGGGGTGACGGCCGGCTCGTCCTCGGTTTCGCCCAGGTCGGCGCGGAGAGCGGCTGGCGCACCGCCAACACCAAGTCGGTGCGGGAGTCGGCCGAGGAGGCCGAGGTCACCCTGAAGTTCTCCGACGCGCAGCAGAAGCAGGAGAACCAGATCAAGGCGATCCGTTCCTTCATCCAGCAGAGAGTCGACGTCATCGCCTTCTCGCCGGTGGTCGAGTCCGGCTGGGACACCGTGCTCAAGGAGGCCAAGAACGCCAAGATCCCGGTCGTCCTGACCGACCGGGCCATCGACTCGAAGGACACCTCGCTCTACACCACCTTCCTCGGCTCCGACTTCGTCGAGGAGGGCAAGAAGGCCGGCGACTGGCTGACCAAGGAGTACAAGGGCAAGGACGGGACGGTGAACATCGTCGAACTCCAGGGCACCACCGGCTCCGCCCCCGCGAACGACCGCAGGGCCGGCTTCGCGCAGGCCCTCAAGGGTGACCCGAAGTTCAAGGTCGTGGCCTCGCAGACCGGCGACTTCACCCGTGCCAAGGGCAAGGAGGTCATGCAGGCGTTCCTCAAGTCGCAGCCCGACATCGACGTCCTGTACGCGCACAACGACGACATGGCGCTCGGCGCGATCCAGGCCATCGAGGAGGCCGGCAAGAAGCCCGGCACCGACATCAAGGTCATCTCGGTGGACGGCATCAAGGACGCCTTCCAGGCCATGGCCGACGGCAAGATCAACGTCGTGGTCGAGTGCAACCCCCTGCTCGGCGACCAGCTGATGGACCTCGCCAAGAAGGTCTCCAAGGGAGAGTCCGTCCCGGCCCGCGTGAAGGTCGAGGAGGGAGTCTTCACCCAGGACCAGGCCGCCGCCGCCCTCCCGGACCGCACGTACTGATCGCGGCGGGACGGCCGGGGGTGCGTGAGAACGCCCCGGAGCCCCGGAGCCCCGGACCGCAGGGCCCCGGAGTCCCGGAGTCCCGGAGTCCCGGAGTCCCGGACCGCAGGGCCGGCGGGCGGGCGCCCGCACGCCGTGCCCGCACGCCGTGCCCGCATCGCACCACCGCAACCACCCCATGACGTACGGGGGCACCGCTGTGCCGAAGGTGCCCCCGGCTCCCGACACGAGAGGACGGGCGGATGGCAGGCCCTCCCACCACTGACAGGTCCTTGACCACCGAGGCCGGCGCGGACCGGCGCCCCGTCCTCGAACTGCGGGGAGTGCGGAAGGAGTTCCCCGGCGTCGTCGCTCTCGACGGAGTCGACCTGCGCCTCTTCCCCGGAGAAGTGCACGCCCTGATGGGCGAGAACGGCGCGGGAAAGTCCACGCTCATCAAGGTCCTGACCGGGGTCCACCCGTCCGACGGCGGCAGCGTCACGCTGGCCGGCGAGGACGTCCACATCTCCAGCCCCCTCCAGGCCCAGCAGACCGGCATCAGCACCGTCTACCAGGAGGTCAACCTCTGCCCCAACCTCTCGGTGGCGGAGAACATCCTCATCGGCCGCGAACCGCGCCGCTTCGGCATGATCCACTGGCCGGAACTGCGCCGCCGCGCCCGCGAACTGGTGCGCGACCTCGATCTCGACATCGACGTCAGTGCCCCGCTCGGCAGTTGCTCCCTGGCCGTCCAGCAGCTGGTCGCGATCGTACGCGCGGTCGACATCTCCGCGAAGGCGCTCATCCTCGACGAGCCCACCTCCAGCCTCGACCGCGACGAGGTCGAGCAGCTCTTCACCGTGATGCGCCGGCTCCGGGACCAGGGCGTGGCGATCCTCTTCGTCACCCACTTCCTCGACCAGGTCTACGACATCTGCGACCGCGTCACCATCCTGCGCAACGGACGGCTGGAGGGGGAGTACGCCATCGGTGACCTCACCCGCGTACAGCTGGTCCAGCGCATGATCGGAGGCGAACTGGCCGAACTCGACGTGCTCTCCGACGCCTCACGGGCCGAGGCCGCCGAAGCCGCGGCCGGCGAGCCGTTCCTGCGGGCCGGGGCCCTGGCCCGCCGCGGTTCCATCGCCCCCTTCGACCTGGACATCCACGTCGGGGAAGTCGTCGGACTGGCCGGCCTGCTCGGCTCGGGCCGCACCGAAGCCGCCCGGCTGCTGTTCGGCGCCGACCAGAGCGACGAGGGCACCGTCACCGTCAACGGCGAGCCCGCCGCCCTGCGTACGCCCCGGGCCGCCATCGCCCACAAGATCGCCTTCTGCTCGGAGAACCGCAAGGCCGAGGGGCTGGTCGGCGAACTGACGGTCCGGGAGAACCTCGTCCTGGCGCTGCAGGCCGCCCGTGGCTGGGCCCGGCCCCTGTCCCGGAGCACGCAGGACGAACTCGCCAGGCACTGGATCGCCGCGCTGGACATCCGGCCCGCCAGCCCGGAGACGCAGATCCGCAACCTCAGCGGCGGCAACCAGCAGAAGGTGCTGCTCGCCCGCTGGCTGCTGACCGACCCCCGGCTGCTGATCCTCGACGAGCCCACCCGCGGCATCGACGTCGGCGCCAAGGCCGAGATCCAGAAACTCGTCCAGCGGCTCTCCGGCGAGGGCATGTCGGTGCTGTTCATCTCCGCGGAACTCGAAGAGGTACTGCGGCTCAGCCACCGCGTCGGCGTCCTGAGGGACCACCGCATGGTGGCCACCCTGACCAATGACGGCACCCTCACACCGGAACGCATCATGGCCACCATCGCCACCGGAGACCGGAAATGACCAAGCACCGCCTGTTCTGGCCCGCCGCCGTCCTGCTCATGCTCCTGCTGGCCAACGTCGCCTTCAACCACGACTTCTTCGCCATCCGGGTCAAGGAGGGCCACCTCTACGGCAGCCTGATCGACATCCTCCAGTTCGGCGCACCGCTGGTGCTGGTCGCCCTGGGCATGTCCCTGGTCATCGCCACCCGCGGCATCGACCTGTCGGTCGGCTCCACCGTGGCCATCTCCGGCGCGCTGGCCTGCGAGCACATCGCCACGTCCGCGTCCCCGGCCGCGCTGTCGACGGTGCTCGAAGCCGTCTCGGTCTCCCTCGCCGTCGCGCTGGCCCTCGGCCTGATCAACGGCGTCCTGGTCGCCAGGCTCGACGTCCAGCCGATCATCGCGACCCTCATGCTGATGGTCGCGGGCCGCGGCGTCGCCCAGCTCATCACGGACGGCCAGATCCTCACCGTCTCCAGCGCCCCCTACAAGCTCATCGGCGGCGGTTACTGGCTGACGATCCCCTTCGCCGTGATCCTCGCCGCCGTGCTGGTCGCCCTCACCGGGCTCCTCACCCGCCGCACCGCGCTCGGCCTGCTCATCGAGTCGGTCGGCGGCAACCCCACGGCCAGCCGGCTCGTCGGTATCCGCGCCACCGGACTGCTCATCCTCGTCTACGTGTTCAGCGCCCTGTGCGCCGCCGTCGCCGGGCTGATGATCAGCTCGAACGTCTCCAGCGCCGACGGCAACAACGCCGGCCTGTGGATCGAGCTCGACGCCATCCTCGCCGTCGTCATCGGCGGCGGCGCGCTGACCGGGGGCCGCTTCTCCCTCGGCGGCACCGTGCTCGGCGCGCTGATCATCCAGACGCTCACCACCTCCGTCTACTCGATGGGCATTCCCCCCGAGACGACCCTGGTCTTCAAGGCCCTGGTCGTCATCACGGTCTGCCTCGTCCAGTCGTCGGCCTTCCGGGCCAAGGTCGACCTCCGGCGCCCGTCGCCCCGCCCGCCCCTGAACCCCGGTCGCACCAGAAACGTTGAGAAGCACGAGGTCGGCGCATGAGCACCCTGACTGACACCTTCCGCCGCAACGGGGCGTCCGTCCCGCTGCTCGTGACCGCCGCACTGCTGGTGATCATGTTCGCCGCCGGCTCGGCGCAGTACGAGGGCTTCTTCTCCGGGCAGGTACTGGTCAACCTGCTCATCGACAACGCGTTCCTGCTCGTCGTCGCCATCGGCATGACCTTCGTCATCCTCACCGGCGGCATCGACCTCTCCGTCGGAGCGATGCTCGCCCTCTCCACCATGGTCGCCGCCTGGCTCGTCGAACAGCACAACTGGCCGCCGCTGCTCGTCATCCCGCTGGTCCTGCTCATCGGTACGGCGTCCGGCACCCTGATGGGCTGGATCATCCACACCTTCGAGATCCAGCCCTTCATCGTCACCCTCGCCGGGATGTTCCTCGCCCGCGGGCTCTGCTACACCATCAGCACCGAGTCGATCTCCATCACCGACCCCACCTTCGTCTCGATCGCCCAGACCAGGCTGGCGCTGCCGGGCGGCCTGTTCATCTCACCCAGTGTGATCATCGCGCTGCTGGTCCTGCTCGCCGCCTTCTTCGTCTTGCACCGCACCCGGCTCGGCCGCAACGTCTACGCGCTCGGCGGCAACGAGCAGTCGGCTCTCCTGATGGGCCTGCCGGTGGCCCGTACGAAGATCGCCGTCTACGCCATCAGCGGCTTCTGCTCCGCCCTCGGCGGCGTGCTCCTCACCTTCTACATGCTCTCCGGCTACGGGCTGCACGCCGTCGGCCTCGAACTCGACGCCATCGCGGCCACCGTCATCGGCGGGACCCTGCTCACCGGCGGCTCGGGCTTCGTCCTGGGCACCGCCCTCGGCGTGATGGTCCTCGGCCTCATCCAGACGGTCATCAGCTTCCAGGGGACCCTCAGCTCGTGGTGGACCCGCATCGTCATCGGCGGGCTGCTCCTCGTCTTCATCCTCCTCCAGCGCCTCAGCACCGGCCGCCGCCGGGTCTGAGGGCACCACCCGAAACCGTCACGATCCGCCGCACCGGGTGCCCCGGGGCACCCGGTGCGGCACGATCCCGCAAAGGAGATCCGCGTGATCACCGACCTGAACACCGCTCCGTGCCACAGGAGTTGCGCGGTCCGCCGCGGAGCACCGTGCCCCGGACCGGCCGGACCGGCGTACCGTCGATCGGGGCCCGCCCGGTGAGCACGCCCTATGCCGTACGCACCCCGGACGCCACGCACGGCGACGACCACTGGGCCTTCGGTTTCGACGGCGGTGTCCGTGCCGAGGTGTACGCCGTCGGGGCCCGTCTGCACGCGCTGCACGTCCCCGACCGGGGCGGTGTCCTCGCCGACGTCGTCCTGGCCCCGGCCGATCCGCGCGAGCTGTCCGGCCGGGCCCGCTATCTGGGCGCCACCGTGGGCCGTTACGGCAACCGGATCGGCGGAGGCGTCCTGCCGCTCGACGGCGAGGTCCACCAGCTGCGCACGCTCCCCACCGGACACAGCCTGCACGGCGGCCCCGAAGGTTTCGACCTGCGGAAGTGGTCCGCGGAGTCGGCCGGGTACGCCGGGTACGAGGACCGCGCCGGAGTACGGCTGCGGCTGCGCAGCCGGGACGGCGACCAGGGCTTCCCGGGCACCGTCGACGCCACGGTCTGCTACCTCCTGGACAGGGACGGCACGCTGACGATCGAGTACACGGCCGTCACCGACCGGCCCACCGTGGTCAACCTCACCAACCACGCCTACTTCAACCTCGCGGGAGAGGGCACGGGCACCGTCGACGGCCATCTGCTCCAGTGCGACGCCGACCACTACCTCCCCGTCGACGAGAGCCTCATCCCCCTGGGGCCCGCCGAGCGTGTCCACGGCACGCCCTTCGACCTCACCTCACCGCGGCGCATCGGCGAGGCCCTCGCCCAGGGCCATCACCAACTGCGCCTCGGGGGCGGGGGGTTCGACCACAACTGGGTTCTGCGCGACGGCGCCGCCGGGCCGCGCAGGGCCGCGGTGCTCCGTGATCCCGCGTCCGGCCGCCGGATGGACGTACACACCACCGAACCCGGTCTGCAGATCTACACCGCCAACCACTTCGACGGGTCCTTCACCGGGAAGTCGGGGAGCCGCTACCCGGCGCGGGCCGGCATCGCCCTGGAGACCCAGCACTTTCCCGACTCGCCCAACCGCCCCGAGTACCCGTCGGTGGTGCTGCGGCCGGGCGAGGTGCACCACTCCACCACCGTGCTGCGCTTCACCTGCGAGGCGGCAGCGGACGGCGGACCGGAGCGCGACCGCGAGCGGATCGCCTCCGGCCCCCGCCCGGGGCCGTCCCGGACCGTTCCGGCTCGGTCCGGAGCGGTCCGGCGGGCTCGGGCAGCCTGTTGACAGCATGGTTGTTAGCGTTAACAATCACTGAGCGTGCCCTCGACGCCGCTCCATGAGCGGCCACCGACCCCGCCGACCCGGCCGACGCCTCGGGCTTGCGCCCGGTCGGCGGCACCTGTTCCGCACCTCAGGGGGAGGCGAGGAACAGGTGGCCGGCCGCTGGGCTCCGCGGGGACGCGGACGATCCAGCGGCCGGCCTCCGGCACCCCGGCTCCGTAACGAAGGATGTGAAAGTGACCGTGACTCCTCCCACCCGGGATCCGGAGAGCTGTGTCGTCGGTGTCGACTTCGGCACGCTGTCCGGCCGGGCCGTGGTGGTCCGCGTGCGAGACGGTGAGGAACTCGGTTCGGCCGTCCACGAGTACCCCCACGGCGTCATCGACCGCGTACTGCCCACCACCGGCGCACCGTTGCCGCCCGACTGGGCCCTCCAGCACCCCGAGGACTGGCGCGAGGTGCTGCGCACCGCGGTCCCCGCCGCCCTCGCCGCCGCCTCCGTCGACCCGGCGGCCGTCGTCGGCATCGCCACCGACTTCACCGCCTGCACCGTCCTGCCCGTCCGCGGCGACGGCACCCCGCTCGCCGAGAGCGGGCTGGGCGACCGCCCGCACGCCTGGCCCAAGCTCTGGAAGCACCACGCCGCCCAGGGCCAGGCCGACCGGATCAACCACCTCGCCCACGCGCGCGCCGAGAAGTGGATCTCCCGGTACGGCGGCAAGATCTCCGCCGAATGGCAGTACGCCAAGGCGCTCCAGGTACTGGAGGAGGACCCGGACACCTACGCCGCCACCGAGCGCTGGATCGAGGCCGCCGACTGGATCGTCTGGCAGCTCACCGGAGTCGAGACCCGCAACACCTGCACCGCCGGTTACAAGGGCATCCACCAGGACGGCCACTACCCGAGCGAGGACTACCTCGGCGCGCTGCACCCCGGCTTCGCCGACTTCGCCCGTACCCGCCTGGAGCACCCGCTCTCGCCGCTCGGTTCGCGGGCCGGCTCGCTGACCGCCGAAGCCGCCGCCCGGACCGGTCTGCCGGAGGGCATCGCCGTCGCGGCGGGCAACGTCGACGCCCACGTGGCGGCCGCCGCCGCGCAGGCCGTCGAGAACGGCCGGCTCCTCGCCGTCATGGGCACCTCCACCTGCCACGTCGTCAACGGCGCCGCGCTCGCCGACGTCCCCGGCATCTGCGGGGTCGTCGACGGCGGCATCGTCGAGGGCGCCTACGGCTACGAGGCGGGCCAGAGCGCGGTCGGCGACATCTTCGCCTGGTGGCTGGGGCAGGGCGTTCCCGCCGCGTACGCGGCCGAGGCCGAGGCGGCCGGCGAGGACCTCCACCAGCTGCTCACCCGCAAGATCGCCGACCAGCCGGTCGGCGGCCACGGACTGGTCGCCCTCGACTGGATGAACGGCAACCGCTCCACCCTGGTCGACCACCACCTCTCCGGCGTCGTCGTCGGCCTCACCCTGGCGACCCGCCCCGAGGAGATCTACCGCGCGCTCCTCGAGGCCACCGCCTTCGGCACCCGCACCATCGTCGACGCCCTGGAGCAGGGCGGCGTCCCCGTCCACGAGTTCATCGTCACCGGCGGGCTGAAGAAGAACGCCCTGCTGATGCAGATCTACGCCGATGTGCTGCGCCGCCCCGTCTCGCTCGCGGTGTCCGCCCAGGGCCCGGCGCTCGGCTCCGCCATCCACGCCGCGGTCGCCGCCGGCGCCTACCCGGACGTACGCACCGCCGCCGCGGCCATGGGCCGGGTCGACCGCGCGGTGTACCGGCCGGATGCGGCCCGCGCCGACGCCTACGACGCGCTGTACGCCGAGTACCGGGCCCTGCACGACCACTTCGGCACCGGCCCCGACCGGCAGATGCACCGGCTCCGCGCCATCCGCAACCACGCCCTGACCGCCCACACCAGCGAGGTCTGACCCATGTCGTCACCCATGTCGTCATCCATCGATCTGCTGCGCCGCCAGGTCAGCGACCTGCACCAGGACCTGGTCCGCTACCAGCTCGTCGTCTGGACGGCGGGCAACGTCTCGGCGCGCGTCCCGGGCGAGGACCTCCTGGTCATCAAGCCCAGCGGCGTCGCGTACGACGAGCTGTCCCCGGAGAACATGATCCTCTGCGACCTGGACGGAAACGTGGTGGAGGGCGACCACTCGCCCTCCTCCGACACCGCCGCGCACGCCTACGTCTACCGCCACATGCCCGAGGTCGGGGGAGTGGTGCACACCCACTCCACCTACGCCTGCGCCTGGGCCGCGCGCGGCGAGGCGGTGCCCTGCGTACTGACCGCCATGGCCGACGAGTTCGGCGCCGAGATCCCCGTCGGGCCCTTCGCGCTGATCGGTGACGACTCCATCGGCCGCGGCATCGTGGAGACGCTGCGGGGCCACCGGTCGCCCGCCGTCCTGATGAAGAGCCACGGCGTCTTCACCATCGGCAAGGACGCCAGGGCGGCCGTCAAGGCGGCCGTGATGTGCGAGGACGTCGCGCGCACCGTCCACATCTCCCGCCAGCTCGGCGAACCGCTGCCGATCGCGCAGGACGACATCGACCGCCTCAACTACCGCTACCAGAACGTGTACGGCCAGCCGCGCGCTGCCCGCTAAGGAGCTTTCCCATGACGTCACTCGAGGGACGCGAGATCTGGTTCCTGACGGGTAGTCAGAGCCTGTACGGCGACGACACGCTGCGGCAGGTGGCCGAGCAGTCGCGGCAGATAGCCGACGCGCTCGGCGACGGCGCCGGCCTTCCCGTCCGTATCGTCTGGAAACCCGTCCTCACCGAGGCCGACGCGATCCGGCGCGTCTGCCTGGACGCGAACTCCGACGACGCCTGCATCGGCCTGATCGCCTGGATGCACACCTTCTCCCCGGCCAAGATGTGGATCGCCGGACTCGACGCGCTGCGCAAGCCCCTGCTCCACCTCCACACCCAGGCCAACGTCGCGCTCCCGTGGTCGTCCATCGACATGGACTTCATGAACCTCAACCAGGCCGCCCACGGCGACCGCGAGTTCGGGTACATCCAGTCCCGCCTGGGCGTCGCCCGCAAGACGGTCGCCGGACACGTCAGCGACCCGTCCGTGGCCGCCCGGATCGCCTCCTGGGCCAGGGCCGCCGCGGGCCGGGCCGAGCTGCGCGGCCTCAAGCTGGCCCGCTTCGGCGACAACATGCGCGACGTCGCGGTGACCGAGGGCGACAAGGTCGAGGCACAGCTCCGCTTCGGGGTGTCCGTCAACACCTACGGGGTCAACGACCTGGTCGAGATGGTCGACGCGGTCGCCGACGCCGACATCACCGCACTGGTCAAGGAGTACGAGGAGACCTACCGGGTCGCCCCCGGACTGCGGGCCGGCGGGGACCGCCACGACGCGCTGCGCTACGCCGCGCGGATCGAGCTCGGGATGCGCGGATTCCTCGACGAGGGCGGCTTCCGCGCCTTCACCACCAACTTCGAGGACCTCGGCGGCCTGCGGCAGCTCCCGGGCCTCGCGGTGCAGCGCCTGATGGCCGACGGCTACGGCTTCGGCGGCGAGGGCGACTGGAAGACCTCGGTCCTGCTGCGCACCCTCAAGGTGATGTCCGCCGGCCTGCCCGGCGGCACCTCCTTCATGGAGGACTACACCTACCACCTGGAGCCCGGCCGGGAGCTGATCCTCGGGGCCCACATGCTGGAGGTCTGCCCGACCGTCTCGGCGGGCGTGCCGTCCTGCGAGATCCACCCGCTGGGCATCGGCGGGCGCGAGGACCCGGTCCGGCTCGTCTTCGACGCGCACACCGGCCCGGCCGTGGTGGTCGGACTCGCCGACATGGGGGACCGCTTCCGCCTGGTCGCCAACGAGATCGACGTGGTCGAGCCCGTCGAGCCGCTGCCGAACCTGCCGGTGGCCCGGGCGGTGTGGCGGCCGCGCCCCGACCTGCGTACCTCCACCGAAGCCTGGCTGACCGCCGGGGCCCCGCACCACACCGTGCTGTCGAGCGCCGTCGGCGCCGAAGAGCTGGGCGATCTCGCGGACATCCTCGGCACCGAGCTGCTGCTGATCGACGCGGACACCACGATCCGCCGGTTCACCCAGGAGATCCGCTGGAACCAGCCCTATTACCGCATGGCACAGGGCCTGTGACCTGAATCCGGCTCTCCGTCGCAGCCAGGCCCTGACAGAGGCTCGCGGCATGCACCTCCAGTGGCGCCCGGACCGTTCCCACGGTCCGGGCTCGCAGCGCAGGCCGCGCACCCGGCACTCCGTGTGGACCTCGACGCCCAGTGTTTCCAGATGGCCGC
>NZ_JBSFTV010000075.1:0-16680 GCF_053591455.1 Streptomyces sp. NPDC003016
TCCCCCTGCGCACTCTCCGGCAGACTCACCTCGGCGAAGACCTCACCGTCCCGGACCCACGCTGCCCGCAGACCCTGGAACACCGGACCATAAGCAAAGCCCAGCTCCGCGAACCGCTCATAGCAACCCTCGACGTCCAGCGCCTCCGCGCCCGCAGGCGGCCACACCGTCGCATCGAAGTCATCAACGGACACCTGACCACCGACCGTCAGCACACCCGAGGCATGCTGCGTCCACGGCTGCTCGTCGGCGCCGTCGAGCCGGGAGTGCACGGTGACCGGATGCCGGTCCGTGTCGTCCGCGGCCCCGACGCGCACCTGCACCTGGACCGCGCCGTCCTCCGGCAGCACCAGCGGGGCCGCGAGCGTGAGCTCCTCGACCCGGTCGCAGCCGACCTCGTCACCGGCGCGGAACGCCAGCTCCAGCAGCGCGGTGCCCGGCATCAGGACCCGGCCCATGACCGCGTGATCGGCGAGCCAGGGGTGCGACTGGACGGACAGCCGTCCCGTCACCAACGCGCCCTGGCCCTCCGCGAGTTCGACGGTCGCACCGAGCAAGGGGTGCCCGGCCGCTCCCAGTCCGGCGGCGCGTACGTCACCGGCGGCGTCGGCCTGCGAACCGGCCGGCCAGATCCACTGGTGCTGGAAGGGGTACGTGGGCAGGTCGACCCGCGACGCATCCGTTCCGGCGAACACGGCGAGCCAGTCCACGGGAACGCCCCGGGTGTGCAGCTGAGCAAGGGCCGCGAGGGCCGCGGGCTCCTCTGCGCGGTTCTTGCGGAGGACCGGTACGGTCACGGCTCCCTCGGACACGGACTCCTGCGCCATGGCGGAGAGCACCCCGTCCGGGCCCAGCTCCAGGAACGTCATCACGCCCTGCTCACCGAGGGTGCGGACGCCGTCGGCGAAGCGCACGGCCTCGCGGACGTGGCGCACCCAGTACCCGGCCGAGCACAGCTCCTCGGCCGACGCCATACCACCGGTCAGGTTCGACACCACCGGGATGACCGGCTCGGCGTACGACAGACCCTCCGCGACCGCCCGGAACTCCTCCAGCATCGGATCCATCAACGGCGAATGGAACGCGTGCGACACGCGCAGAAGCGTCGTCCTACGGCCCAGCTCCACAAGTTGCGCGGCGACCTCCAGAGCCGCCTGCTCGTCTCCGGAGATCACCACCGACGACGGGCCGTTGACCGCCGCGATCGAAACCTGGCCCTCCCGCTCGGCCAGCAGCGGCAGGACCTCGTCCTCCGTCGCCTGCACCGCGATCATGGCGCCGCCGGCCGGCAGCGCCTGCATCAACCGCGCCCGCGCCACCACCAACGAACAGGCGTCTTCCAGCGAAAACACCCCCGCCACATGCGCCGCCGCGATCTCACCGATCGAATGACCCGCCACGAAGTCGGGCTTGATCTCCCACGACTCCACCAGACGGAACAACGCCACCTCGACGGCGAACAACGCCGGCTGGGTGAAGCCCGTCTCGTTCAGCAGCTCCGCATCCCCGCCCCACATCACCTCACACAACGAACGGCCCAACTCACCGTCCAGCAAAGCGAGTACCGAGTCCAGCGCCTCCGCGAACACCGGGAACCGGCCGTACAACTCCCGGCCCATCCCCAACCGCTGCGAACCCTGACCCGAGAACAACACCGCCGAACGGCCACCGACCACCGCACCCGACACCACGGAAGGATCCGGGACACCGGACGCCAGGGCCGTCAGTGCGCGCACGGTGTCGGCGGAGTCACCTGCCACGACCACCGCACGGTGGTCGAACAGCGACCGGCTCGCCACCAGCGAGTATCCGATGTCCACCGGGCGGGCAGCCGTCTCCCCGTCCACCACCGACAGCAACCGCGCCGCCTGGGCCGCCAGCGCCTCCGACGTCCTGCCGGACAGGACCCACGGCACCATGCCCGCCTCGTGCACCGTGGGCGCACCCTCGGCGACCACGGACCCGCGGATGACGTTCGGCGACTGCTCCAGGATGACGTGCGCGTTCGTACCGCTGATCCCGAACGACGACACACCCGCGCGCCGGACGCGACCGGCCTCCGGCCACGGCGTGGGCTCGGTCAGCAGCTCCACCGCGCCCGCCGACCAGTCCACATGGGACGACGGCTCGGTCACGTGCAGGGTCTGCGGCAGCACACCGTGGCGCATCGCCATCACCATCTTGATCACGCCCGCCACACCGGCCGCCGCCTGGGTGTGACCGATGTTCGACTTCACCGAACCCAGCAGCAGCGGACGCTCCGGGTCACGGTCGCGCCCGTACGTCGCGATCAGAGCCTGCGCCTCGATCGGGTCACCGAGCGTGGTGCCGGTGCCGTGCGCCTCGACCACGTCCACGTCCTCGGCCGACAGCCCGCCACTGGCCAGCGCCTGACGGATCACCCGCTGCTGCGACGGGCCGTTGGGCGCCGTCAGACCGTTGGACGCACCGTCCTGGTTGACCGCACTGCCCCGCAGCAGGGCCAGCACCTGGTGACCGTTGCGCCGTGCGTCGGAGAGGCGTTCCAGCACGATCATGCCGACGCCTTCCGACCAGGCGACGCCGTCGGCCGACTCGGAGAACGCCTTGGACCGGCCGTCGGGGGCCAGGCCGCGTGCGCGGGAGAACTCGACGAAGGTGCTCGGGGTGGACATGACGGTGACACCGCCGGCCAGGGCCAGTGAGCACTCACCACTGCGCAGGGCCTGGGCGGCGAGGTGCATGCCGACCAGGGAGGAGGAGCACGCCGTGTCCACCGTCACCGCCGGGCCCTCCAGGCCCAGGGTGTACGACACCCGGCCGGAGGCCACGCTCGGTGCGCTGCCGTTGCCCCGGAAGGCTTCGTACTCCTCACCCGTGAGCAGCGGCCCGTAGTCGTTGTACATGACACCGGCGAACACACCGGTGGCGCTGCCCTTGAGCGTGGCCGGGTCGATCCCGGCCCGCTCGATCGCCTCCCACGACGTCTCCAGCAGCAGCCGCTGCTGCGAGTCCGTCGCCATCGCCTCACGGGGTGACATCCCGAAGAACGCCGGGTCGAAGTCGCCCGCCGTGTGCAGGAATCCGCCTTCGCGGACGTGGGTCCGGCCGGGGTGGTCGGGGTCCGGGTCGTAGAGGCCGTCGAGGTCCCAGCCTCGGTTGGTGGGGAAGCCGGAGATGGCGTCGCCGCCCTCCGTGACGAGTCGCCAGAGGTCCTCGGGCGAGGTCACTCCGCCCGGGTAGCGGCAGGCCATGCCGACGATCGCGATCGGGTCGTCGCCACCCGGGGGCAGGGCGACGGCGGTCGGCGCCGCCGGTGCCTCTTCCGCGGCGCCGAGCAGTTCGTCGCGCATGTGGTCGGCGAGGGCACTCGGGGTCGGGTAGTCGAAGACCATGGTCGCGGGGAGCCGCAGGCCGGTCACGGTGTTGAGGCCGTTGCGCAGTTCGACGGCGGTCAGGGAGTCGAAGCCGAGGTCCTGGAACTGGCGGGACGCCTCGACGTCCGTCGCGTCGGCGTGTCCCAGTACCCGGGCGATCTGGCCGCGGACCAGGTCGAGGAGGACGTCGCGGCGTTCGGCGGCGTTCAGTCCGGCGAGGCGCTCGGCGAGGCCGCCGGCGGTCTGGGAGATCTGGGCGGCGGCGCGGCGGCCCGGGGAGCGGATGAGACCGCGCAGCAGGGGCGGGATGTCGCCCTGGGCGCGCAGGACGGGCAGGTCGAGGCGTACGGGTGCGAGGGCCGCGACGTCCGTGCCGAGGGCGGCGTCGAACAGCGCCAGGCCCTGGGGGACGGTCAGGGGCGGCATGCCGGAGCGCGCGATGCGCTCGACGTCGATGTCGGTGAGTGTGCCGGTCATGCCGACGCTCTGGGTCCAGGGGCCCCAGGCGAGGGAGTGGCCCGGCAGTCCGTGCTTCTGCCGGTGGGTGGCGAGCGCGTCCAGGAAGGCGTTGCCTGCCGCGTAGTTGGCCTGTCCGGGGCTGCCGAGGGTGGCCGCGACGGAGGAGAAGAGGACGAACGCGGCCAGGTCGAGGTCCCGCGTCAGTTCGTGGAGGTGCCATGCGGCGTCGGCCTTCGGGCGCAGCACACCGTCGAGCCGCTGCGGGGTGAGCGAGCCGATCACGCCGTCGTCGACGACTCCGGCGGTGTGTACGACGGCGGTGAGCGGGTGGTCGGCGGGGACGGTCGCGAGCAGGTCCGCGAGTGCGGTCCGGTCGGTGACGTCGCAGGGTGCGACGGTCACCCGGGCGCCCTGTGCGGTGAGTTCGGCCCGGAGTTCGTCGGTGCCTTCGGCGGCGAGGCCGCGGCGGCTGGCGAGCAGCAGGTGGCGTACGCCGTGCTCGGTGACCAGGTGGCGGGCGAGTACGCCGCCGAGGCCGCCGGTGCCGCCGGTGATGAGGACGGTGCCGTCGGTGTCCCAGGCGGGCCGCCCGGTGGGGGCCTGGACGCGGGTCAGGCGGGCGGCGAGGAGCTGTGTGCCGCGTACCGCGAGGTCGGGCTCCTCCGCCGCGGCCGCGAGTGCGGAGCGCAGGAGGGCCGGCACGGCCTCCAGGGGGAGTGAGGCCGTGCCGGGGTCGATGTCCAGGAGGCCGAGGCGTCCCGGGTTCTCGGTCCTGGCGGTTCGTACGAGGCCGTGGACCGAGGCGGCTGCGAGGTCGTCGCCGGTGTGCGCGCCCCGGGTGACGAAGATCAGGCGGGCGTCGGCGAAGCGGTCCTCGTCGAGCCAGTGGTGGAGGTGTCCGAGGACGGTGGCGCCCAGGGTGTGGGTGGCCGTCACGACGCCGTCGTCCGTGGTGCCGGGTTCGCCGTTCGCGGCGATGAGGACCATGGGGGGGACGGGCTGGTCCGAGGCGGCGAGTTCGTCCAGGCCGGGGTGGGCCGTCACCGGGAGTCCCGCGGTGCGCAGGTGGACGGCCAGGCCGAGGGGGTCGGGGCCGATCACGGCGACCGTGTCGGGTGTGGCGGTGGCCGGGTTCTTCGTCTCGGTCCAGTCCACGCGGAACAGTGAGTCGCGGTGGACGGGGCCGGTGTCGTCGAGGTCGGCGGTGGGGACCGTGCGGGAGACGAGGGAGTCCACGGACAGGACGGGGCCGCCCGCGGTGTCGTAGATCGCGATGGAGACGGTGTCGTCGCCCGCGGGGGCCAGGCGGGCGCGTACCGCCGTGGCGCCGGAGGCGGTCAGTGACACGCCCTCCCACGCGAACGGCAGGCCGCCGCGGCTGATGGCGCCGAGGTCGGTGAAGGCAGCCGCGTGCTGGGCGGCGTCGAGCAGGGCCGGGTGCAGGCCGAAGGCGCTCGCGTCGGTGCCGGAGTCCTCGGGGAGCGTGACGTCGGCGTACACCTCGTCGCCGAGCCGCCAGGCGGCGCGCAGTCCGCGGAAGGAGGGGCCGTAGTCGAAGCCGAGTGCGGCGAGCCGGTCGTAGCAGCCGTCGAGGTCGACGGG
The DNA here is from genome assembly GCF_053591455.1 of Streptomyces sp. NPDC003016. NCBI lineage: Bacteria > Bacillati > Actinomycetota > Actinomycetes > Kitasatosporales > Streptomycetaceae > Streptomyces > Streptomyces sp. NPDC003016. Next base: position 5,418 of record NZ_JBSFTV010000075.1, read on the forward strand.
GTCGGCGCCGGGGGGCGGCCACACGGTGGCGTCGAAGCCGGGGTCGGGGGCCGGCGCGCCGGGTGCGACGAATCCGCTGGCGTGCTGGGACCACGGGAGGTCGAAGCCGTCCTCGGCGCGGGAGTAGATGCCGAGCGGGCGGCGTCCGGCGGCGTCGGCCGCGCCCACGCGTACCTGGAGCTGGACGGCGCCGTGTTCGGGGAGGGCCAGGGGCGCGGCGAGGGCGAGTTCCTCGACGCGGTCGCAGTCGACCTCGTCGCCGGCGCGGATGGCCAGTTCGACGAAGGCGGTGCCGGGCAGCAGGGCGCGGCCGCGTACGCCGTGGTCGGCGAGCCAGGGGTGGGTCCGCAGGGACAGCCTGCTGGTGAACAGCGCGCCCTCGCCGTCGGCGAGTTCGACGGCGGCGCCGAGCAGGGGGTGTCCGGCGGAGCCCAGGCCGGCGGCGCGCATGTCGCCGGAGGCGTCGAGGGCGGCGGCGGGCCAGAAGCGGCGGCGCTGGAACGGGTAGGTGGGCAGGTCGACGCGCTGGGCGCCGGAGCCTTCGTAGAGGCCGGACCAGCGGACGGTGGTGCCGCGTACGTGCACCCGTGCGAGGGCGGTGACCGCCGCGAGTTCCTCCGGGCGGTCCTTGCGCAGCAGCGGCACGATCTGCGCCTGCTCGGTCAGCGAGTCCTGGGCCATGGCGGAGAGCACTCCGTCGGGGCCCAGCTCCAGCAGGGTGGTGACGCCGCGTTCGGTGAGGGTGTGGACGCCGTCGGCGAACCGTACGGCTTCGCGCACGTGCCGTACCCAGTAGGCGGCGGAGCACAGTTCCTCGACGTCGGCGGTCCGGCCGGTCACGTTCGACACGACGGGGATGCGGGGCTCGGCGTAGGCCAGGCTCTGCGCGACGGCGCGGAACTCGTCGAGCATCGGGTCCATGAGCGGTGAGTGGAAGGCGTGCGAGACGCGCAGGCGCGTCGTCTTGCGGCCCTGCGCCTCGAAGTGCGCGGCGATGTCCTGTACGGCGCTCTCGTCGCCGGAGATCACCACGGAGGTGGGTCCGTTGACGGCGGCGACGGAGACCCGCTCGGTGAGCAGCGGGGTGATCTCGTCCTCGGTGGCACGGACGGCGGTCATGACGCCGCCGGCGGGCAGGGCGGCCATCAGTGAGGCGCGGGCGGCGACGAGGCGGCAGGCGTCCTCCAGGGAGAAGACGCCCGCCACGTGGGCGGCGGCTATCTCGCCGATGGAGTGGCCTCCGACGAAGTCGGGCGTGAGGCCGAGGGAGGTGACGAGGCGGTACAGGGCGACCTCGACGGCGAAGAGCGCGGGCTGGGTCCAGCCGGTCTCGTCGAGCGGTCCGGGGTCGGTTCCCCAGACGATGTCGCGCAGCGGGCGGTCGAGGTGGGGGTCGAGTGCGTCGGCTGCAGCGTCGAAGGCCTGGGCGAACACCGGGAATCTGGCGTGGAGTTCACGTCCCATGCCCAGGCGCTGGGAGCCCTGGCCGGAGAACAGGACGGCGAGCAGGCCCTCGTCGGCCACGCCCTCGGCGATCTGCGTGGGCTCGGGGGCGCCGGGCAGCAGGACGGAGCGGTACTCGAAGGCGGAGCGGCCGGCGGCGAGGGAGTGACCGATGTCGGCGGGCCGTACTCCGGGGTTGCGCTCGATGAAGGAGAGCAGCCGGGTGCGTTGCTCGGCCAGGGCGGCGGCGGACCGGCCCGAGAGGACCCAGGGGATGACGGCGGGGGTGGCGGTGTCGTCGGCGGGGGCGGTCTCGGGGAGGGCGGGAGCCTGTTCGAGGATGACGTGGGCGTTGGTGCCGCTGACGCCGAACGAGGAGACGGCGGCGCGCCGGGCGCGGCCCGTCTCGGGCCACTGGACGGGCTGGTCGAGGAGTTCGACCGAGCCGGTCGTCCAGTCCACGTCGTGGGAGGGTTCGCCCGCGTGCAGACTGCGCGGCATCAGACCGTGCCGCAACGCCATGATCATCTTGATGACACCGGCGGCGCCGGAGGCGGCCATCGTGTGGCCGATGTTCGACTTGACCGATCCCAGCCGCAGGGGGTGCTCGCGGTCCTGTCCGTAGGTGGCCAGCAGCGCCTGGGCCTCGATGGGGTCACCCAGCGTGGTGCCCGTGCCGTGCGCCTCGACGAGGTCGACGTCGGCGGGTGTCAGCCGGGCGTTCTCCAGGGCGGCGCGGATGACGCGGCGCTGCGAGGGGCCGTGGGGTGCGGACAGGCCGTTGGAGGCGCCGTCCTGGTTGATCGCGCTGCCGCGCAGCACGGCCAGCACGGGGTGCCCGGCGCGCTGGGCGTCGGAGAGCCGCTCCAGTACGAGGACGGCCGCGCCCTCGCCCCAGCCGGTGCCGTCGGCGTCCTGGGAGAAGGACTTGCAGCGGCCGTCGGCGGCCATTCCGCTCTGGGCGGTGAAGGAGACGAAGGGGCCGGGCGTCGCCATCACGGAGGCGCCGCCCGCCAGGGCCATGCTGCATTCGCCGTTGCGCAGGGACTGCGCCGCCCAGTGCAGGGCGACCAGGGAGGAGGAGCAGGCGGTGTCGACGGTGACGGCGGGGCCCTCGGCCCCGAGGGTGTAGGAGAGCCGTCCCGAGATGACGCTCGCGGCGTGCCCGGTGGTCGAGAACTGCTCCGCGTCCTCGCTGGAGGCGTTGATGACCGCGGCGTAGTCCTGCCCGGCGGTGCCGACGAACACGCCGGCCCGGCTGCCGCGCAGGGTCAGCGGGTCGATGCCGGCGCGCTCCAGGGCCTCCCAGGCGACCTCCAGCAGCAGTCGTTGCTGGGGGTCCATGGCGACGGCCTCACGGGGTGAGATCCCGAAGAACCCGGGGTCGAAGTCCGCCATGTCGTAGAGGAAGGCGCCCTCGCGGGCGAGGCTGTGGCCGGGGCCGTCCCCGGCGAGGCGCTCCAGGTCCCAGCCCCGGTCGGCGGGGAAGTCCCCCATGACGTCGCGGCCCTCGGTGACCAGGTCCCACAGGTCCTCGGGGGAGGTCACACCGCCGGGGTAGCGGCAGCCGATCCCGACGACGGCGATGGGCTCCTCGGCGGCCGCCACCAGCTGCTGGTTCTGCTGACGGAGCCGTTCGATCTCCTTCAGCGACGACCGCAGGGCCTCGACGTACTTGTTGGGGGACGTGCTCATCGAACTCTCCAGGTCTCTTTCGGTTTGCAGATGCCGCACAGCCGGTGACGTCCGTCCGGCGCGGCCGGGCGGACGTCACCGGGGGGCCGCTACATGTCGGTGACGAGCCGCAGCAGGCTTTCGGCGTCCATGTCGTCGAGGTCCTCGATCGGGTCCTCGCCGTCGAGAGGCCCGGTGGTCGCCTCGGCGGCGTCGGCGGTGGCGAGTTTGAGCACCATGTCCAGAAGTCCTGCTTTTCGGAGTCTGCTGATGGGAACGGAGGCGAGCACGTGGCGGATCTCGGCGTCGGGATCGTCGGCCCGGTCGTCGGCGGTGTGCCCGGGGGCGGCGCCGAAGAGCAGGGAGCCGATGTGCCGGGCGAGGGCGGCCGGGGTGGGGTGGTCGAAGGCCAGGGCCGCCGGCAGCGGCAGGCCCAGGGCCGCCCGCAGCCGGTTGCGCAGCTCGACGGCCGTCACCGAGTCGAAGCCGACGTCGCGGAACGCGCGGGTGGCGGGGATGGCGTCGGTCGCGTCGTGACCCAGGGTCGCGGACGCTTCGGCGCGTACCGCCTCCAGCAGGGCCCGTTCGCGTTCGGCGGTGGGCAGGGCGTCGAGCCGCTTCCTGAGGGGCGGGGTGGCGGAGCCGTCGTCGGCGGGTGCTTCCTCGCCCGCCGACAGGGCCCGGCCGGCCTCGGGGATGCCGGCGAGCAGCGGGCTGGGCCGGGTCGCGGTGAAGCTGGGAGTGAAGCGTTCCCAGTCCATCAGCGTCACGGTGAGCGCCGTGTCGTCGTCCTCCAGCATCCGCTGGAGCGCGGCGATGGCCAGCGGCGGCCCCATCGGCATGACGCCCTGGCGCCGCAGCCGCTCGTGGACCTCGTCGGCCGTGGCCATGCCGACCTCGGCCCAGGTGCCCCAGGCGACGGAGGAGGCGGTCAGGCCCTCGGCCCTGCGGTGCTCGGCCAGGGCGTCGAGGAACGCGTTGGCCGCCGCGTAGCCGGGCTGGCCGCCACTGCCCCAGGTGGCCGCGCCCGACGAGAACAGCACGAACGCGTCCAGGTCGAGGTCGCGGGTCAGTTCGTGCAGGTGCAGGGCGGCGGTGAGCTTGGACCGCATCAGGGCGTCCAGCTGTTCCAGGGTCAGCGATTCCACGGAGGCGTCGCCGTCGGCGACGCCGGCGGCGTGGAAGACCGAGGCGAGGGGGAACTCGGCGGGGATCGCGGCCAGTACGCCGGTCAGCGCGTCGCGGTCGGCGGCGTCGCAGGCGGCGATGGTGACACGGGCGCCGAGGCCCTCCAGTTCGGCGCGGAGCGCGGCCGCGCCGGGCGCGTCCTCGCCGCGGCGGCTGGTCAGCACCACGTGTCCGGCGCCGCGCTCGATCATCCAGCGGGCGACCCGGCCGCCGATCCCGCCGGTGCCGCCGGTGATCAGGGCGGTGCCCCGGCCCTGCCAGCGGCGCTCGGGGCTGTCCGCGGTGGGCGTCGCGTGGGTGAGGCGGCGGCCGTAGATCCCGGTCGGGCGGACCGCGATCTGGTCCTCCCCGTCCAGGCCCGCCAGTACGGCGGTCAGCCGGGCTCCGGATCGCGCGTCCAGGGTCTCCGGGAGGTCGACGAGACCGCCCCAGCGGTCCGGGTGCTCCAGCGCGATCACCCGGCCCAGGCCCCACAGGGCGCCTTGCACGGGCCGGGTGAGACGGTCGTCCCTGCCCACGGACACCGCACCGCGGGTGGCGCACCACAGGGGGGCGCGCAGTCCCGCGTCGCCCAGGGCCTGGACGAGGGTGAGCGTCAGGGCCAGTCCCGCGGGTACGGACGTGTGGTTCGGGTGGCGCTCCTCGACGGGCGCAAGCAGGGACAGTACGCCGGTGAACTCCGTTCCGTCGGCGGTCAGTTCCTTGAGGCGCTTGGCCCAGGCGGTGCGGCCTGCGCCGTCGCTGCCCTCCGCCTCCAGCCGGACCGTGTCCGGGCCGAGCAGGGCCAGTACGGCGGTGATCCAGGCGCCGTCGGCCCGGTCCGCCGGTACCACGGCGAGCCAGCGGCCCGCGGGTGCGGTGGTGCCGGGCTCGTTCAGCCGGGTCCAGTCGACCCGGTAGCGCCAGGCGTTGACGGCCGAGCGCTCCCGCGACTTGGCGCGCCACGCCGACAGGGTGGGCAGTACGTCGCCGAGCGAGGAGCGGGCCCCGCCCTCGGCGACACCGAGTTCGTCGGCCAGGGACTCCAGGTCTTCGCTCTCGACGAGGTCCCAGAAGGCGCTGTCCGTGGCGTCGCCGTCACCGGGGGCCGCGGCGCCGGCCGGGGCCGCCGCGGGCTCGGGCCAGTACGTGCGGTGCTGGAAGGCGTAGGTCGGCAGGTCGACGGGGACGGCGGCGCCGGCCGGGAACGCCGTGCGCCAGTCCACGGCGGTGCCGTGCGCGTGGGCCTCGGCGAGGGAGGCCAGGAAGCGCCGGAGGTCGCCCTCGTCGCGGCGCAGGGTGCCCAGCACCACGGCGGAGTCGGCGACGGCCTCCTCCACCGTCTCCTGGGTCTCCTGGATCGGGGCGGCCAGCACCGGGTGCGGGCTCATCTCGATGAAGACGCGGTGTCCGTCCGCAAGGAGCGCGCGGGTGGCCTCCTCCATCCGTACGGTCGTGCGCAGGTTGGTGTACCAGTACGCGCCGTCGAAGGCGGCGTCCGTCAGCCGGGCGCCGGTGACCGTCGAGTAGAACGGAACGCGCGGGCTCGCGGGGACGACCGGGGCCAGGACGCGTGAGAGGTCGTCGCGCACGGCTTCGACGTGGGCGCTGTGCGAGGCGTAGTCCACGGACACCTTGCGGGCGCGGACGCCCTGCTGTCCGCAGGCGGCGAGCAGTTCGTCCAGCGCCCCGGCGTCGCCGGAGACGATGACCGACGAGGGCCCGTTGACGGCCGCCACGGACAGCAGCTCGCCCCAGGGCTCCAGCAGGGCGCTCACCCGCTCGACCGGCGCGGCCACCGACATCATGCCGCCGAGCCCGGAGAGGCGGGGCAGCGCCTGGCTGCGCAGGGCCACGACCGCGGCGGCGTCCGCCAGGGTCAGCGCGCCGGCCACGTACGCGGCGGCGATCTCGCCCTGCGAGTGGCCGACGACGGCCGACGGCTCGACTCCGTACGAGCGCCAGAGCGCGCTCAGCGCCACCATCATGGAGAACAGCGCGGGCTGGACGACGTCCACCCGTTCGAGCAGCGCCGGGTCTCCTTCGCCGGCCAGTACCTCGCGCAGGGACCAGTCGATGTACGGGGCGAGCGCGTCGGCGCACTCGTCCACGGCGGTGCGGAACACCTCGGAGTGGGCGAGCAGTTCGCGGCCCATCCCCCACCACTGGGAGCCCTGGCCGGGGAAGACGAACACCGGTCCCCTGGCGCCCTCGCCGACGGCGCCCTGTACGACGCCTGCCGCGGCGCGTCCCGTGGCCAGTGCTTCGAGGGAGCGCAGGAAGTCGTCGCGGGTGCGGCCGATGACGACCGCGCGGTGGTCGAAGGACGCGCGGGTGGCCGCCAGCGACCAGCCCACTCGTGCGGGCGACAGGCCGGGGTCGGCGTCGGCGAGGGCGAGCAGCCGGGCCGCCTGGTCGCGCAGCGCCGCCTCGGACTTGGCGGAGACCGGCCACGGCACGACCTGCTCGTCGGCGGGGTCCTGCGCGGCGTCGGCGTCCGCCGTCCCGGTTTCGGCGGGGGGCGCCTGCTCCAGGATCAGGTGGGCGTTGGTGCCGCTGATCCCGAAGGACGACACTCCGGCGCGCCTGGGCCGGTCGGTGTCCGGCCACGGGGTCTGCCCGGTCAGCAGTTCCACCGCGCCGGACGTCCAGTCGACGTGCGTGGAGGGGGTGCCGGTGTGCAGGGTTCCGGGCAGGACGCCCTCGTGCATGGCCATGACCATCTTGATGACGCCGGCGACTCCGGCGGCGGCCTGGGTGTGACCGATGTTGGACTTGAGCGAGCCGAGCCACAGCGGGCGCTCGGGGTCGCGGCCCTGGCCGTACGTGGCGAGCACGGCCTGCGCCTCGATGGGGTCGCCGAGCCTGGTGCCCGTGCCGTGCGCCTCCACCGTGTCCACGTCCGCGCCGGTGATCGCCGCGTTGGCGAGGGCCTGGCGGATGACCTGCTGCTGGGCGGGGCCGTTGGGGGCGGTGAGTCCGTTGGACGCGCCGTCCTGGTTGATCGCCGAGCCGCGGATCACCGCGAGGACGCGGTGGCCGTTGCGCCGGGCGTCCGACAGGCGCTCCAGCAGGACCAGACCGACGCCCTCCGCCAGGGTCATGCCGTCGGCGGCGTCGGAGAACGGCTTGCAGCGGCCGTCGAGCGCGAGCGCCCGCTGCCTGCTGAAGCCCACGAAGGCGTGCGGGGTGCCCATCACGGCCGCGCCGCCCGCCAGCGCGAGGGTGCTCTCGCCGCTGCGCAGCGACTGGCAGGCCAGGTGCATGGCGACCAGCGAGGACGAGCAGGCGGTGTCGACGGTGACGGCCGGGCCCTCGAACCCGTACAGGTACGACACGCGGCCGGACAGCACACTGGCCGCCGTGCCGGTGACCATGTGCACCTCGGAGCCCTCGGCGCCGTTGTGCGCGGTTGTCGCGTAGTCCTGGTGGCTGGCGCCGATGAAGGTGCCCGCGGTGGTGCCCCGCAGCGAGTCCAGGTCGATCCCGGCCCGCTCGAAGGCCTCCCAGGAGGTCTCCAGCAGCAGGCGCTGCTGCGGGTCCATCGACACGGCCTCACGCGGCGAGATGCCGAAGAACGCGGGGTCGAAGTCCGCGGCGTCGTGCAGGAATCCGCCCTGGGTGGAGTACGTCCGGCCCTGCCGGTCGGGGTCGGGGTCGTAGAGCCCTTGGGCGTCCCAGTTCCGGTCGGCGGGGAATTCGGAGATCACGTCCGCGCCGTCCAGGGCGAGGCGGATCAGCTCCTCCGGGGTGTTCGCGCCGCCGGGGTAGCGGCAGCTCATGCCGATGATGGCGATCGGGTCGTCGTCGGCCCCCGCGGACGTGGTGCGGGCCGCCGAGGCGGGTTCGGGGCCGCTGCCCAGGGCCGCGCCCTTGAGGAACCCGGCGAGTGCGACGGGGTTGGGGAAGTCGAAGACCAGGGTCGAGGGCAGGGTGAGTCCGGTGGCCGCGACGATGCGGTTGCGCAGGTCGACGGCGGTGACCGAGTCGAAGCCGATGTCGCGGAAGGCGCGCCGCTCGGGGAAGGACTCCGCGGAGGCGTGGCCCAGGACGGCGGCCGCCTCGGTGCGCACGAGGGTGAGCAGCAGGCGTTCCTGTTCGGCGTCCGTCAGGTCGCGCAGCCGCGCGGCGAGTTCGCTCGCCGCGGGCAGGCCGGCGGCCTGCTGCGGGGCCGGGGCCAGCTGGCGGGCGACCTCGGGCACCTCGTCGAACAGGCGCGTGGGGCGGCCGGTGGTGAAGACGGGGTAGTACGTGTCCCAGTCGATGTCGGTGAGCCCGATGACGGTCTCGTCGTCGTCGAGGACCCTGCCCAGGGCGCTGAGCGCCTGCTGCGGGTCCAGGTGGGCCAGGCCGCTGCGGCGGATGTGGTGCGGGTCGGCCAGCTCGCGTTCGATGTCGTCGGGCCACTTGCCCCAGTGCACCGAGGTGGTGCGCAGACCGCGGGCGCGGCGGTTGACCGCGAGCGCCGAGAGGTAGGCGTTGCCCGCCACGTAGGCGGCGTGGTGGCCGCTGCCCCACATGCCGGCGGTGGACGAGTACAGGACGAAGTCGTCGAGCTCGTCGTGGTCGAGGAGTTCGTCGAGGTGCTGGGCGCCGGTGACCTTGGCGTGCACGACGTCGGAGAACGACTCCGTCGTGGTCTCGGCCAGGGTGTACAGCTCGATGACGGCCGCGGTGTGGATGACCGTGCGTACGGTGCGGCCCTCGGCCTTGAGGTCCGCGAGGAGCGCGGCGACGGCGTCACGGTCGGTCACGTCGCAGGCGACGGCCTCGGCCTCGGTGCCCGAAGCGGTCAGTTCCGCGACCAGTTCGGCCGCGCCGGGGGCGTCCGCGCCCCGGCGGCTGGCGAGCACCACATGGCCGGCGCCCCGGCCGGCGAGCCAGCGGGCGAGGTCGGGGGCGAGGGTGCCGGAGCCGCCGGTGACCAGGGTCGTACCGCGTGGGGTCCACGTGCGGGAGGGGCCCTGTCCGCCGGACTTGGCGCGGACGATGCGGCGGGTGAAGACCCCGGAGGGACGGACGGCGAGCTGGTCCTCGTCGCCGAGCGCGCCCGCGAGGGCGGAGACCACGTGTCCGGCCGCCCGCCGGTCCAGTGCCGGCGGCAGGTCGATGACGCCGCCCCAGCGGTGCGGGTGCTCCAGCGCCGTGGTCCAGCCGACGCCGGCGATCTGGGCCTGCACCGGGTGGGTCAGGGCGTCCGACCGGCCGGTGGACACGGCGCCCCGGGTGAGGAACCACAGGGGCGCGGTCACGCCGGCGTCGCCGAGGGCCTGGACGAGCGAGACGGTCAGGGCGAGGCCGAGGGTGAGGCCGGGGTGGCGCCCGCCGCGCTCCTCGGCGGCGGCGAGTGTGGAGACGATGCCGGTGAACTCGCCGGCGGAGGACAGCAGCTCCGCGAGGACCGCGCGGTCGGTGTGCGCGTCGTCGAGGACCAGCCGGGTCACTTCGGCGCCCGCCGCGGTCAGCAGGCCGGTGGTTTCGCTGTCGTCGGTGCCGCCGGCGGACACCACGAGCCAGGTGCCCGTCAGTGACCGCTGGGGGACCTTGGCCAGCGGCGACCAGGTCACCCGGTAGCGCCAGGAGTCGGTCTTGGAGGATTCGTTGCGCGACTTGCGCCAGGAGGACAGGGCGGGCAGCACGGCGGCCACCGCGTCCTCGTCCGTCCGCAGGGTCGAGGCCAGGGCGCTGACGTCCTCCCCCTCGACGGCCGCCCAGAACCGGGCTTCGGTGGGGTCGGCCGTCGTATCGGCCCGGTCGCTCACGGCGGGGATGTTCCAGAAGCGTTCGTGCTGGAAGGCGTAGGTGGGCAGATCGACGCGCCGGGCGTCGGTGCCTGTGAAGAGCGCGGCCCAGTCGACGTCGACGCCGCGCACGTGGATCTCGGCGGCGGAGAGCAGGAAGCGCGCGAGTCCGTCGCGTCCGCGGCGCAGCGTGCCGGTGGCGACGGCCGGCTCGCCGTACGCCTCGGTCATGTCCTGTACCGACATGGTCAGTACGGGGTGCGAGCTGACCTCGATGAACGCGCGGTGTCCGCCGGCGAGCAGGTTGCCGATCGCTTCGGCGAACCGCACGGTCTGCCGCAGGTTCGTGTACCAGTAGGCCGCGTCCATCGTCTCGGTGTCCAGCCAGTCGCCGGTCACCGTGGAGAAGAACGGGACGTCGCTGGTGCGCGGGGCGACCGGTGCGAGGACGTCGAGGAGTTCGTCGTGGAGGTTCTCGACCTGCGCGGAGTGCGAGGCGTAGTCCACCGCGACGCGGCGCACCCGGATGTCCTCGGCCGTCAGCAGCGCCGAGAGTTCGTCGAGCGTGCCGGGTTCGCCGGAGACGACGACCGAGCGCGGTCCGTTGACGGCGGCGACCGACACCCGGCCCTGCCAGTCCGTCAGCCGGCTCTCCACCTCGTCGACGGGGAGCGGTATCGACATCATCCCGCCGTGGCCGGCCAGGGTGCGGCCGATCGCGCGGCTGCGCAGGGCGACCACCCGGGCGCCGTCCTCCAGGGAGAGCGCGCCGGAGACGACGGCCGCGGCGATCTCGCCCTGCGAGTGGCCGACGACCGCGTCGGGCTCCACCCCGTGGGCGCGCCACAGGGCGGCGAGGGAGACCATGACGGCGAAGGACGCGGGCTGTACGACGTCGACGCGCTCCAGGGACGGCGCTCCGTCGGCGCCGCGCAGCACATCCTCCAGGGACCAGTCCACGAACGCGCCGAGTGCCGTGGCGCATTCGGCGATCCGCTCGGCGAAGACCGTTGATTCGACCAGCAGTTGGGCTCCCATGCCCACCCACTGAGAGCCCTGGCCGGGGAAGACGAACACCGTCCTGCCCTCGACGTCGGCCACGCCCCGGACGAGGTCGGCCCAGGGCTGGCCGGTGCTCAGCGCGGTGGTTCCGGCGAGGAGTCCGTTCACATACATGCATCATCCACATAATATGCTTGATGCATGCGGTGTGTACGATGCACATCCTTGCTGCGAAC
>NZ_JBSFTV010000076.1:0-16090 GCF_053591455.1 Streptomyces sp. NPDC003016
GCGGAAAATCCGCTGCAGCACCAACCGCATCACCGACATCCTGAAGGCTGTCCTCGCCCTTCACCACGCCTCAACCTGAGGTTGGAAAAGGCTCACTACTGGTCGTGGAACCCGCAGTGGGAAGCGGCAGCCGGCCAGGCGCTCGCCCACCTGCTGGTTGCCTCCCAAGGGCAGCCGGTTAAGGTCCCAGGCGGTCTGACCGCGGACATGTTCCAACGCGCGCTTGACACCCTGCTGCCAGCAGGCCCCCCGAAGCGGCGCGCCGTCCCGGCTGGACCCGGACAGCCCTCCCCGGACGCGGGCGTCGACATCCTCCTCGTACCCGTCCACCCCCAGACAGGTCAGACCTGGACCTCCGTCGGCCCGACGGCGTCGGCATACCCCGTGCCCCTGCCGCTGGGGGTGTGGCTGTGGCTGGTCTCTCCCCAGCCATACCTGCCGGTTCCCGCGTCAGGCCGCATACCCAAGGACGTACTCCGCGACGACCCGCTCCCACCGCTCCCCAACTACTCGTTCAGAGCCGACCGGGGAACGTTCCAGCACACCTTGGTCCGGCTACCAGCCGTTCGCAGCCCGTGGCTGCGAACGATCCTTGAGAACCTCACACAGGGCACCTCGGCCGACCTCTTCTAACCGTTTGGCAATCGAACAGCGCCAGACTCCCGTGCCTCCCAAAGTGGTGGGGCTGTAAAACGTTCGGTGTAACTCCCGAACGTTTTACAGCCCCTTGCGGAGTGATGAAGCCGAACCCCTTCGCATCGTTGAACCACTTCACCGTGCCGGACTGCCGCTCCGCCATATCCACTCCTTCGACTCATGTACTCCTACGCAGGGCGTGCAGGACGCCCGATGAGATGATCATCCCCGCTGGCGGGCCGAACGTTGCTGAGCCGAAGGGGTCTGGCCCGTAAATGTCGGGAGCAGCTCAGCGGCCAAAGCATCGGTCAGGCGCTGTGTGGCGCGATAGATCCGCAGTTTGCGCCGTAGCGTCGCCGGCCCGGCGCACGGCGGAGCCGAGGACCGGGCCGGCGTGCTCGGCACAGAGGCAGCGGTGGCGCTCAGTCGACGCCGGTGTGGTCGCGGCTCATGACTCCTCCATGTCCGGCACCGGTGAGACCGTCGCACCGGCCGACAGCAGTCTCTGCGCCAGCGCGCGGCAGCGTCTTCCGAGCTCCGGAGGGTCGAGTACTTCAAAGCCGTGCCCCAGCAGGAGTACGTGCAGAAGCACGGCGTCGAGACTGGCGGCGCCACTGAGCACCTCGCAGGACTCGTTCCCCCGCCGCCGCACGACAGCCGCCGACGTCGGAATCTGCGCGCGCACCGTGTCGGCCGATGCGTGCACGAGGAAGCGCGCCTGGTGCGGGTAGACCCGGCTCGCCACGCCCTCTTGCACGTACGTCACCGCGTCAGGCGCCGTGCGCGGATGGAATCGCCAGGTTCGCGCGGACACCTCGGCGATCCGGTCGACGCGGAAACTGCGCCAGTCCTCGCGGTCGAGATCGTAGGCGAAGAGGTACCAGCGCCGGTCGGAGGCGACCAGCCGGTAGGGCTCGACCCGCCGCCGTAGCACCCCGCTCCCGGACGGGTAGTCGAAGCCTGCCTCGACTTCGTCGCGGCAGGCTCTGGCAAGCGTCATGAGCACCTCGGCGTCGACCGGCGTGCGGCCTGCGTCGAAGGACTCCACCGAGCCGGAGAGTGCACGCACCTCGTGGCGCAGCCGCGTGGGCAGCACCTGGTCGAGCTTGGTCAACGCCCGCAGCGCGGCGTCGCCGGAACCGGCGACTGCGCCGCGCGCGCCGACCAGCAGCGAGAGGGCGGTGGCGATGGCCTCCTGGTCGTCGAGAAGCAGCGGCGGCAGGTCCTTCCCCGGGCCGAGCCGGTAGCCGCCGCCGACGCCTTGGCCGGCATGCACCGGATAGCCGAGGGCACGCAGCCGCTCCACATCACGACGTACCGTGCGCGGTGTGACCCGGAGCCGGCCGGCGAGTTCGGGGCCGGTCCAGACCTGGCGCTGCTGCAACAGCCCGAGCAGCGCGAGCACCCGCTCCGTCGTTCCCCGCTCGTCACCACTTGCCGTATCCATGTCGGCCACCCTGCCAGGGATAGCGGACCGATCCTGTCCGCCAGAGGTGTCAGGGTGCCTTCATGGACGTAAACGAACTCGATGTGAACCGGTCGCTGCGCGATCAGTTGGAGTTCCACTGGAACCACCAGCTGCGAGCCCGGCTCGAGGGCCTCACTGACGACGAGTACTTCTGGTCGCCGGTGCCGGACGCCTGGAGTGTGAGGCCGCGCGGCGGCTCGACGGCGCCTGTGCAGCTCGGTGCCGGGGACTTCACAATGGACTACGCCTCCCCCCAGCCGGTCCCCGCGGCCTTCACCACGATCGCCTGGCGGCTCGGCCACGTGATCGTCGGCGTGCTCGCCGCGCGCAATGCGGCGCACTTCGGCGCACCGGCGGCGTCCTACGAGACATGGGAGTACGCCGGCAGCGCGGCCACCGCACTCGGCCAGCTCGAGGCCCAGCTCAACATCTGGCTGGCCGGGGTGCGTGACCTCGGTGAGGCCGGGCTGCGGGCCCCGGCCGGGGCGAAGGAGCCCTTCCCCGAAATGCCCATGGCCGGCCTGGTGCTGCACATCCACCGCGAGCTGATCCACCACCTGTCCGAGGTCTGCCTGCTGCGCGACCTTCACCTGCACGCGAAACCTGGCACCTCCAGGGAGGGACTCGTGACCGCGAAGACGACCCACATCGACCCCGAAGAACTCCACCGCAACCCCGCCTTCACGCAGGGTGTGATCACACCCACTGCCCGGACGCTCCATGTCGGTGGCCAGCTCGGCACGGACAGCACCGGAAACCTGCTCGACGGTATCGAGGCGCAGACCATCCAGGCCATGCGAAACGTGCTGGCTGTGCTGGCTGCCGCGAGTACTGGTCCCGAGCATGTCGCCAAACTCAACATCTACCTCGTCGATGGAGTCGACGCACAGGTGGGGTACGCGGCGTCGCGATCAGTGTGGGGCAATCACCGCACAGCCATCACGGTCGTTTCCACCGCAGGACATGCTCGCCCGGGCGCACTCGTGGAAATCGACGCGGTAGCGATCATTCCCGATTACGCCTGACCCGCGGATCGGGACTGCACAGGCGTAACCCGCCGCGTGGCCGATGACAACGCCGTGGCAAGGACGGCGGACAAGGGGGTGCCCAGCCCTGAGGTGCGTTCAGAGCAGCTCTCCGTGCGGGTGAGCAGCGGTCTGTACGGGGCGGCGATGCTGAGCCGTACAGGCCGCCACCGTCTTCCCGGGCCAGCAGTCGCCTCCGCCCTCGACGAGCGCGGAGGACTGTGGGCTGACGGCCTCGCCCCGCGGCCTCGTTGAGCGGTGCGGAGCTGCTGATCAAGGGATCCGATCACTGGGGCGCCCGGGCGCTGAGCCCGTAGCATCCGTCCATGCCGAATCGGAGATCCATGACCAACGTGCCAGAAACGGTACTGACCGGCGGTGGCACAACGGCCCGCTTCGACGGCCAGCGGTTGCTGGTCGTACACGGGCGCAGGACGTGGACGCTGCCCATCCGCGCGATCACCTCGGCGGAGGTGGTCACCGGTAACACCGTCCGTGTCGCCATCAGCGGAGACCCCGGCTACGCCCGGCATAGCCTGGGCCGTGTCGTGGAGCTGCCCGGCGGCAACGCCCGTTCCGCAGAGGCCTTCTTGGGACAGCTGACGGTTGCCCTGGCCACTACGACGCCGGCAGCGGACGGCCATGCGCTGATACAGCTGCGCACGCGGGCTCCGCGGTCGTACGCGCTGGGATCCGGCGGCAGGAGGGCGGTGCGGGTCGGCTTGCTCCTGGCGGGGTACACGCTGCTGTTGTCCTTGCTGGGATGGGCGAGCCCGCTGAAGGACGGATTGGCCGCCTTCTCGCTGAGCGTCGCGGGCGTCCTCGGTCTGATCGGGGGAATCGCGCTGTGGCGGATGGCCCGCCGAGTGCGCTCCCTGTGGCTGCTGCGCCGCCGCGGTATCGGCGTGGTCGGCCAGGCCAACGGCTACGTGCGCATCTGGTCCAAGGGAGCCCACCTCTGGATCTTCTCCAAGCTGAACTTCACCACCGTCGAGGGGCAGCTGATGCGGGACGTTCCGTCAACCGTATCCATCTGGGACTTCTCGGGGAAGGCGACCACCGGTCGGGTTGATCTCGTGTACGACCCCGAACGACCTACTCGCGCGAGCCGCCGCCTCACGGCCGCCTTCTTCCTGCGCACTCTGCTGCTCACCGCGGTGGGTCTCGTCCCCCTGGCAGGCTCGGTGCTCTGTCTCGTTCCCAACCTGCCGTTCTGACCCATCCGTCCGAAAGGCGCCGTTCGCCTGGGCTTGCCCGCGTCCTGGAGGGCGTCTGAAAAGCCTGTCAGCGGGCTGGTCTTGCGAGGCGGCGCACGAGGAGCATGGCCATGGAGAGGTAGATGGCATTCTCTGAGCAGACGCGCAGGTATTCGTAGTCCTTCGACAGGCGACGGCATCGCCCCAGCCAGGCAAACGTCCGCTCTACCACCCAACGCCGGGGGACCACTGCGAACGGGGGGCACGGCCGGTGGCGGTGCCCCCGCCCGGGCCCAGGTCGAGCGGAATCCTCCGTCGCGGCGCTGCACGACCTCCACAGTGATACCTGTGGCTTCCCGTGCCCACGCGTGGAAGTCGGCGCCGCGGTAGCCCTGGTCCGCCCACACGTGCCGCAGACGCGGAAAGGCATTGGCAGCGCGGGAGAACAGCACCACAGCACCATCGCGGTCTCCGACGCTGGCCGGGCTCACGCAGGTGACCAGGACGGTGCCGCGGGTATCGACGAGCAGGTGACGCTTGATGCGCTGACCTTCTTGCCGCCGTCGTAACCGTGCAGGCCACCGCGCTCACTGGCCCGAACACTCCGGCTGTCCACCATGGCGGCACTGGGAGTGGGGTCACGGCCGAGCTGCACCCGCTCGCGTTCACGCAGTGACGTCAGCATCCGCTCCCACACGCCATCCTTCTGCCAGCGCCGCCAGTAGTGGCAAACCGTCTGCCACGGCGGTAAATCATGCGGCAGGAGTCTCCAGGCGCAGCCGGCCCGCAACCAGTACGCCAGCGCGTTGAGGATCTCCCGCCGCGAGTGCTTCGCTGGTCGCCCACCAGACTTGACCGCCGGAACCAGTGGAAACAGAATCTCCCACTCCGCATCAGAAAGATCCGTCGAGTGACGGGTACGCAGCCCGCACACCCCAGCCCGCAAAAGTACGTCACAGCCCCGCTACCAGGAAATTCGCCCGCTGGCAGGCTTTTCAGACGTCCTCTAGTCCTGCCCTTCGTGCGCTCGCTGCCGAGCTGCGGTGGGCGTCGGCCAGGACCGCCTGCACCAGGCCCGGCTGCAGTTGCTCGGCTTCGTTCAGTCGTACGCCGGCCAGTTCTCCTACGAGCCCTTCCAACATCTGCTCCTGCCGGCCGCCTTCCCGTCCAGAGGCCGTCCACAGCCTGCTTGGGGGGCGTCAACGTGTTGGGGTCCGAAGGCCTCAAGGGGGCGCTCCCCTCATCGACGAGCAGTCGGCGGGCAAGGGCCCGGACGGTGGGTGGCGGTCCTCGGGCCAGCGCCGCAAGAGCGTGCTGGCGGTGCTCCACGACGAACCGACCAGCCTGCCATGCCTGCCATGCCTGCCATCCAGGGAACGGCGAACCCCGGCGCGAGACAAACGCGCCGGGGTTCAACGACAGGCTCAGTACCGCGTAGGGAACAGTTGAAGCTTGGCCTTGTTGCCGGAGACCGACTTCACCCAGATCTTCAGGTTATTGAACTTGACGGTACCGCCCGGGCTGGTGCTGCCGCTGAGGCGCCCGTCGGCGGCCGACATCTTCACGGATCGGGAGCTGATGCTCGTGATTTTCAATTTCCCGAACCCGAACTTGCGGCTGTCGACCTTGATGGTCTTGGGCGCCGACACGGTGGTCTTGCACCGCCCGTCATAACAGGGCCCGTTGGCGGCAGACGCCACCGGCGTCATTGCGCCGAACCCGAGCGTGCCCGCCATGGTCAGCGCCACGGTAGTCGTTGCGGCCCGTCGGCGCTTACCGGCGGTGGTCGCCAGGGTGGCGGCTGTCAGTCGGTGGATACGGTTCACGTCATCACCCTTCGGTCGGTCGGAAACGGTACGGCGGAGAGTTCCTGCGCCGCCGGAGCCCAGGCGCCCTGTGTGCTCGGATCCGAGCTGGCCGGCCGGCGCTCCGCTGCACCGATTCCAGCACCTGCCTGGTTGTTCAGTAACCTGCTCCGTCCCCTGAACAACTCGCGGCTGCGCCGGAGACGGGGCGGTGCTGGCAAGCGCCCGGCAGACGCCCAGGGCGGTAGACGACATCACACGGCTCCGCCCCGTCCTGTCTCGCGCGGTTCTGCGCTCAGCCTTTGTTGCGACAGGCCACGAGGAACGCGGCGAGGGCGCCGACGGCTTCGGTGGTGGCGAGCCGGACCACGAACGCCGACTGGTCGACGTCGGCGAGCGGGCGCGCCGGGCCACAGGCGCGCTGCTGCGCCACACCCGTCGCGGACCCCGTTCCCTGGGTGATCTTGGAGCCGGTGCACGAAGCGGTGGCGAACACCCAGAACGGCAGGCTTTGCTGACGGCCCGTTGAGCTCACCTCCCGACGTCAGGGGATCAGTACACAGTGGTTCTCGATGACCCTGCCGCTGCGGTCCAGCCCTCCGCAGACCGCCAACCGCGGGTACGCCCTGATCTCCCGGTTGACGACGAACCGCCACCGCGACACGCCCGCCTTGCTCGCCCGGTAGTCGCCCACGAAGGCGCAGCGCCCCCGGGAGGCCGTCCCGGGTCGTGACCGTGATGTCCTGGACATAGTCGCGCCCCTGGTAGGCGGTGGCCACGCAGATGTAGGTGCCGCACGTGGACTTGACCTCGGCGCTCGCCGGTGGCGCGGTCGCCAGCCCCAGAGCACTGGCCGCAGCGAGAGCGGCCGTTACCGCCGCCACCCGTCGCCCTGTCGTGGTCACCGGCCGGATCGTCTCCTGGCGCGCGTACTTCACAGGGCCCCCTTGAGCGGCTGCGTCGGCTGACTGCACAGCGTTCACCACTGTCTCGGGCCGAGGGGGCGGCCGCGCAGTTCCTCGCCGCGTAGTACGTGGAGGGGGCGGTCTTGCAGTCGCGGTCGGTGAGGTCGACACCGCCGAAGCGGCCCTTGGGCTCGCCGATGAACGCTACGAGCGTGTGTGGCCGGTCGCGCTCGGCCGCAAGAAAAGAAGGAGGAGATCGTGTGGTTGGAGGCAAGGCGCGAGGCACGGGTGAACGCGGATGAGGAACGGCGGCTGGGGAAGCATGAAAGCTGGAGTTCGCCGCGCTTGCTGCGGGGTCGCCACACCGTGCTCGTCGGCAGGCCGCCTCCGCGTTCGAGTGCGCCCACCTCGGAGGCCGCCTGGTTCTGCTGAGTGCTCTTTTCAGCCACCGGGTGTTGTTCACTGCTGTGGGCCGGGTGGCCGAACAATCCGTGCCGCGCTGAACTGGGCCCACGGCGCCGGCATCCGGCCCGTGCAGACGGTGTCATAGTTCGGAGAGAGGCCATTGGATGTTCAAGAGCAAGAGAAGGAGCGTCGCCGTGGTGACCGCCGGGCTGGTACTGGCCGTCGGCGGCTGCGGGGCCGGAGCGGACGAGAAGTCCGGCCCGTCGGACGAGAGGGCGGTCGAGCCGACGCCAGCACCGCCGCCGTCCAAGAAACTGGTGGAGTGGATCGGTGACATGTGCGAGTCGACGACCGCGCTCAAGAACCTCCGGGCGAAGAGCGCGGCGGTCTTGAAGGAGATCCGGAACCCGGACGAGATCGGCTCGTCCGCCGAACCCCTCGCCGTCGGCTACATCTCCCGGACACCGCTGTCGGTGGAGGATGTGGAGCGCGACCTGAAGGACCTGGGCCCGTCAGGCGTTTCCACCACCGACCGGCTGCTCGACGCCTGGCTGAAGAAGTTGAAGGATGTCGCGCACGAACTCGGCAAGGTGTCCCCGTCCGCGGCCTTCGACGACGCCGAGGGCAGTGCCGCGGACGTCGACAAGCTCGTGCAGTCCCTCACCCCGCCGAAGCCGGACCTGTCGGCGCTGACGAAGAACGATTCCCAGCTCGCGGCCGCACACAAGCGCGCGGAGCGGTGTGCCCCGGGCTGGAAGCCCCCCAAGGAGACGGCCTCGCCCGCGCCCGGCTCCTCCGGTCCGCTGCCGAAGGCGGCAGACGGCAAGAACACCGGCGCCTGCGCGGACGGCGCGTGCGAGGTCCTGGTGACCTCGCCGGTGAGCGTCACGGCGAACGGGCTGACCGTGCACGTCGCCGCAGCGAACGAATCCGTCACCTTCCAGACGCCGAGCACCGTAATACAGCTCGGCAGCCCGGGCAGCGTGGCCGAGTTCGGTGACGACCTCGCCGTGATCGTCATCGCGCAGCACGAGGACGGTGCTGTGCTGGAGTTCACCACTCCCTGAGCGCCGTCCCGGCCGGTCGCCCGTCCGTCCGTCCGCCGTCAGCGCGCCTCGCACACCTCCCGGTAACCGAGTTGCGGTAGGTGCTCCTCCCATTCGGCGCGGGTGAGGACGCCGCCGGTGCGGTCGCAGACGTAGTCCGCCGCGCGGTCCGCGTCCAGGGTCCACACCCGGGCCGTCAGGTCGTAGCTGCCGGAAGCGAGGGCGTCGCCCTTCGGGCTGAACGCGACGGAGGTAACGGTTTCGAGGTGGCCGGTGAGTTCCCGGCCGACGGGCTCGGCACGGGCCGGATCGGCCACGTCCCACAGGCGGACCGTGCTGTCGCCGCTGCCGGTCGCCAGCGTCTTCCCGTCCGGGGCGAAGGCCACGGACAGGACCGGCCCGCGGTGCCCGGCCAGTTCCTCTCCCACCGGACGTGCGCGGTCCGTCCGTCGTACGTCCCACAGCCGCACCGTACGGTCACCGCTGCCGGTCGCCAGCGTCTTCCCGTCCGGGGCGAAGGCCACCGCGTTGACCGTCCGGTCGTGCCCGGCGAGGGCATGGCCTGCGGGCCGTGCCCTCGCCCCGTCGCCCACGTGCCACAGCCGCGCCGCACCGTCCTCGCTGCCGGTGGCCAGAGTGCGGCCGTCCCGTGCGAAGGCCACGGAGGTGACGGCGTTCCCGTGGCCGCGCAGCGGTTCGCCGAGCGGCCGTACGCGGTCCGGCCGGCGTACATCCCACAGCCGCGCCGTGCCGTCGCGTCCACCAGTGGCCAGCGTGCGGCCGTCCGGGGCGAACGCGACGGCGAGGGCGCCGCCGTCGGGCGCGTCGTGCGGTTCGCCGAGCGGGGCGGGACGTTCGGGCACGGAGACGTCCCACAGCCGTACGGTGCCGTCCTTCGAGCCGCTGGCCACCGTACGGCCGTCCGGGGCGAACGCGACGGCCAGCACATCGTCCTCGTGACCGGTGAGCGTCCGCGGCATCCGGCGCGGGCGGCCTGGCTCGTCCACGTCCCACAGGCGGATCAGCGCGTCGTCGGTACTGGCGGCGGCGAGCAGGCGGCCGTCGGGGCTGTAGGCGACGGCGGTCAGGGGGTTGGTGAAGTCGGTGAGGACGGTCGGCGGCCGGTGCCAGAGGCGGACGCTGCGGTCGGCGCCGGTGCTGGCGAGGGTCCGGCCGTCACGGCTGAAGGCCACCCCCCACACGGCCTCCGTGTGGCCGGTCAGCGGCTCCCCGAGCTGCTGCGGGTATGCGGGATTGGCCACGTTCCACAGGATCGGGGAGTCGTCCTGGCCCGCGGTCGCCAGGGTACGGCCGTCGGAACTGAAGGCCACCGACATGACGGGCGCGGTGTGCTCGGTGAGCGGTGCGCCCAGCGGCTGGAGGCGGCTCGGGTCGGACGCGTCCCACAGCCGTACGGTCTCGTCGAAGCCGGCCGTGGCCAGCGCCCGGCCGTCCGGGGAGAAGGCCAGCGCCCAGGCGGAGGCGGTGTGTGCGCGCAGCGGCTTGCCGAGTGGCGCGATCCCGTCGTCCTCACCGAACCGCCACATCCGTACGGTCCCATCGAAGCCGGCCGTGGCCAGGGTGTCCCCGCCCGGGGCGAACGCGACGGCGCGGACGCTGCCTGTCTCGGAGCCGTCGGCCTCGGCGGGCTCGCCGAGCGGCGCGGGGCGTGCCGGGTCGCTCAGGTCCCACAGCCGTACGGTCCCGTCGTCGCCGGCGGTGGCCAGTGCCCGGCCGTCGGGGGCGAACGCGACGGAGACGACGTTCTTCTCATCGTGGCTCACTAACGGCCGGCCGACGGCGCGGGGCCGCTCCCGGTCGCGTACGTCCCACAGCTGGATGGCGCCGCCTTTCCCGGCGGCCACCAGCAGGTCGCCGTCCGTCGGCGCGAAGGCGACCACATCAACCAGTCCCGTACGGAAGCGCAGCGGTTCGCCCAGCGGCCTCCCCATGTCCTCGGGCCCGTCCGCCGGCCCCGGTCGCGCGGCGGTGTCCCACAGCCGGACCGTGCCGTCGTGGCTGCCGCTGGCGAGGGTGCGGCCGTCGGGCGCGTACACCACGGATCTGCCCAGGCCGCGGTGCCCTGACAACCGGGTGGCCAACGCCCGGCCCGCGTCCGAGGCCAACCGGGTCCGCAGATCCGGTGTGGAGCGCATGCGGTGCGCGGCGACGTCGAGCCGGGCAGCCAGCCCCGCGTGGGTGTCGCGGACACCATCGGCCTCGGCGGTGAGACGGCCGAAGACGGCGTCGTCCCGTTCGGCCTGCGCGGTGGCGCGTGCCTGGAGGGCTACGACGGCGGTGCCGGTGGCGAGCAGCACGAGCACGGCGAGGACGGCCACGACCGTACGGCGCAGTCGCGCGGCGCGGCGCCGGCGCCGGAGCGAGGCGGTGAGGAACTGACGCTCCAGCGAGGTGAGCGCATCGCTTTGGTAGCCCTCGGGATCTTTCTGTGCGATGCCGGGCCACTGGGCGGCGCCCTGCGGGAAGGCGTCGCGGGCGGCGTCCAGCCGCGAGCCCGCGTAGAGCGCGGCGTTCTCCCGACCGAGTACCTGCCAGGTACGGGCCGCCTCGGAGAGCGAGCGGTGGACCCGCAGCCGGTCGCGTTCGGTATCTATCCATGCGCGCAGGCGGGGCCAGGCGGTGATGAGGGCTTCGTGGGCGAGGTCGACGGTGCCGTTGTCGAAGGTGATGAGGCGGGCGCGGACCAGGCGCTCCAGTACCGCTCGGGTGTCGGCAGGGCTTCCGAAGTCGAGCTCCGCGTGCTCGGTGGGGCGACGCGTGTCGGGTGTGCCTCCCCCAAGCTCTCCACTCTGTTCGAGCAGGGGGGACCCCCGTCCGGGGGTCACGAGGCGGAGCAGGATGCGGCGGGCCAGTTCGGCCTGAGACGCGGTGAGTTCGCCGTACAGCTGCTCGGCCGTACGGACGACGGCGCCGTGCAGCCCGCCGGCCGCCTCGTACCCGGCCTCGGTCAGGACGCGGCCTCTGCGGTGGCGCCAGGTCTCCAGCAGGACGTGCGACATCATCGGCAGTCCGCCCGGAGCTCCCTCGACCTCGTCCAGGAGGCGGTCGGTCAGGGAGCGTTCGACGATCAGGCCGTCCGCGGCGGCCGGGCGGACAATGGCCTCCCGCAGCTCCGCGCGGCTCATCGGTCCGGCGAGCAGCGTGGCGTCCTGCAACGCGGTGGTGAGGCCCGGGTGTTCGGCGCAGCGGCCGAGGAAGTCGGCCCGCACCGCGATGACGACGCGCAGACGACTGCCGGCGTCGGTGGCGGCGACGAGGTGGCCGATGAAAGCGTCCCTGTCGGCCGGGTCGGCGCCGAGGGTGTACAGCTCCTCAAACTGGTCGACGATCAACCAGGTGTCGGCGTCGGTGCCAGGTACGGGTACGAGCCGGTCGGCATGCGTGCGCAGCGGGTCCGCGCCGGGTGTGAAAATCCGTACGGCCGCGGGAGCGGCGTCACGGCCCCCGCCTCCCCCGCCGCCGCACGGAGCACGCAGCCGGGGAATCAGGCCAGCGCGCAACAGCGAGGACTTGCCGCTGCCGGAGGGGCCGAAGACGGCGGTGAAGCGGTGCTTGCGGTTCAGCTCGGTCAGCCGCTCCACGAGCTGGTAGCGGCCGAAAAACAGTTCGGCGTCGCCCGGTTCGAACCGGGTCAGGCCGCGGTACGGCGGCCGGGAGGTCCCGGCGGCGACAACCTCGGCGGTCAGCTTGGCCGACGCCTCGTGCCAGCGCCGCTCCCACTCGATCACGTCACCACCACACGCCTTCACGTAGGCGAGCGCCACCGCGCGGGTGGGCAGCTGCTTCCCGGCTGCCGCCTGCGACAAGGTGGTCACCCCGTATCGCGTCCGCTGAGCCATCGCCCGGTACGTAGGCTTCCCCGCAGACTCGCGCAGCGCGCGCAGCGCGGCGGCGAACCGCGGCGCCGGTCCGGCGTCCGGGTCCAGCTCACCCTCGGTGCGCCCCGGTCCTGGTTGTCCCGACACGTGTCCGCCCCCTCGTCACCCAAACCGCCACCAGGCCATCACCCAGCGCGCCCGTTCGATCGCCCAAGGTAGGCAGTGGCGGGGGTGGCCGCAACCGGACTTCCGACGTGCGGGCAGGCGTGGTAGGGGCGTTCACTCGATCTGCACGATTCCTCCCGACCGGTTCGTTCGGTTCGCGCCTCCGAGTTGTTCAGAGCCGGAAGAGGGCCTGCGGAACAACGGCGTACGGCGGTCGAATGACCCGAGGGACATGGCCGGGACGGGCCATGGCGCGGCCCGAGCCCGGTGAAAGGGGAGGGCTCGGGCCGCTCCCTTTCACAGACGCGCGACAGGCTGAAGGAGAGTCATGTACGGACGACTTCGCGTCCGGCGCCTGGCCGTGGGGTTCGGCGCGGCGGCACTCGCGGTGACCACGGTGAACGCCGCCCCCACCGGGCCGGCGACTGCCGCCGAGCGGTACGGCTGGGGCGACCCGCTGCCGGCGGGGTCGGACGAGTTCGACTACGGCTCCGAGGCCGACCCCGCCGTACCGGACCGCGACAAGTGGCGCCTGGCGGGCGGCGGCCCCGGCAAGTGCTGGCCCGGCCACAGCGGCAACGGCCGCCGCTGCGACGTCAACACCCGGGTCGTCGGCGACGTACTGCGCATGAGCGGCGAGGCCAACGGCGACACCGGCTGGCTCGCCTCGCCGTACGGCCGACAGTACGGCCGGTGGGAGGCGCGCGTGCGCTCCCGGGCCACCGCCCCCGACAACGGGCGGCAGTACCACCCGCTGCTGATCCTGTGGCCGGACTCGGGAGAGCACCCTCAGGACGGCGAGTACGACTACCTGGAGAACGACGCCCCGGGCGAGCAGTGCGCCGAGGCGTTCCTGCACTACCCGCATCCGGAGGGCGTCCCCGTGCAGCAGGAGTTCGCGCGGAAGTGCGGCGTGGACCTGTCGCATTGGCACAGCATCGCCGTCGAGTGGACCCCGGACCACCTGCGCGGCTTCATCGACGGTGAGGAGTGGTTCCGCTTCGCCGGCGGCGCGAACGCGGACCGCGACTGCATCCAGTGCGCCCCGTCCATGCACCAGACCATCCAGCTCGACAACTTCCACGGGGACGGTCTGCAGAGCGCCGTCTACGAAGTGGACTGGGCCCGGGTCTACGACCTGCCGGACAACGAAAGCGTGAGGTGATCCGCGATGCAGAGCTCTCCGTATTCGCCCGGTCCGCCCGAGACGGCGCGCATGCCCGGGACTCTCGTCCTCGTTCTCGTGATCGTCACCGTGCACGCGCTGGGCACGGCCTTCGGCGGTTGGGCGATCCTCCAGGAGAACTTCAGCAAGCAGGAGCACGGGCAGGACCTGCTCATGCCGATGGGCATGGCCTGGTTCGTGGCGCTGTTCTGCTGGGGGCTGGCGGCGCTCCAGGTCATCTGCGTCGTGCTGGCTCGCAAGCGCCGCCTTTGGGTCCGTGCGGTGTTCGCCGTGTGGCTGGTCTTCGTGGCGTTCTCGACGCTCCTCGGTTTCCTCGGCTCGCTGGCCGCCGGGGCGCCCAGCCTCGCGGTGCTCGTGATCTCCGGCATCGACGGGGTGGCCCTGTGGGTGGTGCTCGGCGAGACCGGCCGTCGCTGGTTCTCCGTACGCAGCCCGGCGCCCATTTCACCTCGGGGGTGATCACCCATGGACTACCCGACGTACGCACACGACCCGAACCGGCCGTTCGACGGGCCGCCGGAACCTCCCGAGCCGCCCGGCGCCCCGGCCCCGTTCGACCCGGTGGCGGCGGCGCTGGGCAACGCCTCGCTGCTCGGCATCGGCTACCTGCTGCTGGGCCAATGGCGGCTGGCCGCGCTCGCCGCGCTCGGCACGGTCATGCTCCTCAACCTCACCGCCTCGGCCGCCGCGACCTGGTGCGAGATTCTGCTGCTCCTGTGGTGGGCGGCCGGCACCGCCCACGGCTGGTTCCTGGCACGCGGGCGCGCGGAGCACGTCGTGCGGCGCGGGCAGCGCGCGGGCGCGCTCGTCGCCGCGGTCGCGGTGCTGCTGACCGCCGCGCTGCTGCGCGTCGACGCGTACGGGATCGAGAACCGCGTCGACGAGGCCCGCGAGGGCGGCGACTGCGAGAAGGCCGTGGCCGCACAGGACGAGGTGTGGTTCGGCCACCGCCTGGCGGGCGCACCGGTGGTCGAACCCGGCGACGCGGTGGTGGAGGCGTGCCACCGGCTGGAACAGGCAGAGTCCACGCTGGCCGACGCCGGACGGAATGGGAACAACGGGAACATCGAGGACCTGGAGCGGGGCTTCGGCATCCTCGCCCGCGTCCTGCGCAAGCCCGGCAACGAGAAGACCGTCGAGACGGCCCTGCGCGCCTTCCTCGACGGCCTGCCGACCCAGGACTCCTGCGACACCGCCGACATCACCCACTGGCTCCGCGACCGCGGGCGCACCCGCGACGTACTGGACCGGTCCGCCGACACCGGGGCCCGGGTGGAACCCGCCGCGCTGGTGGGATGCGGCGACGACCTGATGGACGAGGACGATTGGCAGCAGGCGCGGGCGCGCTACCAGCGCCTCCTCGACACGTACCCGGACGACGCACGCGCGGCCGAGGCACGCAGGGGTGTGGAGAAGGCCACCCGCGCCATCGAACTGGACAAGGTACGCCGCCTGGTCGACAACACGTTCGACGCGAAGTCCGGTTACTGTGACACGCCCGCCAAGTACAGCGGCGCCCCGCCGTACCGCAAGGGGTCCAACCGCGCGCTGTTCCTCGGCGACACCGAGTACACCGGCAAGCTCCCCGGTAGTTGGCGCACCGGCGACCCGGCCAAGGCCGCACTCGTGGTCTGTGCGGACACGGCGAAGAACGGAGCCGCCGTCGAGACGTGCTACTACGAGAACGACCTGTCCGAGCACTTCCCCCACGAGGTGACCTTCCGCAAGGTCAAGATCCCGCTGAAGGTCTACGAGCTGCGCACCGGAAAGCGCGTGGACCCGCGCGAGGTGCAGATCAGCGGCGGAAGCTGCCCGAGCGTCCTGCACTACGAGTACTACGGCACGTACGACTACGGGCCGGGTGGCGACGAGTTCGTCTCCACCGCCAAGTCCGATGTGCAGGACGCCTTCCGGCCGGTCGTCGAACGGTGACCGGGGCCTGAGCCCCGGCTACGGTTCCGGCCTCCAGGTCGAGGGCATACTCGCGCAGCGCGAGGAAGTGTTTGCGGCCGGGCCGGTCCAACCGACGCTGCCGGGCATGCCTGAGCGGCGCACCCACGACTACCTGCAGCACGGCACTACCAGCCTGTTGGTTGGGAACCGTTGCTCGTTCGTAACCTTCGCCCATTTGGTGTCAACCACCGCGACCAACACACAGGGGCAGACGAAGTCAGCGCGCGGAGCGGGTGTCATCTATCTCGACTTGTCGCATCTGTGACGTTGCTTGGTAGCTGACGGATCTGATCCGTAGTTGGCGAGCGCCGGCTTGATCACTCTGGTTGGTGATCAGCGACGGAGATTGAGGTGTAGCCCGGGCATGGGCCTTGACCCCGGATTTTGAACACGTCTATGCGGCTTGGGTCAGGGTAGTTGCTGTGGTTTGGAAGCCGGCCTCGTAGGCGATCGGAGAGCGC
>NZ_JBSFTV010000077.1:0-15025 GCF_053591455.1 Streptomyces sp. NPDC003016
CGCCACCACGGCCGCCGCGAGCACATGAGTGACACCGTCCAGGCGATCGCCGGGCTTCTCTCACACCAAGAGAGCATCACCCGAATCGATCGGCGAAAGTGAACACCGATCAACTCGGGGCCCTCCACGCACCACCGCCAACCATGCACGAGCTCGTAACGACCTCGTGCACGATAAGGATCCGAGCGCGCCAGCGGAGCCTGCTGTCAAGGGGCGAGGCTGTGACCAGCATGGGTACCCGTGCAGGAGAGCGTCATTCCTTATCGTGCACGGGGTCGTAACTGATCATTACAGAATAAGGTTCGGAGTCGTCGTCAGCAGATGATGCTGCAGGCGAGTCGGAGGAGCCCCAGGTGGAGGTCGGCGCGTATCTCGTAGCGGATCCGGAGCCGCTTGAACTGGTGGAGCCAGGCGAAGGGCCGCTCGACGGCCCAGCGGGTCTTGCCCAGGCCGGGTCCGTGCGAGGCGCCGCGGCGAGCGATCTTCGGTGTGATCCCCCCGAGCCCGGAGCAGGCGGCGGTACTTGTCGAAGTCGTAGCCGCGGTCGGCGAACAGCCCGGCCGGCCGATGACATGGCCGCCCATGCACACCACGGATGCGGGGTATCCCGTCCAGCAGGGGCATCAGCTGGGTGACGTCGTGCCGGTTTCCGCTGGTCAGCGAGACGGCCGAGGGGGTGCCGTGCCGGTCGGTGATCAGGTGGTGCTTGCTGCCCGGACGTGCGCGGTCGACCGGCGAAGGTCCGGTGTGAGCCCCTCTTTGAGAGCTCTGACACGCGAGCCGCCGACCGCCGCGTCGTCCATGTCCAGCAGGCCCGGCGCTCGCAGTCCTGCCAGAAGGATCTCGCGCAGGCGGGGCCACACCGTCCTCGGTCCAGTCCCGCAGACGCCGCCAGGCCCTCACTCCGCTGCAGCCGATCCGCTCCGTGGGCGCATCCGCCCAGTTCACGCCCTTGCGCAGCACGTGAGCGATCCCACGCAGGGCAGCCCGGTCGCCCGTCGGCAGCCGACCGGGACGCCTCCGGTGCCTCGGCGGACGCGGAGGCAGCAATGGGGCTACCCGTTCCCACAGGTCATCGGGCACAAGATCATCCGATCCCCGCACAACTCCGCCGCCGCCAACCCCAACTGCCAAGCCGTACAAGCGAACTCATTCTGAGATGATCAGCTAGTCGCCGAGGACCCGCTCCCACAGCAGCCCGTCCCGCCAGCTCCCGTCGAGAAAGATCGAGGAGTGCGCGACGCCGTACGGGCTGAACCCGTTGCGGCGCAGCACCCGCTGCGACGGCAGATTCTCCAGATTGGTGGACGCCTCGGCGCGGTGCAACCCGAGTTCGTCCGTCATCACCCGGAGTACAAGCCCGACGGCGTGCCCGGCGTGCCCTTGATTCTGGGCGACGCCGGCGATCCAGTATCCGACGGAGCCGCGGCGCAGGTGCGGCTGCGGCAGGATGCCTCCGACGGTGACCTGCCCGATCACCTGGTCGTCGGCGAGCACCACGCCCGGCCAGACCGCGCCGGCCCGGTATCCGGCCAGCAGGCTGTCGATCCGCTCCGTCTGGCCCTCCGGGGTGAAGAAGTCGGCCGGCTGGGCCGGTTCCCACGGTCGGAAAGCCTCGAAGTCCCGCACCCGATGCGCGGCGATCGGGGCGGCGTCGGCGGGCTCGATCAGGCGGATCCCGGTGCTGCTGCGCATGGGCTGATCCTCGTCGCAGTGCGTCGGATGAGACGGCCAGCCTATGCGAGGCTGCCCGCGCCGCCGCACTCTACGCCCGCTGGGCCGTCGAGCGGACCTTCGCCTGGTTCCACCCGTTCAAGCAGCTCCGGATCCGCTACGAGATACGCGCCGACCTCTACTTGGGACTCCTCAAACTCTCCTGCAGCATCATCTGCTGGCGACGACTCCGAACCTCATTCTGAAATGATCAGGTGCGACACGAGGCCGCTCCAAGTAAGAGCGACGGTCAGGCGGAGCTGGCCGCGGCCCGCAACAGGATCCGTGAGCTGGAGGAGGAACGCGACATTCTGCGCAAGGCGGCCCGGTATTTCGCGGCGGAGACGCGCTGGTGAACCGCTGCCAGTTCGTTGAAGACCATCAGCGCCGGTTCGGCGTGAAGCGGCTCTGCGCCATCCTCGGCCTCTCCCGCTCGAGTTTCTCCTACTGGCGCCGCACCGCGGCCGCGTGAGCGGCCCGGCAGACGGCCGAGGCCGGGATCGCGGCCCGGATACGCAAGGTCCACCAGGACCGCGACGGCACTTACGGCTCCCCCAGGATCACCCCCGAACTCCGCGACGAGGGGATACGGATCAACCACAAACGCGTCGCGAGGACCATGCGGACCATCGGGCTCGAGGGAGTCCGTCTTCGCCGTCGGCACCGCACCACCGTCGCGAACCAAGCGGCGTCGAAGGCACCGGATCTGGTCGGCCGTGACTTCACCGCGGCCGCGGTGAACACGAAGTACGTCGGCGACATCACCTATCTGCCGGTCAGCGGCGCGAAACCGCTCTATCTCGCGACGGTCATCGACCTCGCCTCACGGCGGCCGGCCGGGTGGGCCATCGCCGACCACAGGAGAACGGAGCTCGTCATCGACGCCCTCGCGGCCGCCGAACGGACCCGCGGGAGCCTGACCGGAGCGGTGATGCACACCGATCACGGCTCGCAATACGCGAGGAGGACCTTCGCTGAAATCTGCAGGTCAGCAGGGATCCGGCAGAGCGCGGGCGCGGTCGGGTCCAGCGCGGACGACGCCGCTGCAAAGAGCTTCAACGCCGCCTTCAAGAGGGAGACGCTCAAGGGCCGCAAAGACTGGTCGAACGAGCATGAGGCACGACTCGACGTCTTCCGCCGGCTGACCCGGTACGACACCCGCCGCCGGCACTCCCGCCTCGGCCAGCGGTCCCCGATCGCCTACGAGAACGACTACCAACCCTCAGCGACTACCCTGGCCCAAGCCGCGTAGACGTATTCAATATCCGGGGTCAAGGCCCGCTTCCACTTCACCCAGGAGTTGGGCAACCGCTTCGGCCCGCCCACCGACAGCCGGCCCGAAAGTGCGGAGCAGGTGATCCTGTTCTTCGCGATCGTCGTCAACGCGCTGGGCGCGGATGAGGCGGCGCGGTGGTTCGAGACAGCCTACGGAGCCCACCAGCAGGTGGTCGCCGCAGAGGAGGCTCGTACTGTGCACTTCGGCTTCGCTGGTCATCTTGATGGGAAGACCGAGGCGTACCGTCAGCCGTCTCCTCCCGTTGTGGCCGCCTTCGAAGCGACGAAGGCGCTACACGAGGTCACGCGCCAGGACGCTGCCGCCGACGTCGACGTGTTCTTCGACAGCGCTCTGCGGGCGTGCGCGCGTAACGCTGGTCAGCCCGACAGCACGCCGGTGGCAGCAGGCGCGAGCCCGTAGCCGATCCGGGCGCAGCGACAGTCGACGGCTCGGCGGAGCCGGTCTTCTGGGTGGTGCAAATGCTGCGCTGTACGCCAGGCCCACCCTGCGGCCCCTCCAAGGGGACCAGGAGCGCGTGGTCCAGGGTGTCGAACCCTGCATGAGGCAGCCATACTCTGCATCTGATCTCGCGTTGGTCAGAATGACCTTGAATCGGGGGGCGGAATCGTGGTGTCCGTGCGGAGGCGGCGTCGGCGCGAGCGGGGCGAACTGGTCAGCCTCTACCAGGTGTACCGGTTGCACGGCGAGTGGGATCGTGCGCGGCGGACCGGGCTGTGGTTCATCGTGACCGCCCGGCTCGCTGCGGGCGCCGCGGTGCTGCTGGGGCTGCTGGCCGGAGTGCTGCTGTGGTGGCGGCCTGGCCCAGCAGGGCAGCAGCAGGCGCTGGTCGCCGGCGGTGCGGCGCTGGGCCTGGGGGTGCTGTGGGTGGTAGTGGTGTGGCGCGCGGTCCGCTGGCTGAACGGCGGCATGATCGCCGACAGCGGCAGTAAGCCGGAGATCGTGGCCGCCGGGCTGGAGCCCGACGACTCGGGGGAACCCGAGTGGCTGTGGAACACGCTGCGGCTGGCACACCTGGTGCTGCTGTGCGTTCCGATAGCCGGACTGCTGCTCACCCTGGCAAGCGCCGCGGCGACGTCCGAGCAGACGGTGACGGGGTTCGGCGCGACGCGGTGGGTGGTCACCGGGTTCAGCCTGCTGACGACCGGCCTCATGGGCGGAATCATCGGCGGCCTGGCCTTCGGCATGGTCAACTCCAGCAAGGAGTGCTGGACCCCGCGCGGAGCCGTGCGACGGCTGCTGGTGTACGCGGTGCCGTTCCTGCTTGCCGCGCCGTGGCTCGCCGGCCTGCACACCAACTGGAGCAGCACGCTCGCCGGTGCGGCCGTGCTCTGGTTGCTCATCGGTCCGATCGAACATGTCGCGAAGCACATACCCGGCTCGTCAGCCGATTGATCAGCGGGTCGTCCTCGCCGCCGGCGGCGGTTCCCTCTTCCACCCGGGCGAGGAGCACGCGGTCGGCCTGGTCCAGGACGTCGAACCGGAAACCGTCGCACGCCGGGGCGCTCACCCCCGTCAGGGGTGTCAGCCACAGATCGGCGCGCGATTGGAAGGACGTCCTCAGCCAGCCGGAAGTCCAAGTCGATCCACCCCCCGTCCCCCTTGTTCCGGGTGACCACGGCGGGTTCGGAGGAGATGAAGGTCTTCGGGGCGGACCAGGAGGAGGGGTTGGACGGGCCGGTCGTCGTTGGAGTAGGTGGGCGGGCCGGTCTGGTAGACCATGTACCAGAGGTTCTGCGGGGCGAAGCAGAAGACCTGGGGCGCGGCCCGGTAACCGGTGCCGATGGCGGAGGAGTCCAGGTAGTGCTGGGTCGCCGAGGCGGCGTTCGCCCACTTGTCGAAGCTGAAGTACTCCAGGTTCCAGCCCCCGGACGTGCTCGCCGTGGTGGCGTAGACGTGGTACTTGCCGTTGTACCGGATGACTGAGTAGTCCTTGATCGACGCGAGGCTGTGCGAGGGGCTCGACTTCGGGCCCGCCAGTACCCCGGTCGACACGCAGGAGTACGAGGAGGGCAGGGAGGTCGACACGGTCCCGACCTTGACCAGCTGCCACTGCTGGCCGGTTCCGTCGTGGTCCGTGTACTGGTCGACGGCCGCGGCGTCGGCCGTGGAGGCACCTGCGAGCCCGACGGCCTCGCCACTGTTGCGGTTGATCAGGCGCACGTACCCGCCGGCGGAGTCCGTCAGGGAGAACTGCTGGCTGGTCCCGTTCGCGTCGTCCCACTGCTGGATCCGGGCGCTGTCGGCCGTCGACTGGGCGGACACGTCGAGCACCTTGCCGGTGAAGCGGGAACGCAGCCGGTAATGGCCGCTTCCGGAGTCGACGAAGCGCCACTGCTGCCAGGCGCCGTCGTTGCGGGTGTACTGCTGCAGTCCGACGCCGTTGTCGGCGTCCCGGTTGGTGACGTCCAGCGCCTTGCCGCTGTTGCGGTTGACCAGCACGTACCAGGCACCGGTGTCGACCGAGGCCGCCGACGCGGGCGTCGTGGTGAGGGCGAGGCACAGGCCGGCGAGCAGCGCCGTCACCGTCATCCCGACCGTGCTTCGTCGCCGGCGCCACAGCACGCCTTCACGCCTCTTCCTGCCTGTAGCCATGTGTCTCCTCCTGGGCTCGCGGTTCTGCCGCCTCACGGCGCGAGGCGGGGGCGGGGAAACGTGCCGTCGGGCATCCGCCGTTCGAGCAGACGCGGGCGACTGCCCTGGCCGGCCGCAGTCGGTGTGGTCACCGTCGTCATGGCGGTGCTCACGCCGTACGTGTTCCGCCCCAGCCGCGGCGCACTGCGGCCCGCACCGGCCCGCTCGGCACGCGCCCGTCGAAGAGCGGCCGCCTCAGTGGCTGCGGCCTGGCGGCGTCGCTGGACGCGGGCCACCTCAATCGGGGCCGGCCCGCCGCCCGGGACCGGCTCCAGGTCGGAAAACACGCGTCGGCCGAGTTCGCGCAGGGCACGGTGGTTCTGCCGCTCCACCGCTTCCGCGACAGCTGGGCCCACCCGCCGCTCGGTCCGCCCGCCGCTCGGTCCAGACGGTCCGGTGCGCGGCGAGGTTGTGGACAGGGTTCGTCGCTGACCGCTGTCTCAAGATCTTCGGGCGGGTCAGTTGCGGCAGGTGCAGGCCCCGTTGTCCTAGCTCAGACACCAGCCGCAAAATAGCGGGGATCACGTACTCACCAGTGTGGTCCCCGGACCCCTCGGGCGGCCGGGCGGTGCCGGCGCAGGTCACGCCCGCCGGTGCCGAGCTGGTCGAGTCGCGGCGAAAGGAGGGCATCGACTGCCTGGCCGGCCTGACCGGCCAGGGCGACCCGCACCACCGGCAGGCACCCGCCGCGTCGCTGCCCGCACTCCTTGAAATGGCCCGGCTCGCCGCCCAACCACCCAACAGGCCGACGGCACCGCTTCCCCTATCCAGTAAGGAACCACGCCATGACCACCCCGCACGCCTTCCCTCTGGAGCCCACCCCTGTCCATGTGCCCGATGAGGTCCTCGATGACCTGCGCGCCCGTCTCACATTGACCCGTCCGCCGCTGGACGAGGGCAATGAGGACTGGTCGTACGGCGTCCCGGACAGCTATCTGCGTGAGCTGGTCGCCTACTGGCGGGACGGCTACGACTGGCGCAAGGCAGAGGCCGCCATCAACGCCTACGAGCACTACCAGGTGGGCGTCGCCGGTGTACCGGTGCACTTCATGCGCAAGCCCGGCCGCGGCCCCCGCCCGATCCCGTTGATCCTCACCCACGGCTGGCCGTGGACGTTCTGGCACTGGTCGAAGGTGATCGACCCGCTCGCCGACCCGGCCGCGTTCGGCGGTGACCCCGCCGACGCGTTCGACGTCATCGTGCCGTCCCTGCCCGGCTTCGGTTTCCCCGGCCCGCTCACCGGCTTTTCGGACGTCAACTTCTGGAAGGTCTCCGACCTCTGGCACACCCTGATGACCGAGACCCTGGGATACGAGAAATACGCCGCCGGTGGCTGCGACATCGGCGGGATCGTCTCCAGCCAGCTCGGCCACAAGTACGCCGACGAGCTGTACGGCATCCACATCGGCTCCGGGCTGCCGCTCGACTTCTTCACCGGCCCCCGCGCCTGGGACTTCGCCCGGAACCGGCCCCTCACCGACGACCAGCCCGCCGACATCCGCGCCCGCATCATCGAGCTGGACCACCGCTCGGCGTCCCACCTCGCCGTACACATGCTCGACGGCGCCACCCTGGCCCACGGGCTGAGCGACTCACCCGCCGGACTGCTCGCCTGGCTGCTGGAGCGCTGGAACGCCTGGAGCGAGAACGGCGGCGACCTCGAGTCCGTCTTCACCAAGGACGACCTGCTCACCCACGCCACGATCTACTGGGCGAACAACTCCATCGCCACGTCGATGCGTTACTACGCCAACGCCAACCGCTACCCCTGGGCCCCCGCCCACGACCGCACCCCGGTCGTGCAGGCCCCGGTCGGCCTCACCTTCCTCACGTACGAGAACCCGCCCGGCATCCACACCGCCAACGAGCGCGTCCAGGCATTCAAGACCGGCCCGCAGGCCGATTGGTTCAACCACGTCAACGTCAACGCCCACGACCACGGCGGCCACTTCATCCCCTGGGAGAACCCCGACGCCTGGGTGAGCGACCTGCGCCGCACCTTCCACGACCGCAGGCCCTGCTGACGAGCGAGTCCGTGCCGCGGTCCGCGGGAGCGCTGCTGCCTGCCTCCCCGTGCGGTCCGCGGCGCAGACCCTCGAGGGTTGCCGTCACCTTATGGAGCGGAAGTCCGGTGCCTGGTCGGCGGCGAGGAACCGGAACGCGATGTCGTCGGCGCACTTGCACTCGATCGCCCGCGAGGAGCGGGCGCCGGTGGTGCAGCCGTAGATCAGCGGACGCAACACCAAGCTGTCCGAACAACACATCCAGACCCCCTGCTCAGCCTTCCCCTCTCGGCACGGGGCGCAGGTGTGCCGGTGCGCTGGGCGGTCTTTCGACCTGACGGATCGGAAGGGGCGGTTGGAAGCCCGTCGCCGGACCGCCGGCCGGCCATCACGCGGCACGTCGGCGATCGGGCTTGGCTCTCCCTGCCACAGCTCGACACACCGGAGGCACGCCACCGTGCTTGGCCGACGGCTGTGGGCGGGTGGGACCGCCCGCTTCGCCTCCGCGAAACGGGCGGCGCCGGGCACGGCTCAGTAGAGCTTGTTGACAGCCGTAACAGTGGTCGTCTTGAAGTCCGCGACCTGCGCGTGTGCGAAGGTGCCCATCTGGGCCCACCGGACATACGTCACGGTCCTGCCGTCCCGGCCCACCGAGAACAGGCTGACGTCGGAGGAGCCCCAGTCGGACACGGTGTGCAGACCGTGGACGGTGGCGCCCTCCTCGACACGGATCTTGCCGTAGTTCTTCTGGGTCGCTGTGAGGCCGGGGTTCTCCGCCATGAGCCGCTCGGCACAGTCGGCGATCTTCCGGCGCAGCAGGCCGGCGAACTCCTTGGCCCGCTGCTCGTCGCGCTCGACCACGGTGACCTGCGAGCCATTGGTGTCGTACTCGGTCCAGTACTCGCGGTGGCTGGAGGTGGACGGCAGTGCCTCTCCCCCGCAGACCGGAGAGTGCTCGGGCTGTCCTGCAGTGACCGGGCCGGCGTACCAGGGCGAGGTCGGGTGGGGCGGCAACTCGGCCGGCTCCAGGAACCGGGGAGAGCCGGCCGCCGTCGCAGGGGCGGCGGCCAGTGCGACGGCGGTCCCGGCGGCCAGCGCGGCCAGCGCGAGTCGGGTACCGCGCGTACGAACGTTCATGATTCCCCCATGCGTTGCTGTCGAGGCGACCGGATGCGGAGGACGGGACCCAGTCGGGCGACCCGCCGGAACGCTTCTGGTCATTACAGCTTGTACGACCCGCTACGGGGTTCTTCCGTTGCCCTGCACCCTTGCTACAGCTACGTCACGAAGGTCACCGAACGGCAACGCCCCACACCGCTCGACCGATCGGTGTCCGGAAATCCCGGGCTCGGCCTCCCCGTCCTCGAACAGCTTCAGCAGCGCCTTCGGATCGCAGGGCGGCCGCTCGCCGATCGCCCTGTCGACCGCCCATGGAAGGGCCGGAAAGTGCTGTGTCGGCTGAGCTGATTATGGGGAGGTACGAGCGGTCCGGCAACTGAACGTAGTCAGGGAGTCACGTGTGGTGGAAACAGGCGTTCGACGAGGCGCTGGGGGAACTGAGGGAAGCACGCAAGCAACTGGAACGCCTGGACGACCCGACAGTGGGTCTGCCTGCGTTGCACGGCGAACTCACGCAGGCCCGCATGAAGATCCAGGAGGTCGTCCAGAACGGTGTCACCGGGCTGCGCGAGGAGAACCGGGAGCTGCGCCGCCGCCAGGACAAGATGATCGCCGACCTGCAGGAGGGCCGGGAGGAAACACGGGAGGAGACAGAGCAGCTGCGCGAACTCGCCGACACCCTGCGCGGCCTCGCCACAGCGCCAGCTGCCGCTCCGCAGCAGCCCCCGCCCCGGGCCGGGGAAGTCGCCGGGCCCGGTCCGGACGGCGACGCGGACATCACCGGATTGTCCCGGCGGACAGTGCCCGACCGTGAAGAGGAGGGGGAGAACGTGGAGCACGCTGAAGGCCAGGATCCGCATCCGTGGAAGGCGACCGGGAGCGAGGGGGCGGAGGCCGGCCTGAAGAACGCCATCGAGGCCGCCTACCGCGCCACGGCCACCGGGCCCGCACCCGGGCCCACCGCCTCCGGGCAAACGCCCGAACCCCAGCCTGAGGACTCGAAGGTCGCGCACGGGGTCCTCCTGCTGAAAGCAGCCGGCGTCGCCTCGGCCGAGCTGGTCCTGCACCGCGACACCTGGGAGTTCCTCTCCTCCCTCGCCGTCGACCACGGCCACTTCCGTACTCCGCCCGCCGTGGAGGACGTCAAGGAGGGCCGCATCCAGGCCGCCCTCTCGGGGCGCTCGCTCATCGCCGTTCTGATCGAGCTCTGGAACACCCGAACCACCGCCACCGTCCTGGAAGCCGACTGGGCTCTGGCCACCACCGCCTATAACCGGATCGCGGCCGAGCTCGCCGGCGCCACCGGCTCCGGGGAAACCATCCGCATCACCCTGGACGACGGGCTCGGCCACGCCGGTACCGACGAGGACTGAGGCACCCGCGGGCAGGCCCGCGCCAGGCGGGCCTGCCACGCTCACGCCGAGTGCGTTCTCCGACGAGCGGACTTCGCTGATCGCGTCCGCTCGGGCCCGAGAGCCCCGTACGGTCATTCCACGGATGCCGACCGGGTGGTGACACCAGGTCAGGCATGGGAGGGGATCCGAGGATGGTCAATGCCCGTACGTACCCGCTGTGACGGGATCTCGCGATGAGCGAGGACCTCCCCACGGAAGCCCTCAAGACGGTGATCGAGGCTCTGTGCGCCCCGGCGGAGAGTCCGCACGGCATTGACTCTCATGCCCAGGATCAGGAACTGGAAGGAACTGACCTTCTACCGGCCTTCCAAGCAGACGGAGTACGTGCACATCGACGCCCTGTTCGGCGAGCCGGGCAAGCACGTCATCGACTTCGACCTGATCGAGTCCCAGTTCCGCCACCTGATGCGCGTGGCCGTCTCGGTACGCGAGGGCACCGTCTCCTCCTCCACACTGCTCAAGCGTCTGCGCTCCGGGTCGAGGAAGAACGCCACCTACCCCGTCTTCCGCGAGGTCGGCCGCGTGATCCGCACCGTCCAACTGCTGCGCTACCTCTCCGACGCGCCGCTTCGCCGGCGGGTGACCGCGGCGTCATCGCCGACAACGACCCCGTCGAGCAGAAGAAGGCGATGAAGTTCAACGCGCTGCTCACGAACGCGGTGATCTTCCACAACGCCCTGGACATCGCGGAGATCGTGCGGCAGCTACTGGAGGAGGGACGGGAGATCGCCCCGGAGGACCTGGCGCACATCTCGCCGTACCTGACCGAACACATCAACCGGTTCGGCGAGTACAGCACCCACGAACTCGGCAACCAGCCCGACGCGTACGACCCGAAACTCGACGTCGACTTCACCCCGCTGCGCGACCAGGACCTGACTGCCGCCGGTCTCGGCCAAGCCGCCTGAACCGAGAGGTGAACTAGCTGGTGACGCCCTTCACAGGAGCGGACCGGTATACCCCGGAATCCTGCTGCGAGGGTCAGCCTCCAACACCGTGGCCTGGGCAGGTGATCCGATAGTGCTGCCGTGGGGACGGGTTTGTGACGGTTCTTGTGAGCCCTCGCCGTATTCGGGATACCCGGGCTGTTCTGCCAGCGGCAGAACAC
Organism: Streptomyces sp. NPDC003016; assembly: GCF_053591455.1. NCBI lineage: Bacteria > Bacillati > Actinomycetota > Actinomycetes > Kitasatosporales > Streptomycetaceae > Streptomyces > Streptomyces sp. NPDC003016. The sequence continues at coordinate 11,287 of NZ_JBSFTV010000077.1, forward strand.
CGGCCGGACCGGGCTCGACGATCACTACAGTCCAGACTCATGACAACGATTACGACGCGTACGGTCGAGTATCCGGCCGACGGTTTGACGATGATCGGGCACCTCGCGCTCCCGGCCGGTGTCGACCGCCGGCCCGCGGTGCTGCTCGGACCAGAGGGCATGGGGCTCAGCGACGTCGAGCGCCGCAGGGCCGATGCTCTCGCCGAGCTGGGATATGCAGCGCTGGCCTTCGACCTTCACGGTGGGCGCTATTTGGGCGACCCCGAGGAGATGCTGGCCCGTTGCATGCCGCTGCTCGCCGACCCCGACCGGATGCGAGGCATCGGCCACGCGGCGCTCGACGTGTTGCGCACCGAACCGCGGACCGACCCCGACCGGATAGCCGCCGTCGGCTACGGCACCGGGGGCGCCATCGCACTGGAACTCGGGCGCGATGGCGTCAACCTGCGCGCGATCGGGACAGTCAACGCAACTACCACGGGCCGACCGGGCGAGGCGGCGCGCATTCGCTGCCCGGTGTGGGCCGGGGTCGGGTCGGAAGACCCGATCATGCCGCCCGCGCAACGGAACGCGTTCACCGCTGAGATGCAGGCCGCGGGCGTCGACTGGCGCCTCGCGGTCTACGGCGGCGCCTTGCACGCCTTCCACCACCCGCCGGTCGACCACCCCGTGGTCCCCGGCGTCGGCTACCACCCACAGCACGCACAGCGAGCCTGGCGCGACGTCGTCGACCTGCTCGCCGAGTGCCTGCCCGTGACGGAGGACCTGGGGATATGACCCAGGCGAACACGCTGGCGCCAGGCCTGGTCGCCGTCGGGCACTGACAATCCCCTCCCCTCAAGTCCGCACAGCAGAACCGCATCCGGGCAGATGCTCGAATGTGGAGACGTAAGCACAACTGCCGCAGTAAATGCCGGATTTACTGCGGCGGAGCCTCTACGGTGACCTTCGCGACCTGCGGCGGGACATTCCTTCTCCGCGGACTTCCGCCCGCGACCAGCACGAGCACCCTGCGATCCGACACCAGCCCTTTGACCTGCGACTTCAAGTCGGCGGAGTCTCAGCGCATGCAGCGGCTGTGCATGGATCTCGCCCGGAACATCACAGAACTGCGATGTTATGCAGCCACCGGGACGGGCCCACGGCCTGCTGGCTACCGCGGAGCAGCAGGTGCTGGCTGGGAGTAGCACGGCCCGGGCGGCGAACAGCAGCTACCCGTCGCTGTACGGCCGGGCCGGCCTGCTGCCCGTGCAGCATCCGTGTGCCGCCTGGCCCGTGCAGATGCTGCGCCGCACCCGCGACACCAGCCTGCTGCGGCGCCCTGGGACCCACGACCAGGTTCTGGCCGGGCGGGGTGATCAGCACACCCTTACCCACAGGGAGCTGATGTTGTCGTTTCGGTTGTACTGGGAGGTATTGCCCTTCCAGTTCCCTACTGGCCACGTGGAGCCTTGCTTGTAGGTGTCCAGGTACGTGCAGACCGTCCTGCCAGTCCTGTTCCATACCGAGGAGACTTTGTCGTTCAGGCGGTAGTCGCCCAGATTATCGGTGCCACTCCGGAAGTACGCCGCTCCGCCGTATCCGTTGTCGTGCTCATAGACGCAGAACTCGCCGACCTCGCAGTCTCGCCACGGTGTCTCGGCGGCAGGTGCCGCTGCTGCCGCTGGTGCGGTAAGCGCTGCGGACATGGCCAAGCCCGCCGCAGCGGTGAGGGTGAGGAGGGAGCGTCGCAGTGACATCACAAGATCCGCCTTTAGTTGGGAACATGTGGATTCCTTCCGAGCCACTAGAGCAGCTGAATGCCGGGAACCACATGCGAGAACAAGCCTTTGTTGCGGGCCGCATATAGCCGTATCTCCCCTGCGGGTTCACAAACATGATGCTTCTCCCTGGGAACCGCCGGACGCGCACCGGTCGAGCACGGCTTCGCCCGCCTCAAGAACTGGCGGATCCTCACCACACTCCGTACCGGTCCCGACCACGCCACCCAGCTCCTGCGCGCTCTGCTCGTCCTGACACACCTTGAAGTCGACCGCTGACGGACGGTCTTCTCCGAGGGCTTCCGCCCGCGACCAGCACGAGTACCCTGCGATCCGATCACACCAGCCCCTTGACCTGCGGCTTCAAGTCGGCGGAGTCCCACTGCTCTGCATCCCTGGGTGAGACTCCTGAACGCGGCGCTTCCCGATCTCGGGTGTAGGCGACGGTGGGGAGATTTCTACCAGGAGACGAACCCGCGGCCCGCGATCGTGTGTCCTGAGTGCAGGTGGAGCGTGCATGCCAAGTTGTCACCGCTGCGGGTCAAGTTCTTCTGCCACGCCCCTGGCCGGCCGGACTCGTGCACGCTCACGCATGAGTCGATGGAGCACCATTTGCTCAAGCTCGTAAAGGCTGTCCCGTCATGCTGGTTGCGCCTGAGCCGACCCCGGTCGGCGGGCACCGCGGCAGGCGTTATCGGTGCCTGAGGGCACACTGGCGCTATGAGCTACCCCTCGCCCACCGCAGCCGATACGTTCCACCGCTCCCTTGTCTGGGTGTCTGGGCGGAGTCGATGGGCGGCCCTTTGATCGTCATCCCCGTCTCCGCGCTGGATGCATGGCGTGGGTGCACGGGGAGTGGGATGGTCGCGGGGGGGGGGTGCGACCGATGCGGACGACTACGACAGGGCCTGTGCAGTGGACGATCTGGCCGGCGTGATCGCCGTTGGTGAGGGCGGGGCGCAGGCATTGGTGTTGGGGGACGAGCCCGCCACCACCTGCTACCTGCCCGAGCATCGCGCCTTCCTGCGCTGGCTGGCCGCCGGCTCCGCGACCGGACTCAAAGCCGCGGCCGAGGTCGTCCTCGCGGATTCCGCCACCCGGTGGGAGGAATGCGAGGCGTGGAGCACGGACGGCCCCGCTGTGCTCATGGACTCCGCCGAGGCAGGCACCGAGCTGAACGCGGAGCACCCGGGTGGGGGGGGTTGCCTGCGCAGGCACCGGTTCCGCTGCCCGCCGGCCGCTGGAGGGTCCGCGCCGTCCACACCGAGGCGGACGAGGAGAACTGGGTCGGCCTGGTCCAGATCCTGCCCGTCGAGGACTGAACAGGCAGTATCCGTGCTGGGGTGCCGTGTCAGGCGGTCGGATTCCTCCACAGATGCCGCTCGTCGAGGGTCCCGAACCGTACGTCACCGCGATCAAGGTCGACCAGGATGGGCCAGCAGCCCAGCAGTTGTTGCCTCCCCTCGCGCGAGGCGAGGTACTGCACAGAGTTGTAGGGCACGATCAGGAGGCCGTTGCTCTCGCGGACACGTGCGGAGTCGATGGCAAGGGGCGGCTCGTCGTCGCGCTGGCTGTGCGCGAGGAACTCGACCGCGATTCTTAGGGCCTCTTCCTGTTCCAGGACGCCTCTCCAGTCCGCCGGCCGTGAAGCGCACCCGAACCGTCTTGGGATGATCTTCTGACCGACATCGGCGCCGGCGCCGACGGCACCGTCTGGGGCGTCGACTCCGTCGGCAACATCTACCGCTACACCGGCGACCAGCCCGGCTGACCCACCCCGCTCCACAAAGGTCACCAGTACGCCGCGCAACGCCCCCAGCGGCACCGCGGCGCACGCTCTCTCCTGACGGGCAGTCCTAGCAGCCCGTCCAGCGGGCCGCCGGTCAGTACCGGCGGGACAAAGACCGCCGCCCGGCACTTCTCCCGCCGCCTGGTGAGGAAGAGGCGTGCGGTCCCGCGGGTGGTCGTCACGGACGGGC
>NZ_JBSFTV010000078.1:0-11467 GCF_053591455.1 Streptomyces sp. NPDC003016
GTGTGTCCGAGGCGGACATGCAGCGGCTGGCCCGTTCGGGAATGCCGCCGCTCTCCGTCGAGCAGGGCCTCGCCCTGTTCGACACGGCACTCGCCGGACCGCGGGCGCTGGTGCTGCCCGTACGGCTGGACCTGGCCGCCCTCAGGGCGCAGGGTGAGGTACCGGCTCTGCTTCGCGGTCTGATCCGTACGCCCTCCCGGCGCACGGCGACCGCCGCTCCGCAGTCGGCCGAGTCGCTCGGGCAGCGGCTGGCAGGAATGCCGGAGGAGGAACGCCGTGACGTTCTTCTGGCGCTGGTCCGTGATCAGGCCGCCGCAGTCCTCGGACACACCGACGGGTCGGCGGTAGGGACCACGCGGCGGTTCCAGGAACTGGGCTTCGACTCCCTGACGGCGGTGGAATTCAGGAACCGTCTGAACGCGGCCACCGGGCTGCGCCTGCCGGCCACCCTGCTGTTCGACTACCCCACCCCCACCGCTGTCGTGGATCATCTGCGGTCCCGACTGGTGACGGAGGAGGTCGGCGGCGCCGGATCGGTGCTTGCCGTCCTGGACCGTCTGGAGAAGGCGATCACGGAGATGACGGTCGACGCGCAGGAGTTCAAGCACGTCGCCGGACGCATCGAGGTGCTGCGGACGAAGTGGGCCGACCTGCGGCAGGAGCCTGCGAAGGACTCCGGCGAGCTCGACCTGGAGGCAGCGTCGGACGACGACGTGTTCGCTCTCCTCGACGACGAGCTCGGACTGTCCTGAACGACGGGGGGCACCGGAAGGGGTAGGACACCTCTCCCGGAGCCCCCCGCCGGCCGGGATCCCGCAGGCGGTTCGTGCACTGACGAGTGGGTTCCTCACCGATGTCCGCGCAGGGACTAGGGAATTTCCCACTGTCCTGCCTAGTGGAATGGAGGGCGTCGGCCATCGGGCCGGTAGTAGCGGTCGGTGAGACGGGCGACGCCAGTCCTCCGTCCGCTCTGTTCGGCAGGAGTACCGCATGGGACGTTCGGTCGCGTCGGCGAGGGCAAGGCGCTCGCGGTGGCCCACGTCCCGGCATGCTCACGTGACATCGGCCCGGCCATTCGGACCGCTGTGCGGTTCAGTGCGCCCGGCCCACTCCTAGGAGGATGCAAGTCGATGACGATGTCCACCGAGGAGAGCCTCTGGGCACGGTGCTTCCATCCGGCACCGGACAGCTCGGAACAGCTCTTCTGTTTCCCCCACGCGGGTGGCTCGGCGTCTTTCTACTTCCCGGTCTCCGCGCAGCTGGCCTCCGTGGCCGAGGTGTTCGCGGTCCAGTACCCCGGCCGTCAGGACCGGCGCAAAGAGACCAGCCCCGGCGATCTGGGAGTCCTGGCGGATCAGGTCTACGAGGCGTTGCGCAAGCAGCTCCGGGCCCGGCCCACCACGTTCTTCGGGCACAGCATGGGCGCGACGATCGCATTCGAGGTCGCGCGGCGATTCGAGGCCGACGGCGGTGAACTCTCCCATCTGTTCGCCTCGGGACGGCGCGCGCCGTCCCGCCACCGCGACGAGAACGTGCACACGCTCAGTGACGACGGCATCGTCGCGGAGCTGAAACTGCTGTCCGGCACGAACACCGCGCTGCTCGGTGACGAGGAGATTCTGCGGATGATCCTCCCCGCGATCCGCAGCGACTACCAGGCCATCGAGACCTACCGCTGTAATCCGGACAGTACGGTGCGCGTTCCGATCTCGGCGCTGACCGGCGACAACGATCCCAAAACCACGCTGGACGAGGCGCAGGACTGGAGCCGCCACACCACGGGCGCCTTCGACCTGCAGGTCTTCCCCGGCGGGCACTTCTACCTGAGTGCGCAGGCTCCGGCGGTGATCGCGCTGTTGCGCAAGCACCTGTCCGCCGGGACGTGAGTGGCGCGTGAGCGGCCGGTCCTCGGACTGACCGGGGCGTGGTGTGACGGGTGTCGCCGGTGACTGGTTCCCCCTGGGTGACCGTCACCGCGAGACAGACGTGACGTCCGTCGTGCCCGTGACCAGCTGCGGGACCATACCCACGCCCGTTGTGCCCATCGAGCTCCGTGCGGACGCCCTCTCGCCCGGCCACCCCGTTGCGCCTGGTCGTCCCGTGGCTCTCTCGGCGGGCCGGCCGGGTGCCGTGTCCGGGGCCCGGGAAGCGCCGCGCGCACCGGTGGCGGCACTCCGGCGCGCCTGAAGACGGCGCCTTCACGGCGCGACGGCGATCGGCGGACAGCGGTGCTTGATCAAGTTTGCGCCAGGTGACCGCCGCATTCCGGGCGCGCTCGTGCGCTTTATGGTGCGGGTTTTTGTGATCATGTAATCTCACGCCCGTTAATCGTTTCAACTGCTTTTGCGGGATGGCGGAATGCGTCGACGAGTCACCGGACTATTACGTTCCCCGAGATGCGAGGAGACCTCGATGCTGGATCAGACCGATCTCTCCGGTTTGTCCAGCACTCTGGTCGGCCGCAGTCATGAGCTGCGGGTGCTGGCCCGGCAGGCCGAGGCCGCGCGCTCCGGGTGCGCGGGGCTGGTCATCCTGTCCGGTCCCGCGGGCATCGGGAAAACCAGCCTGCTCCAGGCGTTCCTCAAGAGCGAAGCCTGCCGTGACATGACCGTGCTGCAAGGCTCCTGCGGCGAAGTCGTAGGGGAGGCCGGATACGGCGGCGTGCGTGAGCTGTTCGGTTCGCTGGGACTGAACGGTGCGGGAGCCGGGCACTCCCCTCTGCTGCGCGGACCCGCCCGTCGCGCTCTGCCCGCGCTCATGTCCGGACAGTTCGACCGGGAGAACCCGAACGCTTCCGCCGCCTACCCGGTGCTGCACGGGCTGTACTGGCTCGCGGCCAACCTGATGGTGGACCGCCCGCTCGTACTCGTGCTCGACGACGTGCACTGGTGCGACGAACGTTCCCTGGGCTGGGTGGACTTCCTGCTGCGGCGCGCGGAGGAACTTCCGCTGCTGGTGGTGCTCGCCCACCGCAGTGACGCCGAACCGGTCGCCCCCTCCGCGCTGGCCGACATCGCGGCGCAGCGCCGTCCCACCGTGATGAGGCTGGCGCCGCTCAGCCGGTCCGCCGTCGGGGAGATGGCCCGGCAGATCTTCCGGACGCCGGTCGATCCGGTTTTCGTCGAGCGCGCCGCCGCCGTCTCGGGCGGCAACCCCCTCACGCTCAGCCGGCTCCTGGGCGAGCTGCGCGCCGAGGGCGTGCAGCCGGACAGGGAAGGCGTGCGCAGGGTCGCCGAGGTGGGCGGCTCCGTGATCGCGTCCTCCGTGATCGCGCTGCTGGACAGCCAGCCCCTGTGGGTGCGTGAGGTGGCCAGGGCGATCGCGGTCCTGGGCGAGGAGACCCCCGAACTGGTCGGCATGCTCGCCGAGGTGCCCCCCGCGCTCGTCGCGGAAGGCGTCGTCGCGCTGCGGCGCGCCGAGGTGCTGGCCGCGGACCGCGCGGACCTGGTGCACGACGTGGTCCGCTCGGCCGCGCTCGAACCCCTCGGTGCCGAGGCGCTGGCCGCGCTGCGCACCAGAGCCGCCCTGCTCTTGAGCGACGTGGGCCGGCCCGCCGAGGAAGTGGCGGGCCGGCTGATGCTGCTTCCCGCCGTGACGCAGCCCTGGATGCCGGCGGTGCTGCGTGAGGCTGCCACCCAGGCCGAGGGGCGCGGCGCTCCCGAGTCCGCGGTGCGCTATCTGCGCCGGGCGCTGGAGGCGGAACCGGACAGTGTGCCGCTGCGCATCCAGATGGCGGCGTCGCTCGCGGAGACCAATCCGGCGGACGCCATCCTGGTGCTGGAAGAGGCGCTGGGACTGGCCGCCGACGTACGGACCAGGGCCATGGCCGCCGTGCGGTACGGCACGGTCTGCCTGGCCGTCCAGCGGTCGCCCGAAGGTGTACGGGTCCTCGAGGCGGTCCTGGCGGAGCTGGAGGCCGAACTGGGGCCCCCATCGGACCTGTCCGACCGTGAGCTGCACACACTCGTCGAGTCGACTCTGCTGATCGTCGGGGCGGACGAGAAGTCGACGGTCGCGGCGACTCTGGACCGGGCCGCGCTGCTGACCGCGCCCCCCGGAGACACGCCTGCCCAGCGCCAGATGCTCGCGATGATGACGGTGCTGTCCGCGATGGACGGCCGCTCGGCGGAGCAGACGGCCGAACAGGCCCGTTGCGCGCTCACTCCGCCCGGGGGCGAGCTGGAGACCTGGTCGTTGCTGGTCTCCTCCTTCGCCCTCAGCCTCGCCGACGAGGTCACCGAGGCGCTGGGCGCGCTGGACCGCACGCTGGAGCGCAGCCAGGACAACGCCGCCGTCTGGACCTTCGTACTCGCCCTGTCCACCCGCGCTCTGGTGCTGCACGGCGCGGGCGCGTTCCCGGACGCGCTGGCCGACGCGCAGACCGCGGTCGAGATCATCGGGGCGGAGCGGTGGGGGAGCGGCAGCGCGCTGCCGCAGATCACCTTTGCGTCCCTGCTGGTCGAGCGCGGTGAGGCCGAACAGGCCGAGGCGGTGTTCCGCGGCATCAAACGCGCCGGTCTGGAGCGGTACGTCCTTCAGTACCACCTGAGTCTCATGGCGCAGGCCCGTGCCCGATGGGCGCTCGGTGACTGGGAGGCGTCCCTCGGCCTGTATCTCGAGTGCGGCCGGTCCCTCGAGGAATCCCGGTTCAGCAATCCGGTCTTCGCACCCTGGTGGTCCGAGGCGGCCTGCCTGCTCGCGGTGATGAACCGGGGGGACGAAGCCAGGGACATGGTCGCGCACGGCACCGAGCTGGCCCAGCGCTGGGGTACCCCCCGCGCGCTCGGCCTCGCCGCGCTCGCCCGCGGGGTGATCGCTCCCGGTGGTACGGGCATCGAGACCCTCACCGAAGCGGTCGCCGCCCTGGCGGACTCGCCTGCCAGGGTGGAGCACGCCAAGGCCGAGTTCATACTCGGCCGCGCCCTGCTGAAGACGGGCGACCAGCGCGGCGCCCGAGAGCATCTGCGCACCGCCACCGACCTCGCACAGCGCTGCGGGGCACTGGCGCTCGGCGGGTCCGCCCGCAGGTTACTGGTCACCGCGGGCGGCAGGATGCGGAAGATGAGCGCCTCGCCCCTCGACATGCTGACCGGTATGGAACGCAGGGTGGCGGGCCTCGCCGCGGCCGGGGCCAGCAATCGTGCGATCGCGGAGGCCCTGTTCGTCACGGTACGTACCATCGAAACTCATCTGACTGGCGTATACCGCAAGCTGGGGGTCAGCGGGCGGACCGAACTCGGTTCCGTTCTGCGCACACCGGACATCCCCGACGGGCAGCGCCCCGGCCGGACATCCGAATCACGTTGGCGACGCTGAAGCGAACAGGCGGGGCGGTACGTGTGACTGGCCGGACAAACGAGTATCCGACGGTGCGATCCCTGGAGCCCGCATACGGACCGGACAACCGCCGGGACGGCGTGAACGCGCCCGACCGGCAGCGTGTGCGGCCATGCCGTGCGCGAGACGCCCTGCTTCTCATGACCGTCCGGTATGTCCGCCCTGCCGAGCCGCGTCCGCTCTGCGCCGAGCCTCGCGAGGCCGCGAGTGGACGGGCCGGCCGCCTGGTCGGTCGACTCATGACATCGTTGCCTAAGCGGACGAGAGAGGTCCGTGGAGGCTGCCCGCACACCGCGCGGACGTGTCGGTTCCGGCCACTGGCGCCGACCTGCCCACGGCCGGCGGACGCCACCGCGCCTCCGCGGGGGAGCGCGCTCCCGGCCGCCGGACAGCACACCGCGGTCCGCACGGGGCGAGGACACGGGAACCGCGAGGTCTCCGATCCGCTCTTCGAGGGCGGCCGCACCCTGCGGCCGCGACGGGGCGCTGCCCGCCGAAAGCTCCGTACCGCCGGGCGCCGGGAACTGCGCCTCGCGGTAGGGAAGATGAGAGATCGGCCGAGAGATGCTTCTTGAGCGGGAGAGGGAACTGGGCCGACTGGCGGCCGCGTTGAGTGCCGCCCGAGAGGGCGACTCCTCCGTGATCCTGCTGTCGGGACCACTCGGCATCGGCAGAACCGCACTGTTGCGTGAACTGCCCCGTGCCGTCTGCACCGCGGACGTACGCGTACTGCGGGCGAACGCCGCGCCGATGGAGCGGGACTTCGTCTTCGGCGTGGTGCGACAACTGCTCGACAGCCTGCTGTCCGGCGCGACGGAGACCGAACGCAACCGGTGGGCGCAGCGGTCCGACCGCGCGGGCCGGCTGATGTTCGGCGCCGTCGACCCGCCGACGGTTCACCCGCCGTCCGAGGCCGTGTTCGAGGAATGTCTGCACGGCCTGCGCTCCCTGCTGGCCGACGCCAGCGAGAACGCCCCGCTGCTGATCCTCGTCGACGACCTCCAGTGGGTGGACCTCCCCTCCTTGCGCTGGCTCGCCGACGTGGCCGGACGGCTGCGGGGACTTCGAGTGGTGCTCGTCTGCACGCTGCGGGACGGCGACGGGGGAACCGGTCACGTCCTGGTACCGCGGATCGCCTCCGCCGCCACGGAGACACTGCGCCTCGCGCCGCTGTCGCCCGACGCGACGCGGGCCATGATCCGAGAACGGTGCGACGCCGCCGGACACGAGGAGTACGTACGCGCCTGTTATGAAGTGAGCCGCGGCAACCCGCTGTTCCTGACATCACTTCTGCTGGGCATGGAGGCGCGGGGCCACCCCCCGACCGCCGAACACGCCGACCGGGTGCGGACGTTGCGGCCCGCGGAGCTCCGGGAGCGGCTGGCGAGCCATCTGCGGACCCGGCCACGGGCGGTGCGCGACGTGGCGGTGGCGATCGCGGCCTTCGGCGGCCACGGAGATCCCGCGCTCATCAGGAAGCTCGCCGGACTGGACGCGCCCGGGTTCGGCGCTGCGCGGCGCGCGCTGTGCGAGGCGGGGCTGCTCGCCGACGCATTCCAGCCCCGCTTCATCCACCGCGTCGTACAGGACGCCGTGGAATCCACCCTGTCAGTGGCCGAACGCGAGCGCAGGCACGCCGCCGCCGCGGACCTGCTGTACACCAACGGCCGCCCCGCGGAGCAGGTCGCCGACCACCTGATGGCCGTCACCGGCACCGTCCGCCCCTGGGCGGCGACGGTGCTGCGGGCCGCGGCGGAATACGCGATACGGCAGGGTGAGCCGGAGCGCGCCGCCCGCTATCTGCGCCGCGTGCTGCTCAGCCACCATGACCAGGGCGAGACCCGGGCCGGGCTGCTAGTCGAACTGGCCATCGCGGAGAGCCGCTTCGACCACGAGGCATGCCGGCGCCACATCGTGCAGGCCGTACCGCTGCTGACGACGCCGGAAGACCGGGCCGTCGCCGTCCTGCGGATACCGCCGTCCCCGCTCGGTGCGGTGCACTCCTCCTGCTCCGAACTGCTGCTCAGTGCCTCGGAAGGGCTGGGCCCGGCCGCCGAACGGGACGGCCCCGCGCGTGAGCTGGGACTGCGCCTGGAGGCCAGGCTGCGGCACTACGGGCACGAGAACCCGGGCGAGCTGGCCTCGGCCATGGAGCGGCTGCGCGGTCTGGGGGACGAGCCCGCGCTGGATTCCGCGGCCGAACGTGAACTGCTGGCCGTGCTGCTCTTCTCCGGAACGCTCACCGGCCGTCTGCCCGCGGCCGACGCGGCCCGCGCGGCCGACCGGATCCTGGAGCGCGAGCCGGCCGTACCGGGCCGCGCGCACACGCTGCTTCCCCTGGTGATGGCCACCTTGTTCGCCGCCGAGGCGGTGGACGTCGTGTCCTCTTGGCTGTCGTCCGAACACCAGAACCGGCGGCAGAACACGGCCGGCGCCGACGCGGTGCTCCTCTTCGCGGAGCGGGCGTTCGTCCTGGTCTCCCAGAGCAAACCCACCCTTGCCCGTGAGTACGTCGAGCGCGCCTTGGCGATGGCCGACGCGGACTGGCGCGAGGTGTCCACGATGATCCTGTCCTCCGTGGTGCTCGAACTGCGGGACCCGGCGCTCAGCGAGCAGGTCCTGGCCAGGGCCGGGCGGCGCAGGCTGGCAGGTCTGGCCCTGACCGCCTCGCTGCGGATTCTGCAGGCGTCGGTGGACGCCCAGCGGGGACTTCGGGCGCAGGCCCTGGAGAGCCTGCTGACGTGCGGCCGGCAACTGGGCGCATCAGGGTGGCGGAACTCGGCGCTCTTCCCGTGGCGTCCGCAGGCCATCGGTCTCTACCAGCGCCTCGGTGACTCCTCTTCCGCCCTGCGGCTCGCCGATGAGGAACTCGTCTGGGCCAGGGCGTGGGGAGCGCCCGCGGCGCTGGGGCGCGCTCTGCGGCTGAAGGGCTGGCTCCAGGGCGCACAAGGCGTTCCCCTGCTGCGTGAAGCGGTCACCGTACTGCGCGATTCGTCCTTCGAGCTGGAACTCGCCAGGACCCTGGTGCTGTTGGGCCGGCAACTGGGCAGCGGCGCCGAGGCGGAGGCCGTGCTGCGCGAGGCCGGCACCCTCGCGGCGGCCTGCGGCGCGCCATGGCTGGTCGAGCGGGCCGAGCACGGCCTGGGCGCGCCCGCGGAGCCGAGGACGGCGATCCTCACCCGCAGCGAGCGCAAGGTGATCACGCTGGTGAACCGCGGGTTTACCAACCAGGAAATTGCGGATGAATTCGGAGTGAGTTCACGGGCCGTTGAGAAACATCTGACGAATTCCTATCGGAAGCTCGGTATCTCGGGCCGCCACGAGCTGGCGGACGCCCTTCCCACGTAGGCATCGACTCTTGACTGTTAACGGCATGCTACAGAACGTCGCGGTAACTGTTTCGATCGATCACGCCCGCCGCATCGCTGCTAACCTCAAGGGAACCTCAAGTCGGACGGAATTGAGTGGAAGCCGTCAATCCGCCCCGATCGGCACCTCGGGCACTTCCCGTGCCGACGGGTTCGCGGAGGACCGAACCATCCATGGTTCGGACCACAGCTTTAGCCGTTTGAACAAGGGTCTTGTTGACGTGTAACCATGCCACTACCTACTCTCCATTCAGTAATGGATAATCGTCGATGAGGGTGCATGAGGCTCGACCGGCGGTCTTATCCCACTCGCGCGAAAATGCTCAATATTCTCAGTGAATCGGGGGACCTGAAAGGATGGCGGCCTCATGGCGATTGCTGTACCCACAGATTCGGCACAGAGCATCATAAGTGAACTCGAATCCGGCCAGAACAGATACGCGCACGCCCAGCGGTTCGACCAGTCGGGGCTGTGCATGGCCTCGCTCGACCCGATGTTGACCGTCCAGCAGGCGAACGAGGAGTTCTTCCGGCGGTTCGGCGACTCCTCGGCCGACGTCTGCGGCCGGAACTTCCGGGACCTGGTGCACCCCAGCGTCCAGCAGCCGCTGATGCGTCAGTTCTCCCGACTGGTAGAGGGCAAGCGCCAGCGGTTCGCCTCGCACGTGGTGGCCGTGGGACCGGAGGACTCCGCCTTCGCCGGAACGCTCACTGCCGCGGCCGTGAGCGGGGACACCCCCGATGTGGCAGCGATCCTGGTGCTCATGCGCTCCTCGGACGACTCGCAGGACGCAGGCGTCGTGACCCATCGCAAGAAGATCCTCTCCGAGATCGACGCGCGCATCCTCGAAGGCATAGCCGCGGGTCAATCCACCATCCCGCTGGCTTCCAGGCTCTACCTGAGCCGACAGGGCGTCGAGTACCACGTGACCGGTCTGCTCCGGAAGCTGCGGGTGCCGAACCGGGCTGCCCTGGTCTCCCGCGCCTACTCCATGGGCGTCCTCAACGTCGGTACCTGGCCGCCGAAGGTCGTCGAGGACTTCGTCAAGTAGCACCGCGGGCAGAGCCGGCCGCCAACGACCCCGCCGCGGATCGCCACCGCAGGAACCCGCCGGACCGTGGGAAAGGACACCGCGGCCCGGCGGGTTCCTGTGTTCTGCCCGGCACGCCGGTCTCTTCCCCGGGTGCGGCCTTTCGTCGGTATCCCTTACGGTAATGGTTGAACATTCAACGGCATCGCCTCCTTGTGGGACCGTTTGCGCGTCTGTAGTCGCCTGCCTGCTGTGGCATTCGAAAGAACGCGCTCGGCGCGTAAGGATGCGGTAAGGGGCAGAGGAAGACGGCCGTCCGTGTGCCTGTTGTTTCGCGTCGCTGGACTGCGGTAAAAGGCTTCACTTCGTCTGTTCACGCGCGCGTGTGATGGAGTGGAGGGGTGAGGACTGCTCGGTAACCTCGGTAATTGTGCCTGATGGTCAATTCTGGATGACCGGTGTCCGTATGGAATGACCATCGAGTGGGTTTGGGATTCCCCGCTTGTGGTTTTGCTGCCCGGTTCGACTTTCCGCTATCGTTTCGCGAGGTGGAGGAGCTGATGCTCCAGCACGGCGTCATCGTCTCCTACGAGACCGTGCGCCGCTGGTGCGCGAAGTTCGGGCGGCCTATGCAAACGGACTGCGCAGCCGCCGGTCCCAGCCCGGGGACAAATGACATTTGGACGAGGTGTTCATCAAGGTCAACGGCGAGCCGAAGTATCTATGGCGAGCCGTCGACGCCGGCGGCAACGTCCTCGACATCCTCGTGCAGAACCGGCGGGACAAGGCCGCCGCCAGGCGGTTCTTCCGCCACCTGATGAAGAAGACGCGTGCAGTGCCGCGGGTGGTCGTCACCGACAAGCTGCGCTCCTACAGCGCCGCCCACCGCGAGGTCATGCCTTCCGTCGAGTACCGCGCTCATAAAGGCATGAACAACCGGGCCGAGCACAGCCACCAGCCCACCCGACAGCGGGAACGCGCGAGGAAGGGCTTGCGATCCACGGGCGCGGCACAGCGGTTCCTGTCCGCGTTCAGCGGCATCTCGCCGCACTTCCGGCCCCACCGTCACCTGATGCCCGCACATCACTACCGAGCCGAGATGACCGTCCGCTTCGCCATCCGGGATCGGATCACCGGCGCCGCTGACCGGCCCACCACGGCCTGAAAACAGGACCGTACCCGGGGTCCATCACGCCCCGACACGCCGTCAGACAATCACCTACCCAACAACATGACAACGCCTCGGCGGCCACTGGCCTGCGGCTTCGGCGCGGCGAAGCACGGTAGTTGTCACCAGGTCGGCGCGCTACTTGTCACCAGCAGCGCGGAAAGCATGGTTGTTGTCACCGGCTCGCGTGCTCCGCCGGCCGACCTGAGCTGCACGCGGCTCCGTCCGTTCTGTCGCGCTGCGTCTGGCGTGTGGTGGGCTGCTGACCTGTGTTGGTGGCCGGTTGAAGGCGGCGGAAGCCATGGATCCAGGCGGTTGGGTCGGCCGCGCGGTGAGGTGTTCGCCGTGGGCGAGTCCTGTTCCGCGCGGCCTCCCGCCGAACCGGACATGACGGTTTCCCTGTCATCCGGCTCTCCGGGCCTTGACCTCGGGTTTTGGACACCGGAGAGACTTGGATCTTGATGGTCCACGCAAGGTCCACCGGGAATCCGACGGCACTTACGGTGCCCCCAGGATCACCGCCGAGCTCCGCGACCAGGGCGAACAGATCAACCACAAACGGG
>NZ_JBSFTV010000079.1:0-11203 GCF_053591455.1 Streptomyces sp. NPDC003016
GCTATGGCGACGGTGACCGCCCCTGTACCGCCGAGTACCACCGCGCCGATGGTCAGCCATGCTCGGCGTTTCATGCTCAGCGGTCTGTAGGCGTGCGACTTGCGCGGGCTCAAATCCCTTACTCCTCATGAGAGTTCACTTGCGGCTCACCTCTCGCGAAGATTGCCTGCTCTACCCAGCGAAAACCGCCTGACAAACGTCACACAGGACAGGGGGTGTTGTGACGCAGTTCACTGCGGTGTTGTGGCGAGCCGAGGCGCCATGGCTGGCGGCATCTCAGGCCCCACCTCGGCGCAACTACGGGGCCAGCACCTCGCCCCCACGTGAGCCAGTGGACGAGGCAGTGCACATCAGCCTATGGTCCCGTCGCCCTTGGGCAGCTCGCCGGTACAGGTGGCGCGGCCGAACTTACCCGTGGCCGTGGCGCGTTGGACGTGCTTGCCGCGGATGGCGAGGGTGCAGCTGGCCTGGCCTCCCTTCTGGTCGAGGGTGATGTAGACGGTGGGTGCTTTGCCGATCGGGACCTGTACCGACTTGCTCCACGGCAGCTTGACCCCGGAGACGACGGTGGCTTCTCCGGCCTCGTTGCGGGCGAGGTAGGAGATGTCGGCGGTGCCCTTGCCGGTGACCTCGTAGGTCACGTCGGCGGTGGGGACGGCGCGGGGCTTCGGCGCGTCGGGGGTGTCAAGGATGCCGTAACCGACGAGTCCGCCGCAGGCGAGGAGCAGGGCCAGCGCAATGGCGATGGCGCGCCAGTCCGCGCTCTTCGGCTTGCCCGTCGACCCCTCTACGCTCCCGGCAATTTCAGTTATTTCCGTAGAATTCTTCGGTGACGCCATGGGAAGTCCATCTTTCAATCAGCATGCAAACTTAGATCCGGCCGGTTATACACCAGGGCCTGCGGTACGCGCGAGTATGCGGACCAATCGGACGTATGTGATGTATCTCGAGGCTGCCTGTCCGAAGCGCGGACGGGTTGACGTGAGGTGATCAATGCGGATAGACATCGCCATGCCCCTGGCCAGGGGTGACGAAAGTTCACCCCGCAAGTCGATCCTGAATTTTAAGGTTCGGCGTAATTGGTGTGCCTTGATTCCGCGTACGCGTGAATGAGGGTCTGCCCCAGGAAGGGCATTGTGAATGTAAGGTTGGGGAGACTCATCTCCTGCCTTGTGGTGTCGGCGGTCGCAGGAACTGCGCTACCGCAAGTGGCTTATGCCGCTCCGGCGTCCGGGGACGATGACGGCAAGGGTGTCGTCGACACCGTAAAGGGCTGGTTTTCTGGCGACGGCGATTCCGAAAGGGAATTGGCCAAACCGCCCGTAGGCGGGAAGTTCGAGATACCGAGCCGGGAGAAGCTGCCGAAGGGCAAGAAGCTTCCGAAGGCCAAGCGTGTCAAGGAGCTGACGGGCCAGCGCACTGCGCAGGCCCGTTTCTGGGAGATGTCGGACGGGCGGGTGGAGGCCGAGCTGTCGGCCGTCCCGGTCTCGTACAAGGCCGGCAAGTCCTGGAAGTCGATCGACACCTCCGTCCGTACGACGGACACCAAGGGCTTCGACTTCGCCAACACCGCCAACTCCGGGCGAAGCTGGTTCGGTTCGGATCCGAAGAAGCTGATGCGCTTCGAGGCACCGGACGGTCGCTCGGTCAGCCTGGGCCTGGAGGGCGGCAAGAAGGATCTCGCCCCCACCTCCAAGGGCGACACCGTCTCTTACAAGGACGCGGTGGCCGGTGCTGACCTCGAATACAAGGTGGGCCGGGGGCAGGTCAAGGAGAACATCGTCCTTGATGCGGCTCCTGCCGAGCCGGTCTCTTTCACTTTCACCCTGGGTACTGAGGGTCTGACGCCGAAGGCGCGCAAGGACGGCTCGATCGCCCTGTTCGGCGAGGCGCCGAACACTCCTGTCCTGGTGATTCCGGCGCCGTATATGACGGACGCCAAGAAGGACAAGCTGTCGCCGACCGGTGGTACGTATTCCACCAAGGTCACCCAGAAGCTGACCCGCTCGGGTGATGGCAAGAGCTGGAAGCTCAAGGTCACGCCGGACGCCAAATGGCTTGCCGCCAAGGAGCGGCAGTACCCGGTGGTGATCGACCCGACGATCACCATCGCGCCGTCGCCGTCGGCGTCGCAGGACGTGATGGTCATGTCCGATCAGCCGGCAGTGAACTTCAACTCCACCTGGAAGCTGTCGGCGGGCAAGACCGACACGGGCATCTCCCGGTCGCTGATCAAGTTCCCGCTGGACGAGATCCCGTCGGGTGTGAAGGTCGACGCCGCCCAGCTGGGCCTGTACTTCGACCAGGCCCATACCACCAACGCCAACAACGTGGACATTGAGGTCCGCAGGGCCACGGGTGCCTGGGACGAGGCAGGTGCCACCTGGGAGAAGACCAGCGCGCTGGCCGGCGAGCAGTCCGCGAGTACGGTCTTGCTCGACGACGGCAGCGCGGGCACGGCCGCGGTCGGCGAGTGGCCCAAGGGCACCACGACCGGCGGCGCCGCCGTCAACGACGACTACGCGTACAACAAGAACACCGCGACCGGTGAGTCCTACACCTGGCAGCCGCGGATCGCGGACACGGCCGACTACAAGGTCGAGGTCCGTACGCAGGCGCTGGCCGACGCGACGACGGTCGCCCCGTACACGGTCACCTCCGGTGAGGGCACCTCGACGTACACCGTCAACCAGACCGGTACGGCCGGGTGGAAGCAGCTGGGCACCAGCCAGCTCGACTTCGCCAGGGGCAACGCCGGCAAGGTCGTGCTCGGCGACACCGGCGACTCGACCAAGAAGACCGTCGCGGACGCGGTGCGCCTGGTCAACCCCGGCCAGGTCCGCAAGGACATCGGCGAGTACAACAAGTGGCACAACTTCCGGGTTGCCGACACGGTCCAGAAGTGGGTTTCCGGAACCGCGGTCAACCACGGTTTCGTCATCAAGGCTGTGGACGAGTCCTCCACGGCGCCGACCGGTGGTCCGCGCTACGAGGCCGGTGACGGTGAGTACGGCGGCGAGACGTCGACCATTCCGCGGCTGACCGTCAGCTACGGCAAGGTCGGCACCTCGCTGAACTCGCCGACCGTGGTGCACTCAACGGGCCCGGAGTTGTCCTGGCCGAAGTACACCAACAACACCGGCAGCACGAGCAACGACATCGCCGAGTACCAGCTGCACCGCTCCACGCAGCAGGTCTTCACGCCGTCCGCCGCCACGCTGATCGCCCCGATCGCGTCCACGGCGACGACGTACACGGACACCACGGCGGTGCCGACCCCGGACTCCAGCTCGGCGGAGATCGGCAAGTCGTACTTCTACCAGCTCGCGGTCAAGACCAAGACCGGTGAGGTACTCGGGTCCCCGACCCGGGTGGTGGGCATCCCCAAGGCCGGCCGGACGATGAAGATCATTCAGGCCCCGCCGGCCGGCGGCCAGTACGACACCACCCTGTCCTCTGCGCAGCCGACCACCAACCAGGACAAGATCAAGTCCTGGGACGTCGGTCAGACCTGGCTGAGCGTCGGCAACAACTCCTCGACGTACGGAAAGACCCGCGCCGTCGTCAAGTTCCCCACCAGCGACATCCCCACCACCGCAACGGTGCTGGAGAACAAGATGTACATGTGGGGAGCGGAGACCACCAGCACCAGCAACGGCGCAATCTACGAACTCCACTCCCTGACGAGGGACTTCACCGAGACCGCCGCCACCTGGAACAACGCCCACGCCACCACCCCGTGGACCACGGCCGGCGGCGACTTCTCCGCCACGGTCGCCGACACCGTCCCCCAGATCACCGACGAGGTCGGCCGCCACTGGTGGGACGCCACGGGACTGATGCAGTCCTGGGTCAAGACCCCGGCCAACAACAAGGGCGTACTGGTCAAGCTCAAGGACGAGTCGACCACCGGCCCACAGGAACGCACCCTGTTCCTGTCCTCGGAGGCCTCCGACCCGCAGCTGCGCCCGTACATGCAGGTCATCTACGTTGACTCGACGACCGAGGACACGTACTACGCGCCGCAGACCCCGGCGCGGATGACCCCGAACTCCACCTACACGGTGGACATGACGGTCACCAATACGACCAGCGCGGCCTGGGCCGCCGGTGAGCGGCAGATGTCGTACACCTGGAAGCTGCCCGACGGCACGGACGTCACCAACGGCGGCAACCAGCTCTCGACGGCGATTCCGGCTCTTCTGCCGGGCAAGTCCGCGACGATCAAGGCGCAGGTCAAGACCCCGATCAACTCCGACTCGGGCAACAAGCGCAACGACTACGTGCTGGGCTGGGACGTACGCAAGATTGCCGACGGCAGCTGGTTGTCGGCCGGCGGCACTATCGCCCCACTGAACCAGAACGTCACGGTGGAGGACCCCACCTCCAACCAGATCGGCCTGGAGAAGTTCTACGCCTACACGGGCAAGAACACCGGCGCCGGCGCTTCGTTGATGAACAACCTGGCCGCGGGCAACAGTGTCTGGTCCTACAACACGTTCAGCAACCCGGGCCGCGGGCTGAGCACCTTCGCCCGGTTCTCGTACAACTCGCTGGACACCTCGGACACAGTGCTCGGCGCGGGCTGGTCGGGCCAGGCGGCAGGTCCCATCCGCATGGGTGCGCATCTGGAGCTGCATCCGAAACCGAGCCCGACCGAGGTCAGGCTGCCGGACGGGGACGGCACGACGCACGTCTTCCGCAAGCAGGCGGACGGCAGCTGGAAGGCCCCGGCGGGGGTGCACTACAAGCTCGCCCCGAAGACGAACCTGGACTGCACACCGGCGAAGGACCCGATCCCGGACGCCTGGACGATGACCCGTCCGGACGGCACCCGGTTCCTGTTCGGCTGCGACGGATACATGACGTCCTCGATCGACCAGAACGGCAACACCCAGACGTTCACCTACGAGGAGCACAAGGCCAACGGCAAGGCGGCCAAGTTCCTCGCGTACATCACCGACCCGTCCGGCCGCCAGACCCTGACGGTCGACTACTACAACAAGGGTGACGCGACCTACGAGTACATCGACGCCACCGGCGCCAAGGTCTCCGGCACCAAGCTGAACAACCACAAGATCTACGACCACGTGAAGTCCATGACGGACATCTCCGGCCGCAAGATCTCCTTCTACTACACCGAAGAGGGCCTGCTCGGTCAGTTCATCGACGGTGAGGGCTCGACCAACGGAGCACCGAAGGTCTTCAAGTTCACCTACGACGCCGTTCAGGGCAAGAAGAACGTCAAGCTGGTCAAGATCACCGACCCCCGGGGCAACGCCACCGATCTGGCGTACTACTTCCCCAAGGAGGGTGACGACCCCAAGTACCACTGGTGGACACAGACGATCACCGACCGGCTGAAGGGCACCACCAGGTTCGCGTACAAGCCGAACACTGCAAACCCCAAGTTCACCAACACCACGGTCACGGACGCCGAGACGAACGCCGCCACCTACATCGTGGACGATTTCGGGCGGCAGGTGCAGGTCACCAACGCCAAGTCCGAGACAACCAAGATGAACTGGGACGCCGACAACAACGTCACGTACCTGGAGGAGACGAACGGAGCCAAGACGGCCTTCTGCTACGACCAGAAGACCGGTTATCCGCTGCGGCAGTGGGACGCGGAGACGACCAAGTCCTGGACGTCCGAGCAGCTGATCGCCACCTACTACTGCGACCCGGCGAACGACGGCAGTCTGCCGAACTCCGCGAAGTACGCGTATCAGACGCGTCTGGACGGGTACTCCGCAGACCTCTTCACGAAGACCTCACCGGCGGGCCGCACTCACCAGTTCGGCTATGACGCCTTCGGCAATGTGAAGACGGTCACCGACCCCAAGGGCGTGGCGTCGTCGACCGTTGACGACTACACCACGAAGTACGAGTACGACGGTTTCGGACAGCTGGCCAAGGCTGTCGATGCCAACGGCAACGCCACCGTCAACTCGGACTACGACGTGATGGGTTACCCGAAAACCATCACCGACCCCGAGTTGCACGCGACAAAGTACGTGTACGACGAGCGCGGCCAGGTCACCCAGGTCACCGACGCGCTGAACAAGTCGACGACGCAGACCTACGACACCTTCGGACGCCCGCTAGTCAGCAAGGTTCCGAAGAACCAGGCAACAGGGGTCTACATCACCACACCGGCCCCGGTGTACGACGTCAACGACAACATCACCAAGGCTACGGCTCCGAATGGAGCGATCTCCGAGGCGGTCTACAACAGCAACGACCTGATCACGGAGGCCAGCGCCCCGGCCAACAACGTCACCACCGGCCGGAAGAGCACCTACACCTACGACAAGGTCGGCAACCTCAAGACAACCACGGAGCCGAAGGGCTCGGCGACCGCCGCCGACCTGACGGACTACGTCACCACCAACAACTATGACGCGACCTATCAGATCACCTCGGTGCTGAACTCGACGGACGACAAGGTCTCCTACGAGTACGACAACGTCGGCAACCTGGTCACAGTCAGAGACCCCAAGAAGAACGCCACTTCCGACACGACGGACTACACGTCCAAGACCGTCTACGACCTGAACCACCGGGTCGTCAAGACCACGGACGCCGCCGGCAAGTACACCACCATCGGCTACGACCTGGACTCGAAGCCCACGGAGACCACGGACCCGGAGCGCAACAAGACCGAGACCGTCTACGACGAACGCGGCGCGGTAGTTGAGCAGCGGGTTCCCTACCTGGGGACCACGGTCCGTACGACCAAGTTCGAATACGACCAGGCCGGTAACCGCACCAAGGTCGTCTCTCCCCGCGGCGTGAACACCGCCAGCACGGAAGACTTCGCCACCCGTACCGAGTTCGACAAGCTCAACCGGCCGGTCAAGGCGTACATGCCGTATGACCCGGCGGACACCCGCTACAACAGCCCGAATGTCTACACGCAGACCGTGTACGACGAAGTGGGACGGGTCAAGAAGGTGTCGGCACCGCCGTCGGAAGGTCAGACGGTCCGCAACGACACCGACTACACCTACTGGGACAACGGCTGGTCCAAGACCAGCGTCGATTCATGGGACATCCGCACCGCGTACGACTACGACGCGATGGGGCAGCAGGCCTCGCGGACGCTGACCTCAGCCGGTGGTACGGCGTCGCGGACGATGGGCTGGACGTACTACCCGGACGGGTCGCTGAAGAGCCGCACGGACGCACCGTCCGCGGGCACGGAGCGCAAGTCGTTCGCCTACGCCTACGACGCCAACGGCAACACGACGTCGATCGATGACACTTCTTCAGGCACCAAGGTCGACGCGTACACCATGACCTACGACGGCCTCAACCAGGTCCAGAAGGTCACCGAGGCACTCGCCGGCCAGGAGAAGAAGGCCACCTCCTACGCGTACGACGCGAACGGCCAGCCGGAGACTGTCACTCACCCTGACCAGTATTCGCAGTACACCTACGACTTGCGGGACCTCGTCAAGACAGTCAAGGTCGGCAAGAGTGCTGCGGACGCCGCCCCGAAGGTCACCGAGTACACCTACAACGATCGCGGCGAGCGGCTGAAGGAGACCAAGGCAAACAAGAACACGGTCGACTACGGCTACTACCTGAACGGGAACCTCAAGAGCACGGTCGAGAAGAAGGCCGACGCCACCACACTGGTCGCCTCGCACACGTACACCTATGACGCCAACGGCAATAAGTCGCAGGACGTTTCGAAGAAAATGAACGCCGACAACCACTCGGCGTACCTCGATTCGACTACGGATTACGCTTACGATCCGGCCAACCGGCTCGCGAAGTTGACCAAAACTGGTAGCGGCGCCGGCACGGAGACGTACGTTCACGACGACAACGCCAATGTCATCAGCCAGAACATGAAGGGTACGTCGACCACCTTCACCTACGACCGCAACCGACTGCTGAACGCGACGACCGGCGGCGTCCTCCAGACGTACAACTACGACGCCTACGGCCGCATGGACAACGTGACCTCCGGCGGCAAGGTCCTGGCGGACAACACGTACGACGGATTCGACCATGTCGTCGAGCACACCAAGGTGCAGCCCGACGGCACGTCGAAGAGCACCAAGTACGTCTACGACCCGTTGGACCGCACCACGGCCAAGACGGAGGGCACCAAGACCACCGACTTCAACTACCTCGGCATGTCCGAGGAGATACTCGATGAGCGCGTCGCCGGTGAGATCACCAAGTCGTACCAGTACAGCCCGTGGGGCGAGCGCCTGTCGCAGATCAAGCGCAACAGCGACGGCACCGAAGACCTGGGCGTGTACGGCTACAACGGCCACACCGACACCGAGACCCTCACCGACAAGAACGGCAACACCGCTTCGACGTACGGGTACACGGCCTACGGCAGCAACGACACCTCCGAGTTCACCGGCATCGACAAGCCCGACGCCGCTCAGCCCGAAAAGGAGATGCACAATTCCTACCGCTTCAACGCGAAGCGCTGGGACGCTGCCAGCGGAACCTACGACATGGGCTTCCGCGACTACAGCCCGGGCCTGAACCGCTTCACCTCGCGGGACATGTACAACGGCGCTCTCGCAGATATGCGGCTCGGGTCCGACCCCTTCACCGGTAACCGCTACGCCTTCACCGGCGGCAACCCGGTGAGCAACGTCGAGGTCGACGGTCACTTCTTCCCGCTCATCCTGGTCGCGATCCCCGTCATCGAGGTCATCGCCGTAGCGGTGGTGGCCACGGTCACGACCGCAGCAGTGGTCACGGCGGCCCAGGAGGCCGGCCAAGCCATCGACGAGGCCGCTGCAGAGGCCGGCCAAGATGACGAGCCGACGCCCGCCCCTGCCCCTAGGGGCAGACCAGGCGGCGACACGGGCAGCGATGACGAGGAGGAGCGCTGTGACTCCGAGCCGAAGTCGTCCCGGTTCCAGTACGACGAGCTGGACGGCGAGGGCCGTGCCCAAGGTGCAACGGCGCTGATCTGCCCGAGCGACCTCAAGGCGTCGGGCACGCCGCGCGACGACGGCGGGGCGGTGAACGTGTACGGATTCCCGGACCCGGCCCAGAACAAGGACCTCAAGAACAAGGTCATCTTCAACCGCGTGCACATCGTGGGCGACAAGATGAGCGGTGACTGGACCGAGCGCAATCTGTTCACCGGATTCTCTCGTATGAACACCAGCGGAATGCGGCGCTGCGAGATCAAGATGGAAAAGCAGCTCGCAGCAGGGAATTGGGTGCAATACACCGGAAAGGTCAACCACAGCCAGGCCGAGGGAATGCCGGACAGTATTACCATGTCCGCCCGCACCGAGAATGGAGTATTGTTCGACAACGTGACGGTCAAGAACATCACGGAATGGCAGACGACATGCTGAGAATCGAGGAGCTGGAGGCAGCTCTCCCGTCGATGATGCGGTGGCGTGCGGCTTCGCGTCGTAGCGTGGACTGGGCCGCCCTCGAGGGCGACCTGGGTACTGGGCTGCCCTCGGATTACCGCTCCCTGACGGAGGCGTACCCAACGCTGGTCATCGATGATTTCCTCATGGTGTCCCTTCCCCAGCCCGGCGCCGAGGCGTCATGGGTGTCTGGGGTCCGGGACTCGTCCGAGATCCTTCAGGATCTGTACGAGATGGAGGACACCCAGGGCTATGTTCCCTACCCGGAGCCGGATGGCCTGCTCTGCTGGGCCGAGTCCTATTCGGGGGACCGCCTCTACTGGAGGATGAGTTCTCCCGACCCTGAAGCCTGGCCGGTGGTCGTCCGCGGAGCCAATGGCGACTGGTCGGAGTTCCCGGTCGGCGCCGTGGAATTCCTGGTCGGTGTGTATCGGCGCAACATTCATGTGCCGGGTATGCCGAAGAGCTTCCCGAGTGATGACCCCCAGGTGCTAGGGCTTAACGGCTGAGCCGTCCCCCTAGCCCACGACCGCCCCCTGGCATATCCAGGGGGCGGTCGTAGTTCGGGGGTGCGGCTGATTTGACCGCATCGCCTGCAAGGGCGTTGTCAGGTTGAGCGAGTGCTGGCGGATTCAACCAGTCGTTGCAACGCTGGGCTGCGCTGATTGTAGATGTTCGTCGAGGGCTTCCGCGGGTGTCTTCCAACCGAGGGTTTTGCGGGGACGGGAGTTGAGGGCCGCGGCGATGGCGGTCAGCTCGTCGGTGCTCCATCGGGACAAGTCGGTGCCCTTGGGAAAATACTGACGTAGCAGCCCGTTGGTGTTCTCGTTCGTGGCGCGCTGCCAGGGAGAGTGCGGGTCCGCGAAGTAGACCGGTAGTCCAGTTTCGACCGTGAGCTGGGCGTGAGTGGAGAGCTCCTTCCCGCGATCCCAGGTCAGTGATCGGCGAAGCTGGTCGGGCAAGGTGGCCATCGTGGTGGCCAGGGCGTCCTTCATGGCCACGGCGCCGTAGCCGGCCAACGCAGGCCCGTTCTTGGTGCGCGGGATCGTGCCGTAGCCCTCGGCCCGTGGCAGGTGAACCAGCATCGTGTAACGGGTAGTGCGCTCCACGAGCGTGCCGACCGCCGACCGGTTCAGCCCGATGATCAGGTCTCCTTCCCAGTGGCCCGGGACGGCACGGCCGGTAGCTTCCGCGGGCCGCTGGCTGATCACCACCTGCGGGGTGACGTGACCGCCCGGCTTGTTACGGCTCCTCGCCCGTGGAACACGCAGCGCGCGGCCGGTGCGCAGGCAGGCCACGAGCTCACGCTTGAGGCCGCCGCGGCTCTGGACGTAAAGGGCCTGGTAGATAGCTTCGTGGCTGATCCGCATGGACTCGTCCTCAGGAAAATCGATCTTCAGTCGGGCTGAGATCTGCTCCGGGCTCCAGGCATTCGCCCACCGGCGATCATTGCGATGCGGCTTGTTGCGCCCTTTCCACTCCGGAACCTGCGGACCGGGAAGCGCCGTACCGTCGGCGGCTCGGATCACGCCCAGCAAGTGGTCCTGGACATACTCCCGCAGTCGCTCGTTCGCGGCCAGTTTGGCCTCCTTGGGGCGCCCTGCCACCAGGTCGGCCTTCCACTGCGCGACCGAGGCCCGGTACTCAAGTCTGCCGCCGCGTGTGGCCGCGTTGCGCCGCAGTTCCCGGGAGATCGTCGATGGTGACCGGCCCAGATGTCCGGCGATCTCCCGCACCCCGGCACCCTGCACGCGCAACAGAGCGATCTCCTCCCGTTCGACGAACGAGAGGTAGCGGCCCGAGACGGTCAAGTTGATCTGCGGCATCCCGCC
>NZ_JBSFTV010000080.1:0-10740 GCF_053591455.1 Streptomyces sp. NPDC003016
CCGGAGGAGCTGGCCAAGGAACTCGACATGACCCCCGAGAAGGTCATCGAGGTCCAGAAGTACGGCCGCGAGCCCATCTCGCTGCACACCCCGCTGGGTGAGGAGGGCGACAGCGAGTTCGGTGACCTCATCGAGGACTCCGAGGCGGTCGTCCCGGCCGACGCGGTCTCCTTCACCTTCCTGCAGGAGCAGCTGCACTCGGTCCTGGACACCCTCTCGGAGCGCGAGGCGGGCGTCGTGTCCATGCGCTTCGGCCTGGCCGACGGCCAGCCCAAGACGCTGGACGAGATCGGCAAGGTCTACGGCGTGACGCGTGAGCGCATCCGCCAGATCGAGTCGAAGACGATGTCGAAGCTGCGCCACCCGTCGCGCTCGCAGGTCCTGCGCGACTACCTCGACTAAAAGGTCCCGGGCCCTGGAGGTCCTGGACACCGGACACCGGCATCGGCGCCTCGGGCGGATCACTCGCCCGTGGCGCCGAGCCGCGTTCGCCCCCCGTCGCGGTCCCACTGCCGGCCCCCGCGGCCGAGCACTTCCTCCTCGGTCGTGTTCAGCTCCACAGGGGTCCTGCTCGTCAGCCGGACCCGTACGTACCGCGCCCCTTCGCCGTGGTCTGACGGCCGTCGGGCTGCCGGCCTGCGCCGTCTCCCGGTGGCTCCGGGCGGCCGGCCGGAGCGCGTCCGGTCGTCATCCCGGTCGTTCCAGGAGAAGTCCGGCATGGTGAACACGGCGAGCTTGCCGACGGCCGCCCGGTTCATCGGGTCGGAGACCGGCCCGCCGAGGCGGTCGGTCACGGAATCAGAAACGCGTCCGCCGCAACCGCCGCCGCCAGGCCCGCCACCAGCAGCCAGGTGCCCAGCCGTGTACGCCCGCGCCGGCTGAGCTCGATCACGCCCCCGCACAGGATCAGCGCCAGCCCGTACACCCCGACGACCAGGACCGACGACCGGCTCACCAGCCGCACCGCCAGCACCGCCGCCACCGCGACCATCAGGACCGAGGCCGCGGCGACGCGCATCCGCCTGGCCTGACGTGGTGCGAGGCCGCCGGCCCGTAGGGGCGAGGGGCCGTCCACGGCCTGCTCTCCGGCTTGCCCTTCGGCCTGTCCCTCGGCCTGTTCCTGGGCCTGTTCCTGGTCAGCAGCGCTCATGAGTTCGGATCGTAATCGCTCGTACGGGACGCCGCTGCGCCGCCCAGCAACCTGTCCGGTCGCCCCGGCAGTCCCGTGCGATAGGTTTTGCCTCTCCTCGACCACGACCGACCTCATCTGCGGAGACTGAGACCAATGGAAGACATCGTCAACGGACTTGGCCGTTCCGCCGCCTACGGCGCCCTGGGTGTGGTGCTGCTGACCCTCGGCATATTCCTGGTGGACGCCCTGACGCCGGGCAAGCTCGGCCGGCAGATCTGGGAGGAGCGCAACCGCAACGCGGCCCTTCTGCTCAGCTCGGCGCTGCTGGGTATCGGCGGGGTCGTGTTCACCTCGATCTGGACGACGTACAACGACTTCGGCAAGGGGCTCGTGTCGACGGCCGCGTTCGGGGTGCTGGGACTCGTGATGATGGCGGTGGCGTTCCTGGTCGTCGACCTGGTCACGCCGGGCAAACTGGGCGAAACGCTGGTCCAGGACGAGCCGCACCCGGCGGTGTGGGTGACGGCGTCGTGCAACATCGCGGTGGCGGCGATCATTTCGGCGTCCATCGCCTGACCCGCGGGACGGGGCTTCCCGGCCCCGCCCGCCTGCTCCCGACTCTCCCCTTCCCTTCCTCCTCCCCCGCTTCTCCTGCCCTTCCCCACGTGTACCGAAGGCCGCCCCCGCCACCACGGGGGCGGCCTTCGGCGTACACAGGTCCCTCCGTCACCCGTTCGGTTACTCCTTGCGCACAACTGCAAGCCCAGTGTGCAAAATTGGCGAGTCTAGACCCTCGACAAGGCCCGTGCAGAGGGTTGCGTGAATATGCCGTCGCACTGATCCGAGCTGGCTAAGCTCGCTCGGAGCGCGCCGAGTTGACATGAAATCACGCACTTGTTCGCAAGTGTCCTGATAGTTCGAATACATCCCCGCATCGACCGCCAGAGGGTTTACATGGTTCGCGTTGAATCGCCTCCGACTGACCGAGAGTCCTCCTTCTTCCGCGCGCTTGTGCCACCCGTCCTCCTGATGGCCGCGGCCACCGCCGCCGCCTTCTTCCTCGTACCGGAACCCGCCCGGATACCGGTCGTCTGGTTCGGCGCCCTGGCGACCGTGGTGGTGACGGCGGCCGCAGCCGAAGCCGTCCGTCGCGGCCGGGCCGCGCGTGCCCTGCGCGCGGAGTACGAGCAACGCCTCGCCTTCCTCGAACAGCGCGTCACCGGACACGACGAGGAGACCCTGCGGCTCAGCAAGGAGCTGCTGCCGAACGCCATCCACCTCCTCCGCCAGGGCCATTCGCCCGCCGAGGTGATCCGGACGGCGGTGGACGGAGACCCGGTCTACCGCGACCTGCGTGACCCGCAGCGCGCACTGGTGCGCTCCGTCCTGGAGATCGTCGACACCGAGGAGGCGATGCGCGACTCCGCGCAGCGCGCCTTCGTCAACATCGCGCGCCGCGTCCAGGCCATCGTCCACCAGCAGTCCAGTGAGCTGCGGATGATGGAGGAGGACCACGGACGCGACCCCCAGGTCTTCGACGACCTGCTGCGCCTCGACCACGGCACCTCGCTGATCGGCCGGCTCGCCGACTCCATCGCCGTACTCGGCGGCGGCCGTCCCGGACGACAGTGGCCCAACCCCGTACCGCTGTTCAGCGTGTTGCGCGGCGCGATGTCCCGCATCCTGGAGTACCAGCGGGTCGACCTGCACTCGATCGCCAAGGTCGCCGTCATCGGCACGGCCGTCGAACCGCTCATCCACGCCTGCGCGGAGCTCCTCGACAACGCCACGCGCTACTCGCCGCCGCAGACCCGGGTGCACGTCACCGCGGTGGAGGTGCAGACCGGCATCGCCATCGAGATCGAGGACGGTGGCGTCAGCCTCAGCGAGGAGGCCCGGGGCCGGGCCGAGCGGATGCTGGCCCAGGCCCAGGCCGGCATCGACCTCAACGACCTCGGAGAGACGCCGCGGCTCGGCATGGCCGTGGTCGGCCGCCTCTCGCAGATGTACGACCTGAAG
The DNA here is from genome assembly GCF_053591455.1 of Streptomyces sp. NPDC003016. Taxonomy (NCBI): domain Bacteria; kingdom Bacillati; phylum Actinomycetota; class Actinomycetes; order Kitasatosporales; family Streptomycetaceae; genus Streptomyces; species Streptomyces sp. NPDC003016. The sequence continues at coordinate 3,152 of NZ_JBSFTV010000080.1, forward strand.
GTCTCGCTGCGCCAGTCCGCGTACGGCGGGGTACGCGCGGTGCTCATCGTGCCGCGTGACGTGATCACCACCGGGCCCGCCCCCGGCATCGCCCACGGCATCGGCGCCACCGCGGTCCCCCGGCAGGGCCCGTCCGGCCTGTCGAGCGCGGAAGAGGCACGCATCCCCAGGCGCAAGCCGCGGCCGGCCGCCCAGCCCAAGCAGCCGGTGCCCGCCCCCGCACCTGCCGCCGCCAGGGAGGAGGACGTCCCCGAGGTGACCGAATGGACGGCGAACGGGCTTCCGCAGCGCCGCAGCCGGGGCCGTGCACCGCTCGGCTCCCACATGGTGCCGGCCGAGCAACAGCCCTCGGCGCCGCTCAACGGCCACGCCAACGGCGCGGCCAAGGAACCGGAGCCGGGGCTCTGGATCGAGGCCTTCAACAAGGGGTTCAACGGGACGCCGCCGGACCCGTCGGCCGATGACGAACCTGACGACGCGTTGGACAAGGGAGATCTCAAGTGATCCAGCAACGGGCAAATTTCGACTGGATGCTCAAGGAGCTGGCCGACGGAGTGCCGCAGATCCAGCAGATCGTGGTCCTGTCCGCGGACGGACTGCGCATCGCCCGGCACGGCGGCGACCCCGACGTCGCCGACCGGCTCGCGGCGGCATGCGCGGGGCTCCAGAGCCTCGCCGCGGCCGTCGCCGCCGAAATCCCGCACAGCGAGGGCAAGATGCGGCTCGTCGTCATCGAAGTCGACGGCGGCCTCTTCTACTTGATGGCAGCCGGGACCGGGGCCTACCTCGCGGTACTCGCCGACGAGACGGTGGACGCGGGTCTCATGGGGGCCCGCATGCGGGACTTGGTCATCCGTATCGGAGCCCACCTGACGAGCCCTCCGCGTCATGACGGGCAGACCGTATGAGTCCGCCCCAGCGAGAACGGCGACCCCGCGAAACGGGGGACCCGGAACGGCTGTACGTGCTCACCGGCGGCCCGGACGGCACGGAACGGGCCCCTCTCGACCTGGTCACGATGGTCGTCGCCCGCACCGAGCCGACACCGACGGTCCAGCCTGAGCAGGCCGCCATTCTGCGGCTGTGCCGGGCGCCGTTGTCCGTCGCCGAGATCTCCGCGTACCTCAGTCTGCCCTTCAGCGTGGTGACCGCGTTGCTGACCGATCTCCTCGCCACCGAGCTGGTCGAGTCGCGGGCGCCCATCGTCCGCGCCGCTCTGCCGGACCGGTCCCTCCTCGAAGCGGTGATGCATGGACTTCAGAAACTCTGAGACGATCACCGGCCCGCGCCGCGAGGACGTCCTCCCCACCACGGCCACGGCCGCGGTGAAGGTCGTGATCGTGGGCGGGTTCGGGGTCGGCAAGACCACGATGGTGGGTTCGGTGAGCGAGATCCGTCCGCTGACCACCGAAGAGACCATGACGCAGGCCGGGGTCGGCGTCGACGACAGCCTGGAGGGCAAGACCGCCACCACGGTGGCCATGGACTTCGGCCGGATCAGCATCAGCGACGAACTGATCCTCTACCTCTTCGGCACACCGGGCCAGGAGCGCTTCTGGTTCCTGTGGAACGGCCTCTTCGAGGGCGCTCTCGGCGCGGTGGTGCTGATCGACACCCGCCGCCTCGAAGTCAGCTTCGACGTGATCGGGCGCCTGGAGGAGCGCGGTGTGCCGTTCGTCGTCGCCGTCAACACCTTCCCCGACGCACCCCGTCACCCCGTCGAGGCGTTGCGGACCGCCCTCGACCTGCCCCCCGAAGTGCCGATAGTGGACTGCGACGCGCGAGGGCGCGCGTCCTGCCGCGATGTCCTCCTGACACTGATGCGCTATCTGCACTCCTTGTCCCTGTAACCGCCGGCCTGATCGCCCGATACCTGGAGTGACCGTGACCACCCCTTTCCCCCATCCACCCGGAGCGGACGACGGGGCGCTTCCGCCCCCGGGTTGCCCGGCCCACGCCACCGCCGGCCGGGGCCCGGGCGGCCTGCGCCGGCTGTACGGGCCCGAACACGAGAACGACCCGATGGGCCTGTACGAGAAGCTGCGCGCCGAGCACGGCCCGGTGGCGCCCGTGCTGCTGAACGACGACGTACCGGCCTGGCTGGTCCTCGGGCACACCGAGAACCAGCACATGACCCGCACCCCGTCGCAGTTCTCCCGCGACTCGCGCCACTGGCGCCTCATCAAGGACGGCACCGTACCTCCCGACCATCCCCTGGCCCCCGTCTTCACGTGGCAGCCCATCTGCGTCTTCGCGGACGGCGCGGAACACGAGCGGCTGCGCGGCGCGGTCACCGACAGCATCGGACGCATCGACCACCGGGGTGTACGCCGCCACATCAACCGCTTCAGCAACCGGCTGGTCAATGAGTTCTGCCAGGACGGCCGGGCCGACCTGGTGAGCCGGTTCGCCGAGCACCTGCCGATGATGGTGATGTGCCAGATCCTCGGCATGACGGAGGAGTACAACGAGCGGATGGTGCAGTGCGCCCGCGACATGATCAAGGGCACGGCGACGGCGAACGCCAGCAACGCCTATGTGATGGACGTACTGAACAAGCATGTGGCCCGGCGCAGGATCAAGCCCGAGGAAGACTTCACCACCTGGCTCGTCGAGCACCCGGCCGGGCTCACCGACGACGAGGTGAGCCAGCACCTGCGGCTGGTGCTGATCGCGGCGTACGAGACGACGGCGAATCTGATCGCCAACGTACTGCGCATGGTGCTCACCGACCCGCGCTTCCGCGCCCAGCTCAGCGGCGGCCACATGACGCTGCCCGAGGCGGTCGAGCAGACCCTGTGGGACGAGCCGCCCTTCACCACGATCTTCGGCCGCTGGGCTGTCGGTGACACGGAGTTCGGCGGCCAGCAGATCAAGAAGGGTGACGCCCTCATCGTCGGGCTGGCCGCCGCCAACATCGACCCGGTGGTACGGCCCGATCCGCACGCCTCGATGCAGGGCAACCGCGCCCACCTCGCTTTCAGCGGCGGACCGCACGAGTGCCCGGGGCAGGACATCGGGCGCGCCATCGCCGACACCGGCATCGACGCGCTGCTGATGCGCCTTCCCGATCTTCAACTCGCCGTGGAGGAGCATGAGTTGCGGTGGCGCAGTTCGCTCATGTCCAGGCATCTGATCGCGCTCCCGGCCAAGTTCGCCGCGCGTCCGCCGCAGGATGTCGCGAGTTCCCCGGGAGCGATGACGCGCGCGACGCCGCTCCCGGACTGGCAGGTGGAATCAGCGCCCAGGGCGAGCGCGCCGCAGCCGGAACCGGCACTGGAGCCGGCGCCGGTGCCGGTGCCGGTGCCGGTGCCCCAGTCCGCCCCGATGCCTGCTCCCGCCCCCGCCTCACCGTCCTCGACGGCACAGACGCGAGCCGTGATTCCGGCTCAGCGCAGGCCGGCGGCGCCGAAGCGGATGTGGCAGTCGGTCACCCGCTGGTGGCGCGGCTACTGACCCTCAGCTGGTCCCACCACCAGGAGATCGTCGGGAGGGGAAGCGGCTCGGAGCTGTCGTCGGCCGGACGCTGCTTCCACCACCCGTCCGACTTGCCCTCCGGGGCCGAGGGAACGCTGTAACGGGGACAGACGGAGGCCCAGTCGAGGTGCCCCCGGACGAACTGGCCGAGCCCCTGTACGTACCGGCGCAGTCCACTGCCCGCGTCCTCGAGCACCTGGTCGCGCAGCCGGAGGAAGAGCACCATGACGCGGTCCCGCATGGCCACGGCCTCCTGCAGCGCGTGGTGCGGATCGCAGCCGAGTTCCTGGCACAGGACGTCGATCAGATTGAGGTCGTCGTCGGCCCGCAGCAACTCCTTGTTGCGGGAGTAGAGGTCGTTGTCCCAGCTGACCAGCGTCCAGGTGATCTCGGTGAGTGCCCGGACGCGCGGGTCCTCCAGATCGTCGTCGGGTATGGAGTATCCGGCGACGATCTCGATCATCGCGGTGGAGGGGGCCATCCCTATGGCCCTCATCCACAGCGTGACGTAGTCGTCGAGCGAGGGCAGGTCCGGCCTGCGGCGCCAGGCCGCCTCCCACACCAGCCCCGAGGTGTAGACGCGCATGGCGTCGGTCCAGCGGCGGATCTGCTGCCGGGACGCGTACTGCTCCAGCTCCAGCCGGAGCAGGCGCAGTGCCGCCGCGTGCGGCGACTCGTCCGGGCGATGGGCTGCCGGGGCCTCTACGGCCCGGACGATCCGGGCCGTCTCCTGGGCGAGGGAATCCGCGGTGGCGTAGGCCTCGTCGCACACGCCGTCGTCGAACGAGAAGAGCACGGCGTGGAATCTGGCCATCAGGGCGAGCGGTCCGGGCTGTCCGTACGGCATGGTCGAAGCCGTCAGACCGCCGAAGTCGCAGAGTGCGAGCCGACTGCGCTGATGATCGTCCGTGTCGAGACTCTGTTGGAGCATCCACCGGACGGTCATGTCGTTGAGCGTCCGGGCCGACGGGTGGACGACGGACGGGACCGGACAGTAGAAGGGCATGGTCGGTAACGGCTGTCCCAGCCGACGTGGCGAGATTACGGTCATGTTCGGCCTCCCCTTGAGTGCCCCCGCGTACGCTGGAGCGTATATGCCCATGTACAACCGTCAATAACAATGCAACTGGCCGTTGCCTGAAGCAAGTTGACCACTTGCTGACCAGAGTTGCAGAAGTCCGCCTTTCACCGCTGTGCCGGGGGTTCTCACGGCTTATACAGGTGACTGACGCGTCAGTCAGCCTCTCATCAACGGGCTCGGTCCTTTATCACGTACGGCTTCTCCTGAACCATGCGTTGTGCTCTTCTCAACACGCGGATACGGTGGCCGACCATGCGGCAAGAGCCCGGAGTCCGAGTCGGCGACTGTGGTGGCGAGGTCGCCGAGCGAGTGCGTCAGGTGATCGACACCGTCGGCGTGAGCCGGCGCGAGTTCGCCCGGCGGGTCGTCATGGACCCCTCCAAACTGTCGCGTTCACTCAGTGGAGCCCGCCGGTTCACCGTGGCTGAATTGGCCCGTATCGCCGACACCGCCGACGTGGACGCGGGCTGGCTGTTCGGGACCCGCCCCGAGGCGCCCGCCAAGCCCTCCGCCGTACGGCGCGACCGCGCCGCGGCCGCCGCCGCGCCCCGGGGTGGCAGGCCGCTCCAGATCGTGCGGGAGACCGCGCGGCTGATCGCGGAGCGCGGTTTCCACGCCGTACGGGTCTCCGACATCGCCGAGGCCTGCGCCACCAGCACCGCCGCCATCCACTACCACTTCCCCGGCCGGGACGAGCTGCTGGAAGCAGCCGTGCGCTGGTGCATGGACGAGGACACCGCCCGCCGCGCGGCCCGTATCGCCGATGCCGGAGACACCGGTGACGCCGCGGACGAGCTGCGGGAGCTGATCGAGCTCCAGACGCCGTACACCGAGCAGCAACGGTGGCAGTGGAGCGTCTGGCTCGACCTGTGGGCGGAGGCGGCCCGCTCCACCGCCGTGGGCCGGTTGCACGTCGCGTACCACCGGCAGTGGCGTGCGACGGTCGCCGGCGTCCTGCGGCGCGGCATCGACCAGGGCGTCTTCCGCCCCACGGACCCGGACGCCGCCGCGCTGCGGCTGACCGCGCTGATCGACGGCCTGGCCACCCAGGTGCTCGCCGCCGCACCGGACCCGGAAGCGGGCGCCGAACCGGGCGCGGGCACCAGCCTCGAGGACATGCAGGCCGCGCTGCTCGCCTACGTGGACGCCACCCTGTCCGTTCCCGCCCACCACGGCTGAACCGGGCCCCGCCCGTATCCCCACCCACCGCCCCACTCAGGAGCCATCATCACCTGCGCCCTCACCGGCGCCGCTGACACCGTCCGCAAGCACCCGCACATGCCGGTCTGCTCCGAGCAGAGCCCGCTCCGCCGTCGAGGCCGCCCGGGCCGGCGCCGCCGTCGTGCACCTCCACGTCCGCGATCCCGAGACCGGCGCCCCGTCCCGTGACCCGCTGCTCCACCACGAGGTCGTCGAGTGGATCAGGGAGACCGGCACCGACGTCGTCATCAACCTCACCGCCGGCCTGGGCGGCGACCTGGTCGTCGACCCCGACGAGCCGCTCAGACACCTCCCCGGCACCGGCCTGGTGGGCAGCCTCGACCGGTTGCCGCACGTCGAGAACCCGCTGCCCGGCATCTGCACGCCCGACTGCGGCTCGCCCCCTTCGACGACGGCAGCAACCTGTACGTCTCCACCCCCGACATGTTGCGCGCGAAGTCCCCGGCTTCACAGCCAACCGCCGCCAGGAAGCGCTGCGGCGCGAGGCCGTGCACACGGTCACCAACGGCGAGGCCACCGTGCGCGAGACCGAGTAGTACCAGCAGCGAACCCACTGACCATGAGGAGCACGGGCGGGCGGGCCCGGTACGCGGACTGAACCGCCCTCGTGCCCGGGAGGGCTTCCGCGCCGTCCGGTGCCACATACCCCCCTCAAGTGGCCTTTCGACTGCCCGTCGAGTGTCTTTCAGGCCCCCGGCCCGGGGTCGGGCCTGACCGGTTCGAGGATGCCGGCGCGGGCCGCTTCGAGCTGGGCGGCGAACGCAAGGCCCAGGAAGAGCGCGATGCCCGTGAGATTCGCCCAGAGCATCAGGGCGACGAAGGCGGTGAGCGGCCCGTAGACGGCCCCGAAGGAGCCGCTCTTGGCGACGTACAGGGCCAGCAGCCAGGTCGCCGTCACCCACAGCGTCAGGTGTACGGCGGACCCGACGGCGAGCCAGGTGTAACCGGGCTGGTCACGCCGGGGCGCCCAACGGAATATCACCGCCGACGCCAGCAACGCCAGCAGGACACCGACCGGGGCCTTCAGCAGCCCCCACACGCCGAGCAGGGACACGGGCCACCCGAGCGCCTCGACCAGCGACTCCCCCACCGCTTCACCGGCGACGAGGGCCAGGAAGCCCAGCACCATCGGTATACCGGCTCCCAGAGCAAGCAGCAGGCTCCGTCCGTACTTCACGAGGAAGGGCCGGTCCCTCTCGATCCCGTAGATACGGTTGCTGCCGCGCTCGATCTGTCCCATGGCCGAGGTCAGGTTCAGTACGGCGAAGCCGAGCCCGAGCCACATCGCGACCGCGATCGACGTACTGCCGCCGGCGCTGCGCCGGGTGTCCGCGAGGGCCTCTTCGACCAGTTCATTGCTGGCACCCGGCACGATGTGTCCGAGCGTCAGCTCCACGACCCGCCCCACGCTGTCGGTGTGCACGGACGCAGCGACGCCCACCAGGGCGATGGCGAACGGCACGATGCCCAGGACCACCTGGAAAGCCAGCGACCGCGCGTGGCTGAACCCGTCCGCGTACCGGAAACGAGAAAAAGCATCGAGGAACAGCTTGCGGCCTCCGTAACGCCGCAGAGCGGTCAGCGCCTCATCACCGGAGAGTTCCTCTCCGATCATGTCCCGAGTCTGGGGGACATGCACCACAGTTCCCATCGGACGCCCGCTTTCGCTCGTTTTCCTGTTCGGACCAACTCCGGTCCTGAGAATACGATCTCTGAACGCAAAAAAGCCCCGGTCCCTGGACATAAGTCCAGGGACCGGGGCATAAAATTTGTTCGGCGGTGTCCTACTCTCCCACAGGGTCCCCCCTGC
>NZ_JBSFTV010000081.1:0-10674 GCF_053591455.1 Streptomyces sp. NPDC003016
GCGGAAAATCCGCTGCAGCACCAACCGCATCACCGACATCCTGAAGGCTGTCCTCGCCCTTCACCACGCCTCAACCTGAGGTTGGAAAAGGCTCAGTGAGCAGTAAGAGGGCAGCCGTCAAAGTTGCAGCTCCGGTCCTGGCGGCAGCTGCAGTGGGAGCAGTGGTCATCGCGAGTTGGCCGGCGAACTCGCCGTCGGGCAACGGCAAGCCGTTGCCGGCCAGTCTGGCCGATCAAGCAACGCAGTCCGCGCCGAAGGCCTACGTCGGGGATCCGGGAAATCCCGCCACGTGGAGACTGCCTATCGAGACGTACATGCCGACCAGGGCGGAGACCCGGCTCATCAGCGGGGCGCGAGACAGTTTGATTGACGAGTGTATGAAGAGTGCCGGTTATGAGAAGTGGAATCCGGCTCCAGATCTGCCCACTCTGGGCGGTAAGACGCTGACGGACTGGCGGTACGGGATCCACGACGCCGAGAAGGCGGCCAAACGCGGTTACCACCCGGGTGCTGCCGAGCAAGAGGCTTACGACCAAGCTCTCTCAGCGGGCGCCGTGGACACCTCCGGCGCGGACGAGGGGACTCTGAGGAACTGCGTCCAGACAGTCGACGAACAGGCCCCCGCAGCGCAGCCGGATCATTTGGTGCAGAAGATCGACGGCGAAGCCTACAAGGAAGCGGCCAAAGACCCCAAGGTGACTGCGGTGTTCGCCAAGTGGTCGTCATGCATGAAGGCGAAGGGCTACTCGTACGAGAAGCCGATGGATGCCAACGAGGACTCGCGTTTCTCCGACCCGCACGAAGTGACGGAACTGGAGATCGCCACAGCAACGGCCGATGTCGCATGCAGGGACCGCTATGGCGTGGAGAAGGTCTGGTTCGACACCGAGGTTCCCCTCCAGCAGCAAGCCATCAAGGCCAACCAAACCGCTCTGGATGGCGTGAGGGCGGACAACAAGGCTGCGGCCGCCAAGGCTTCCGGCCTCTAGACAAGGAACTCTACGGAGGCGGTCGTCATCCGCACCCGGAAAGGGCCCGGGGATGAGCCCGGATCGTCGCTCCTGAGAGCGAAGTCACCCTGGTGCGGGTCCCGCCCACGCCTCAGCGCGGGGCGGGACCTTCCAATCCGGGCCCTGTACCAGACTGCGGCAAGCGGTGTCCTCGCCCAACGGATGTCATGGGCAGACAACGAGTGCCTTCAGCTCTCGCGCGATGTCATGCCGAGAGTACGCCCGATCATTGGTGCGCTCAGTGCGGCAGTGCTCACAAGCCGCTTGATCGCCCAGCCCAAGACCGAGCCGAGGCCGCACAGCGACGCTGACATGTCACAGCCGACCATCCGGGAGTGCGCGGACTGCGGGGCATGCCTGTGGGCGCTGGTGAGCTTCGAGTCCCCCTGGAGGCGATTCCAACCGCAGGGCGTCTTTCCGTCGACCGCAACACCCCCTGTTTGCTCCTCCTTATACAGGGCTGCGGCGGTTTCTCATCCATACCCGAAAGTCCGCTACTTGAGGAGTGAGTTGAGAATATCCAGACGAGCACGCGGGATCGCAGGCCTTGCAGCCACCGCGGTCCTGACCGGGCTCATACAGGCTGTTCCGGCCATGGCAGCACCCACACCATTATCGCCCGGACCCGAGAGCAGCGAGCAGTCGGAGCCAACTGCCCGCGTACAAGACCCAGGCAAGAGACTCGGCAAAGATTGGAAGGCTTCTGCTGATCGGGCCGTGACCACTGCGGCGGATTCTGGAGGGCTGAAGATCCTTGTCGCGGACAGCAAGGACGCCTACCAGTGGAGGACAGTCGCCACCCTCGCAGAGCCCGGCCTGCCGGCGGACGCGTGGATCGGGAACGCGTGCGTGGTGGACCGCGAGCACGTGGCCGCCGTCTACGCGCCGCGCACATTCGCCAACAAGCCGGACCTGATGCAGGGCGGCGCGTTCACCGCCATCGTCGACGTGAAAACCGGCACGGTGACGAAGCTTCCGTTCACCGCGTCGATGGCCTACTTCGACCCGACCTGCAACCCTGAGACCGGTACTGCCGCGTTCACCGCGTTCCGCGACAACAAGACCCGCCTGGTCACCGTGACAACCAGCGGCAAGACCATCGCGGACGCCTCCGTGGACGGGCAGGTGACATCTGCTGTGCCCGTGAATGGCGGCCTTGTCGCCGCACGGGGACAGCACCTGATTCGCCTCAGCCCTTCCGGTAAGGCCCGCATCCTGGCCGGGGCAGACAGCGTTCCGTTCCAGATCCGCCCCACCCGTGACGGGGTGGCGTTCCTGGACCGCACGGGTGACACCGCCCGCGCGAAGCTGTGGACCGAGCGCGGGAAACCATCGACGCTGGCGTCTGGCAAGCTCGGAGACCTCGCTCTCAAGCAAGGTACCGAAGGCCGAGTGTTCCTCACCGGGCAGGCAAAGAACACCCGCCCGGCGGGTAGTGCGGTGACCCGACTGAACGTTCCGGCGGACGCCGAGGTGTCCAGTCTCGGCCGGCTGGCCGTCGACCCGGTCCTCATGCCGGGTGTGAGGGCCGGTCTCGACAACATCCAGAATGCCGGGAAGGGCTTCACCAAGGCCGAACCGTCGGCCGCCCGGCGAAGCGCCCAGGGCCCCGCGGACGATGCCGGGTCGCCGACCATCACGAGCACCTCGACCGCCACCGGTCAGAAGATCACCCAGGCTCTGGTGGACACAACTAGCGCCACGGGGAAGGAGTCCTTTTCACCCGCCCTCCCCACCAGCGGCACGAGTCGCCCGGCACCCGGCGGGAGCGGGCGGGCCATGGCGGCCGATGACCCACGGGCGTCCACCCCGGTCGACACCGACCGCTTGTGCTCCATCCCCCGCAACGACGTCAAGGCGCTCGCCCTGCAGCCGACCCCGAACCAGGTCGAGTGGGCCGTGAACATGGCGATCCGCGGCGAGCTGCGCGCCAAGTGGATCAAACAGGGAGGCTGGCGCACCCAGACCGGACTGGGCACCGTCGACCCGCAGGGCCTGTTCCCTGCCCCGACGCTGAAGGGCGGCGGCCGCATTCCCGCCCAGGTGCTGCTGGGTGTGCTCGCGCAGGAGTCGAACCTCTGGCAGGCCGAAGGAGGTGCCATCCCCGGCCAGATGGGCAACCCGCAGGCTGCGATCGCCGGATTCTACGGACACAAAGGTGAAACGTCCGAGGAGTACTGGAAGATCCGCTGGCTGAACTCGGACTGCGGTTACGGCGTGGGCCAGGTCACCGACGGCATGCGCCTGGCCGGGCACGAGAAGCCCGGCGAGACGTCCCTGCCTCCACTCAAGCAGAAGGCCGTCGCCCTGGACTACGCGGTCAACATCGCCGCCTCCATGTACATCCTCGCGGACAAGTGGAACCAGGTGCACACCGCCGGGCAGACCATCACCGTCAACAACGACGACCCGTCGAAGCCGGAGAACTGGTTCGCCGCGCTGTGGAACTACAACCTCGGCTTCAACCCGAACAAGGGTGACGGCAAGCCGTGGGGCCTGGGCTGGTACAACAACCCCGCGAACCCGTTCTACCCGCCGTCGCGGCATCCGTTCATGACCGACCCGCGGGACGCCGCGAAGCCCCAGAACTGGCCGTACCAGGAGAAGGTGATGGGCTGGTCCGCCTGGTCCATGGACACCGGCCTCTCCTACTCCACCGACGGACGGCAGGACTGGCCCGGCGAATCCGGGTACTCCTCCGTTGGGTTCCGGCCCGCCTGGTGGGTCAGCGAGTTGCAGCGTGACCTGGTGAAGCCGCCGCTGGACGCGTTCTGCAACGCCACCAACAACTGCAGCGCGGCCAGCCCGCCGGACTGCCCCGACGCGGAGTGCTACGAACGGTACTGGTGGCGCGGGTCGAACGTGACGTGGAAGCCAGATTGCGCCGCCGAATGCGGCAACGAGAGCATCAAGTACGTCACGCTGCGCGAGGAGCCGGGCCGCGGGTCTCGGTTGGAGTACGGCACCCCGAAGTGCAGCGCTGCCCCCGCCGGCGCGCTGGTCGTGGAATCCGTGCCCGACAACATCGACACCTACAGCAACTGCGGGTCCAGCGGCACCGACGCCGGGCACTTCCAGTTCACGTTCTACCCCAACCCGGCAGCGACCGGGCCCGGCCTGGGCCCGTACCAGGCCAAGGGAGACCTGCACCAGATCGGCGGCGGGCAGGGCGGCCACTTCTGGTACGCCCACACCCGCAATACGGCGCACCTCGGCGGGGACTCCGGGCTGATGACCGTCAAGGGCACCTGGACCCTCGACAAGAACATCGAATGGGCCCGTGTGCTGGTGCATCTCCCGGACACCGGAGCCCATACCCGGCAGGCGGCGTACGTGATCGGCGGCGCCGACACCACCAGCAAGGCGCGCATCGTCGAGCAGCGCGCCAACCGGTGGGTCAGCCTCGGCGCCTTCCGCTTCACTGGCACGCCGACGGTCACCCTCACCAACGCCACCGCCGACGGCACCGCCGACGAGGACGTCGCATGGGACGCGGTTGCCTTCCAGCCTCTTCCCGGCAAGCCGAACCACATGGTGGTCGGGATGGGTGACTCCTACGCCTCCGGTGAAGGAGCTTCCGACCCAAAGGGTGACGACTACTACCCGGAGTCCGACTACTACAACAAGGTGTCGGGTGACAAGTGGAAGAACACCTGCCACCGCTCCCGGCACGCCTGGTCCCGTCGCGCTGCCCTACCCGGCGAACAGCTCTCGGTCGGAGAACTGGCGGACTCGTGGAGCGCCAGGATGGACTTTCAATTCACCGCCTGCTCCGGTGCCCGCCACTACAACATGCTCAGTATCACACCGGACTCCGGGGAGCTGCCGCAGATTCAGCAGGGCTATCTGGACCAGCACACCACCCTGGTCGCCCTGGCGATCGGCGGTAACGACATGGCGTTCGCTGACGTCATCCAAAAGTGCATCACGGCCATTTCTGATGTGTGTCAGAACGGGTCAATCAAGGCCCGCAGTCCCGACACTGGGCAGGCATACGACACCGACACTCCCGCGCTGAAGGACTGGCTGCCGGCATGGGCGCACAACGTCATCCGGCCCCGCCTGGTGAAGACGCTCAGGGCACTTCACGACAAGGCGCCGAACGCAAAGATCGTGCTCATGGGCTACCCCAGGCTCCTGGAGAAGAGCGGCTCGTGCGTGATCGGCATCGGTAGCGAGGAGGCGCCGTGGCTGAACCAGATGGGTGATGTCGTCGCCACGGAGATGAAGGGGGCCGTCAGCGACACCGGCTCGTATGCGGTGTTCGCCGACCCGCGGGCTGCGTTCGCCGGGCAGGCGATCTGCGGAGACCCGGAGACGATTCACGGCATCGTCGTCACCGGGCACTCCAGGGCTGACGACAAGGGGCCCTCGATGAAGTCGTTCCACCCCAAGGTCCCCGGAACGGCGCACTACGCAAAGGCGTTCCAGGACGCCCTCGCACGGTAACAGCCGGCTACGAGTTCTGGGGCGCCGTACGATGCGGCGCCCCAGAACACTTCGAGTTGAGTAGCTGTACGGATAGCAGTCCACCAGTCGACAGGTAGATGATCGTGCTCATGACCTATTTAGTGCGGGCTGCGAAGACGGCTTCCATGGCCGCCGCGGCCACGCTCGTCGCATGGTGGCTGATACGCGGTTTGTACACGCTGATCGACCACGCCACCGAAGCCGAGAACTCGCGCGGCCTCCTCGCGGGAATCCATTACTATCTGGCCGCCAACGCGGCAGGCATTATCTGTCAACCCTTCGCCCTGTGGGCTGGTGTCAGACTGGCCGGAGTCCGCGGCAACCATCTGGCGATCGTCATCAGCGCCTACGTGTGGGCCACGATGACCACGGGACACCTCGTGGACTCTACTCCGGGCCGGTGGGAGGCCGTCTTGTGGGTGGCCATCCAGTCCGCCGCCGCGACTGGGGCCTCGCTCCTGCAAGCCAGGCTCATGCCGGCCAGCACACAGCCCAAGGAGCGGTCCTCCTGATTCGGCGCCCGATGAGGATTCTCGTTCTGCGTGCTGCGACGTGGCCGCTCCTCGCCATGTTCAATGTCGTGGCCCGTGTGTGGACGCTTCTTGGCTCGACCAGCCGCTACAGAGCCCACCGACTCGCCGAAAGCGACACCGCGCAGCAGGCCCGGCAGACTGCTGAGGCACGGCTACGAGCCATCGCCCACGCCTACGCGGAGAGCACACCCTTGGTGTTGCGTCTTGTGGCCGTGGAGGACCACTACACCCGCGGCATGGCCGGCTGGGACCTGTTCAATCCGGTGAAGCCTGCCTACCGGGTGGCCTGCTGGATGCGTCTGACGGCCTACTACAGTTCCCCGATGTCCCCAGCCGAGACCATCACCGAAATCCTCGCCGCTGGTGAGCATGCCTTGTCCAGCATCCCCTTCACCCACGACAACACCCACGAGGACAGACGAGGTGAAATGGCCCATGCGGGGCACACCCTTACCTGGGATCACCCAGGCTCACATGTCCCAGCGCCCCTACAGCCGGCCAACGCCTACCGGTTCGTGTGCGAGCCTCCAGCGGCGAGCCTGGGCGGTATCCGCCGCCGCTACGGCACGGTGTTCGCACTGGCCCTGCCGCCGGCCGACTACTACCGAGTCTCACGATGACAGAGAGTCTCAGCGGCGGTAGTAATAGGGCTCGGGAGAGGAAAAGATGGGCTTCGCCACACCTTGAGTGGTGTCCAACTACCGGTGTGAACAGCAGACGCTGATCCGCACCGACTCTGCTGGCCGGCACCCACGGCTTCGTCACCTTGCTCGCCCAGCGGGAGCGTGGCTGTCCTACTTGGTCGGCATGGTGATCACCGACGCGATCCACAGCCGCGTGCCAAAGGTCCCGGCGTCGGCCTGGACACCGGCCGTCGAGCCGGACGGCGAGATCCGGGACCGTGCCTGGGTCGCCGAACTCACCGGCGATGTCCTGGCCGGCTAGCCGAAGGGCACACGGCTGATCATCCGCAAAGGACAGTCTCACCCATGAGCCCAGTTGAGGCTCACCGGCGCGGACGGCTGCGGCAGTTCTGCTTCGCCACCAACACAACCGGCTGGCTGGCCGCCGACCTCGAACTCCGTCACCGCCTGCAGGCCCGGGCCGCGGGCCGCCTCCCAGCTGCCCGGGCCACCGGGCTGCGGAACCTGCCCCTGCATCACACCGCCCAGAACCGCATCTGGCTCGAAATCGCCCAGATCGCGTTGCACCTCCCGGGATGGAGGTGGATGCTCGCCCTGACCGGCCAGGCCATGCTCTGGGTATGTCGCCTCAGTGAAACTGCAGTCATAGTTGTTCTGATCATGGCTGTGAGCTAGGAAGCAGCAAAAAGTGAGAAGATGATCAAGATGGCATCGGGCCGCTGAGACGGCTGTGAATCCGTGCGTGACCTGCGCTACTGCACAATCTGAGAGGACTTGCAGTCTCATTGAGAGGATCACAGGCGCGGACCGCTCCGGCGGTTCCAGGCTTCCCGCCAGCGAGTCGACGCGCCGCGTGAACAGCTCGCGTCTTGTTGGCCAGAGCCTCCGGGTCGGACAGCGCTCCGTCCGCGGCCCTCCCGAAGCGGCGGAGCAACCCGGGAGCCTTGTGGGACCTCGCCACTACCAGCAGGCCCGCCTGCGCCACAGCCGTGGCGAACAACCACCCAGCCCGGCGACAAACGCACCTACCGCCAAGGGCTACGCGAACCCGGCCACGACCTCACACCGACCAGACGGACCTGCTCCGTGCCATCGACCACGTACCTACCGCCGTCCGCAGTGCACCCTCTCGGTGACACCGACCTGACGGACTACCGCACCCCGGGCATGCGCACGGCTGCGCTCGGGTGGCTGCCGCCGGCCGCATGCGGCAGCCACCGGGGACCTCTGGGTCCCCCGTGCCGGAGGTCCCGCTCCGGCTGGAAAGACGCGCCCGACTGGCTGTCCCGCGTGATCTGTACGTGCTACGGGAGCTTGGTGTAGGCCGCCTGCACCTCGTCGGTGATGCGCTGCAGGGCAACCCGCGCGCTGGGCAGGAGAGCGTTCACGTCCTTACTCCAATTGCCCAGTACTTTGCCGTCCTGCTGGATCTCTGCTGCCAGGGTCGTCACGGTTCCCATGAGGAACCCGCCCAGCACGAGCCGACGTCCTGCCGCATCCGGCACCGTGCTCGACAGCGCCATGCCGTCCACTCCCATGTCGTACTCGGGATCATCGGGATCATCCGGGTAACCGTGCGAGTCGATCAGCCGCACATTCTCCGGATGCCGTTCGCCCAGGGCGGCGGCGAGCCATCGGTCGCTCTCACCGTGCTGCGCTGTGGCCAGGCGCCGTAGCTGTGCCGGTAGAAGCCGCCGCGGCACTGTCACGTTGACTGACCGGGTGGGATGATCTTCTGGTTGGTCATGGTGGGAGGGGTCGTCCGTGGGCAGCACGCCGCCGTCGTACAAGGGGCACCGGTACCCGGTGGAGATCATCGCGCACTGCGTGTGGCTGTACTTCCGCTTCCCGCTGAAGCTTCCGTGAGATGGAGGAGCTGATGCTGGAGCGCGGCGTGTTCGTCTCCCATGAGACGGTCCGCCGCTGGTGTGCGAAGTTCGGGCAGGTCTACGCCAACGGGCTGCGCCGTCGGCGTGTGCAGCCGGGCGACAGGTGGCACCTGGACGAGGTCTTCATCAAGATCAACGGAGAGCGGAAGTACCTGTGGCGGGCCGTCGATGCCGACGGCAACGTGCTCGACATCCTGGTCCAGAACCGGCGGGACACCGCTGCGGCCAGGCGGTTCTTCCACAAACTGCTGAAGAAGACCTGCTCGGTGCCGAGAGTGATCGTCACCGACAAACTGCGCTCCTACGGGGCGGCTCACCGCGAGGTCATGCCCTCGGTTGAGCATCGTGCCCACAAGGGCCTGAACAACCGGGCCGAGAACTCCCATCAGCCCACCCGGCAGCGTGAACGCGCGATGAAGGGCTTCCGTAGTACCGGCGGGGCCCAGCGGTTCCTGTCCGCATTCAGCGGCATCTCACCGCACTTCCGGCCCCGGCGCCACCTGATGGCCGCCGCCCACTACCGAGCCAAGATGACCATCCGCTTTGCGATCTGGGGCCAGGCCACCGGCGCCGCCGGCCAGCCCGCCGAAGCCTGAGCACCCGCCCGAAACCCCGGTCCCCACCACGCCCTGACGCATCGTCAGAAATTTGCGCAGCCAACAACGTGACAGCGCCCCAGGGCGTACTTCCAGTCGATCCGGCCCCGCACCGCCAGAGCCGCCTGCCGGTCCGGCAGCCCCTCCGTGAACTGGAGCACCGACACCAGCGCAAGCCGCCCCGGTGACCAGGCCGGCTTCCCCCGGGCCGGAAACAAATCCGCGAACTGCTCGTCCCGGAACAGCACGCCCAGCTCATCTGGCAGCCGGATCGCCAGGCTCCCCTTCGGGAACGCCGCCCTGGCCACCCGCATCGTCTCCGCAGGGATTTCCCCACCCCTGATCGGACGCATCGACATCGACACCCACCCCAAACGACAACGTCAGCCTTCAAGACCACAACCGGGTCCTGAAGACCGACGTCACGCCAGGCGCCGGCGCACTCCTGGATGTCACACCTGAGTACCTGAGTACCTGAATACGGATCAACCTACTCAGGCTCAGGCGATTCAATGGAAGGCGTTGGCGTTCTCTGAAGCCCACTGCTGAAACGGGCGGGCCGGCGTTCCAGTGACCTGTGAAACCGTGTCGCGCACCATCAGCAACTCGTCGTTCACGTCTCCGCCCGTGACGTCGAGCACCGCGTCCGCGGCCTCGGCCCCGAAGGCCGCGGCCATCTGTGCGTGGGCCTCCTGGCGGCTGATTTCGGCGAAGGGCACCTCCCGGCCCAGTGCTGCCGCGATGGCCTCGACCTGTTGCCGGGCGGTCACCGGCTCTGGACCGGTCAAGGCATATGTGTGCTCCTGGTGGCCGGGCTCGGTCAGTGCCACCCGTGCCACCGACGCGATGTCCGCAGGGTGGATGGTTGGCAGCGCGATGTCCGCATACGGCGCGCGAACGGTCTCGTGGCCACGGATGGAAGCCGCCCACATCAGGGCGTTCGAGGCGAACTGCGTCGGCCGCAAGATCGTCCAGGCCATGCCGCTTGCCTTGAGCAGTTGCTCCACCGCCAGGTTCTCGCCGGCAGGGCCGAGGCGGGGGTTAGTCTGGACGGTAATCGACGACACCAGCACGACGTGCTCCACACCCGCCTGCCGGGCAGCTTCGAGGATGTCGGCGTCCGAGCCCAGACGCGACACAAGAAACAGCGAGCGCACCCCGTCCAGCGCGGACTTCAACGACGCCGGCTCCGCTAAGTCGCCCTCCACGGCTTCCACCCCTTTGGGGAAGACGACCCGTGCGGCATCACGCGTGAGCCCTCTGAGCGGCCCGACACCGCGTGCGTGCAGTTCCTTCAGCAGGGCACTGCCTATGTTTCCGGTGGCTCCGGTCACGAGGATCATGAGCGTATCTCCCGTCGTCAGATGATCAACCAGACGACACGCTAGAACCTCAATCACGCTTCAGGTCAAGGAAACCCTTGGTCATTCGCGCTGCTAACGAGCTCGTGCATGGTTGGCGGTGGCGCGTCGGCGCCTTGATCGTTGATCATGGTCTGTGTGGTGGGGAACCGGGCACGTGCAGCAATCATC
>NZ_JBSFTV010000082.1:0-10607 GCF_053591455.1 Streptomyces sp. NPDC003016
TCGAGGGTCTAGACTCGCCAATTTTGCACACTGGGCTTGCAGTTGTGCGCAAGGAGTAACCGAACGGGTGACGGAGGGACCTGTGTACGCCGAAGCCGGGCGCGCGACCTGCCGCTGGCCGCGCTTCCGCTGCTCCTGGGGACACACCGGATCATCGAGGCGGTGATCCGGCGCTCCGGCGGCGGTACGGGCCCTGCCACCGTCGCCTGGGCCGTCATCACCCTTCCCCTGCCGGCGTTGTGGGTGCCGGTGGGCGTGGTGTGCGCCGCGCCGCCGCACGCCCGTCGGCGTCTGCTGGTTCCCCTGGCCGTCGCGGTCGCGACGGCCGCGTCACTCGCGTACTGCCCCGCCACCCGCCCCGTGACGGCCGAGATCCGTGGTCGCACGCTCGGCTACGTACTCGACCTGCCGCATCCGGCGCTGCTCGTCGCGGGCTATTTCCTTGCCACCGTCGGCTCCCTGCTCCTTACCGACGACCGCCGACTGCGGCTGCTCGGGGCCCTGGTCGCCTTCGGGGCGGCGGTATGCGCGGCGTTGTGGCGGCCGGGATTCATCTCCGCCTGGTGCGCGTTCGCGGCGGTGTGCCCGGTCGTTCCGCTCGAGTGGCACCACCGGTGCCCGGCGGCCTCCGCGCCGCCAGGCACACCGGCCGCAGGGCTCTGACGCGGTCTGCCCCGGTCCCCGCCCGGTATGGATCAGCCGTGAGTCGTGCTGCGCAGACTGGGTACCGTGCCACCTAGGTGTCGCGCCGAAGAATGATCATGAGAGATCCCGCTCCGGGTACGGACGACGTGCCCGCCTCTTCCCGGCGGCTTCGCGCAGACCCGTCCGACTGAACGGAAGGTGAGAAACATGGATCGTGAAACCGGACTCGGCGGCGGGGTACGGCTGCTCAAGAGCGTCCTGCGCCGTGAGCGCCACCACTACTCGGCCGGCGAGGAGCGCCCGCTCCCCGGCTACGCCGCTTCGCTGGCCGCGTTCGGCGCGTACGCGGCCGGATGGACGGCTCTGGTCCGCCGCTCGGGCCGGCCGTTGCCCAGCCGCCCCGACCCCCGGGACCTGGTGCTGATCTCCGCGGCCACGTTCCGGCTGAGCAGGTTGTTGAGCAAGGGGTCGGTGACCAGTCCGCTGCGCGCTCCGTTCACCGAGTTCGAGGGGCCGGCGGGCCCGGCAGAGCTGAGCGAGAAGAGCCGCGGGGGCAGGCGCAAGGAAGCGGTCGGTGAGCTCGTCACCTGCCCGTTCTGCCTGAGCGTGTGGGTGGTCACCACGCTGACCGCGGCCCAGCTGATCTGGCCGCGGGCGACCAGGACGGCGACGGGCGCGCTGACCGCCCTGGCGGCGGCGGACACCATGCAGCTGGCCTACAGCACGCTCGTCGGCAAGGCCACCAAGGCCTGAGCCGGCCCGCCCACGCCGTGGGTCCCCCCGTCCGAACACGCCGCAGCAGCAGCTTCGGCCCGGCCCCACCGCGTGGGGCGTCCGGCGCGGCCGCAGGACCGGGCGTACCCGCCCCGGCGTTCCGGGAGCGCCCGGGACGGTGACCGGAGCGCTCCACCGCACCGCCCGGTGCCCATCGGTCACGACGCCACCACCGTCAGGAAGGCAGCAGAGCCCATGAGCGAACCGGCCCGGCCCGCCGTGTCCGACGCCCGCCCCCGCCGGTCGATGGCCGTCTGCGCGCTGCTCGGCGCCGCGCTCATGGCCGCCGTCGATGAGATCGTGTTCCACCAGATCCTGGCCTGGCACCATTTCTACGACCGTTCCACGCTGTCCGTGGGCCTGCTCTCGGACGGTCTGCTGCACACCGCCGAACTGCTGGGTCTGGTCGCCGGGGCCGCCCTGTACGCCGACCTGCGCCGCCGCCGCGCGCTCGCCCCGGCACACGCCCGGGCCGGGCTGATCCTGGGCCTGGGGGCCTTCCAGCTCTTCGACGGCGTCGTCGACCACAAGCTGCTGCGCCTGCACCAGATCCGCTACGGCGTCGACATCACCCCCTACGACCTGGCCTGGAACGGCGCCGCCCTGGTCCTCCTGGCCGTCGGCGGCGCCCTGGCCGTCCGTGCGGCGCGCCACGCGCCCAGCGGGCGGGCGGCCGGGTGACACCGGCTCACACCCACCCCGCCTTGGCCGACGCGGTCCCCGGAACGGCCCAACTGCTCGCCGCGGCAGGCGCGGTACTGGCCGTCGCCGTCTACCTGACGGCCGCCGCCCGTCTGCGCCGCCGCGGCGACGCCTGGCCCCGCCGGCGGGACGCGTCCTTCGCCGCCGGCGGCATCGCACTGGCCGCGACCGCCACGGTCACGCCACCGGGCGGAGCGTTCACCGCCCACATGGCCCAGCACCTCGTCGCCGCCATGGCCGCCCCTCTGCTGCTGGTCCTGGCCCGGCCTCTCACCCTCGTCCTGCGCACCCTGCCTCCAGGACCCGCCCGCCGCGGCCTGCTGGCGACGGCGCACTCCCGGCCCGCCGCCTGGCTGGTCTTCCCGCCGCTGGCGGCTCTGCTGGACGTCGGCGGCCTGTGGATCCTCTACCGCACCCCGCTGTTCGCCGCCACCCACGACCGGCCCCTGTTGCGCGCCGCGGTCCACCTCCATGTCCTGGCCGCCGGGCTGCTGTTCACCTTCGCCGTCTGCCGACTCGACCCGCTGCGCCGCCGCTGGAGCCTGGCCTGGCGCGGCGCCGCCCTGCTGGCCGCCGGGGCGGCCCACGCCGTCCTCGCCAAGACCCTCTACGCCATGCCTCCGCCCGGCACCGCCTTCACCGAGGCCGACCTGCGCACCGGCGCCCAGCTGATGTACTACGGCGGCGACCTGGTCGAGGCCGCGCTCGGCGCCGCACTGGCGGCGCAGTGGTACGCCGCCACCGGCCGCGCCCGGGCGGCCCGGGACCGGCGCCGGCGCAGTCCCGCTGCCGCCCCGGCCCACAGACCTCCGCGGACCCGGGCGCGTACCCGGCCCGAAGCGGTCGCCGGCACGTGTCCGTCCTCACCCCAAGCAGTCGTCCCGGTGCCCGCGCAGCTCCACCGTGGTGACGACGCGTGTGAGGGCGGGAGGCCGGGGGACTGAACCGAACCCGAAGCGCACCGGAGGATCGACCGGAGCGAGCGGGCCGAGGCCGTTTCCCTCGAAGACGGCCGCGGCGGCGGTGACCGGCCGGAGATCCAGCGCGCCGTACCACCCCCGGCGGCCGGGGCCCGAGCTGCCCCGGGTCCGTACGCCGGGCAGCAGCCGGGCGGGAAAGTCCACCAGCGCCGCCCACGCCGGCCGGGTGGCGAGCGGACGGGGCACCGCCCGCAGCAGCAGCCCCAGAGGGCCCCGCGCACCCACCGTGAAACGCAGCTCCAGCGGCCCGGCTTCGACAGCCCAGGACGTACCTTCCACACTCACCGTCACCGGTACGACCCGCACCTGGTCGAACGTGTAGACGCCGGCGACGAAGTCGCCGATCGGCCGAGTCGGTGCGAGGAGGAGACGTGTGCCGTCGGCCTGTTCGAGCATGACGTCGCTGAACGGACCGAACGGCGACCGGACCCAGTGCCCGAGCACCACCCGGGTGCCGGAGGAGGTTCCGACACCGGCGATCCAGCCGTCGAACTCCAGACGTGTGCCTTTCACGGCGCATGAATTCCCCGCCGCCGACATCGCGAAGCTCCTGCGTGCGCGCATGGGCGTTTCCTGAGCACGCGAACCCGGTCCGAGACCAGCCGTCCGGCAGCAGCTGCCGGGCCCCGCCCGTATGCCTTCGCACCAGCTCGGGAGAGATCAGCCCCATGCCCCCCATGCCGCCCGTCCCCGCCCTGGACCGCCGCATCGAGCGGCTGCGCGCGATCGCCCGGTCGGACCAGCGGTTGGACGGCGTCCTGCTGTACGGCTCGTGGACCCTCGGTGAGGCCGGCGCCCACTCCGACATCGAGGCGTACCTCTCTGTGCGGGACGCCCACGCCGACGACCTCGTGCGCGGGGAGTTCCACGTCGAGCCCGCCGGCCCCGGCATCAAGGAAGTCCCCTCCCGGAGCGGACAGGTGCACCTGCCCGCGCCGGGCGCCGCCGTCCTGCTCGACCGCGGCGGGCGCCTGACCGCGGCGGCGCGCAGACTCTCCGGCTTCCGGCCGCCCGGGCCGCTCACCACGGCCCAGCGGCTCACCGGCGAACTCGCCGACCGGACCCTCGTGCTCGCCCACGTGCCGGCCCGCGGCGAGACCGCCCGCGCCCCCACGCCCTGTTGCACAGCGTCATCGCCCCGCAGCAACTGCAGCTGTGCCGACTGCCGCGCGACTCCACGGCGCACTGGCTCACGCCCAGCCGGGCCCTCGAAGACGGCCTGCTCGTGTCCGACCGCGACCGCTACACCGCCACCACCGCCCCCGCACACCAGGAGGCGGTACGCACAGCGGCACAGCGCAGCCGGCAGTGGAGCCACGGCCTGGCCTGCGAAGCGGCGCAACGGTGGGGCATCGGTCTTCCGGTTCAGCTGCACCAGGAAATCGGCGCGTTCCTGAGCCGGGGCTGACCGCACCACCGGCGCACCACCAGCCGGGCACACCGCGCCCGCGGCCCCGGTCCTGCCGCCGGCCACCGGGAGGCTGCGATCCACCGGCGGCCTTGCGGAGAGCCACCGGCGGGCGCCCTCCGCCACCGTGCTGATCACCGTGGGCACGCCGCCCGGAACGGCCCTGTTCTCGTATAACTACGGCGAACGGCCATGCAGCGCTGCGTGATGCTCGGTGTCGGGCCTCGCGCGAGGGCCGGTGGTACAGCGCCTCGATCGCCCGCTCTCTTCCCGACGGGCGGAGAAGGCACCCGCGGCAGCCGCCAGGACTGTCGCCTCCGCGGCCCGTTCCGGGAGTTGCGGGTCCGGATCGGCACGCAGGAGCACCAGCTGGTGGTAGAGCGGCGCCGTGGCGGCGATCAGCAGGCTCCGCGCGTCCGTGTGCTGTGCGGGGAGTTCGCCGCGCTCGATGGCGCGCTCGACGAGGATCTCGCACTGGGCGTACCGGTCCGCCCACAGCTGCGTCTGGGCCCGCGCGGCCTGTCCGGAGTGGAACGAGGCGGCCATCAGGGCGACGGCGAACGACGGCTGTACGACCAGGGACTCCTGGATCTCCTGGTTGAGGGCCGTCAGATCGCCGCGCAGGGAGCCGGTGTCCGGCGGCTGCCAGTCGATCTCGCCGGCGGCGCCGATGACGTCGACGAGCAGGCCGCCGACATCGCGCCAACGCCGGTAGACCGTGGCGCGGTGTACTCCCGCCCGCGTCGCGACACCCTCCACCGTGAGTCCTTCGTGACCGCCTTCAGCGAGTTCGGCGCGCACCGCATCGAGAACCTGGGCGCGGATGCGGGCGGTGCGACCGCCCGGACGGCGGTCCGACGTCGTGGCCGGTGGGTCTGTCATCGGCAATCAGTATCCGGTTGATCAAGGGGTCTGGGCTGTGCCAGCATCTTAACGCGACAGTTGTCGCCCTAGGTCCACTGGAGAGGAACCGCCTCCACGATGCCGCCCGTTCCCGCCGACCCCACCGCGCTCCACCCGATGCCCGAGCACCCGCGCGTGGTCCTGCTCAAGCCGTTGGTGAAGTCGCCGCTGATCGAGATCGGTGACTTCTCCTACTACGACGATCCGGACGACCCGACCGCGTTCGAGACGCGCAACGTGCTCTACCACTACGGTCCCGAGCGGCTGGTCATCGGCAAATACTGCGCGCTGGGGACGGGCGCCCGGTTCATCATGAATGGCGCCAACCACCGCATGGACGGTCCGTCCACCTTCCCGTTCCCCACCATGGGGGGATCCTGGGCGGAGCACTTCGACCTGATCACCGACCTGCCCGGCCGGGGCGACACGGTCGTCGGCAACGACGTGTGGTTCGGCCACGGCGCCACGGTCATGCCCGGTGTACGCATCGGTCACGGCGCGATCATCGCCGCCGGCGCCGTGGTCACCGGCGACGTCCCCGACTACGGCATCGTCGGCGGCAACCCCGCCCGGCTCATCCGCACCCGCTACGACGCCGCGGACATCGCCCGGCTCCTCGCCGTGGCGTGGTGGGACTGGCCCGTGCGGCACATCACCAGGCACGTACGGACGATCATGTCGGGGACCGTCGCCGATCTGGAGGAGGCCGCCGCGCAGACCGACCAGCCCTGACACCGCGTCCTCGCCCCACCGCCCGCAGCCGTCCGGCGCCGGAAACGAGTGAGCGCCCATGTTCCGTCGCCGCGCCCATGTCGGTGGTCGGCGTCCCCATCGTCAGCCATGTCCTGCCCTGCCTCGCGCTCATCCGTGAGCTGGCGGCCCGCGGACACCGGGTCCCCAGGCCAAAGACCCGTTCGTGGCCGACCGGATCGACTCCGCCGGCGCGGAGCTGGTGCCCTGCACCTCCACGTTGCCCGTCGCGGATAGCGACTGGCCTGCCGATCCCGTCACCGCGGCGAGCCTCTTCCTCGACGACGCCGTCCAGGCGCTCCCGCAACTGCGCGCCGCCTACGACGACGATCCGGCCGACCTGTACCTCTACGACATCGGCGCCTGTGCTGCGCGCGCCCTCGCCGAAGCGCAGGGCCGTCCCCTCGTGCGGCTGTCCCCGACGTTCGTCGGCCGGGACGGCTACCCTCCGTCTGCCGGACATGGCACAGCGTCCAGCAGGGTCAGCCGCCGAGGCGGTTTCATGCGCTCCAGGTTCGCCGGCCACTCCTTCGACGCGCGCCCGCCAGGTGTCCACCAGCTTCTCCGACACGTCGGCGAACAGGTCCGCGGGCAGCTCCAGCCGCCGCACCCGCCCCAGCTTGTTCACCTCGGTCAGCAAGCTCTCCAACCCCGGCGCCCCGGGGTCCGCCTTCAGCTCAGTGAAGTGCGACCGCCCGCTCCCGGCCGCCGCGCCGTCACCGTCGGCGCCTTCCCCCGCGACCAGGTCCTCCAGCCGCGAGCGCGTTGCGTGACTGAGGCGGTCCAGGGTGCTGCGACAGAACCGCTCCTCGAAGTCCTTGACCGCCTTGCCGACCAGCCGCCGGACCTGCCCCGGGGCCGGGGGCTCGATGTGCTCGTCGCGGCACCGGGCCACCACCGAGGCCGCCGGCCGGTCGCGCGACAGCTCCACCGGGCACAGCTCGGTCGCCGGCCACCCGGCCACCCGGTCCTGGTCCTCCTCGGCGTTCGCCCGGAACCCGTACGCCGCCCGGATCTCGCCCCGGTGCCGCCGGATCGCCTTGCTCTGCCAGTCGTAGTCCGGCCACGCGGCGGCGGGCACTTCGACCTGCTGGGCCACGTACTCCAGCGCGGCGGCCGGGACCTCCTTGGCCGACTCCGGGAACCGGGCCTCCACCTCGGAGAACTCCAGCAACAGCGCGAAGCCGAGCCTGGCCGTCCCGGATGTGTTCCGCACCCGCTTCTTGTCGTCTTCGTGCAGCGTCCAGACCTCGATCAGGTCCTCCGGCTCCCAGTCCTGCCGCACCCGTACTCCTCTGCCCCACCCGAGATCACTCGTTCAGCTCAACGAGACGCCCAGCGAGGGAGAACGACGACCACAGCATTCGCGCAGCGCTACATGTCCGTTGGCCGTGGCTATACGAGAACAGGGCCGGAACCGACGGGTCCGCGGATCTGTCCCGGGTCACAGCCGTGCCGGAACAGGTCGGGAGTCTGCTGCCCGTTCCCCGGGCGGTGCCCAAGTCGACCGTGCCGCCCGGCGCCAGCGGCAGGCTCGCCGACCCCCGTCCGTGGCTGCGTGAGCTGTACGCGGGTGTGGCCGGGCCGTGGGTCGTGACGCCCTCCACCAGTGCCGAGGTGAGGAACTGCCCTCCTTCCCGCCGCGATCCGGGATGCGCTGGAATAGCTCTCGCCACGCCGCCGAGAAATCTGCCGTGGCGAAGGTAGACATCTGGTTTCTCTGTGGCTAGAGTTTTTGGTGTAGCCGACGAAGTCAGCACAGCGCACCACAGGCGAAGACGAACTGGTGCGAGCAGTACACGGCACGGCAGTGGAGTCGTGGGGCCGGGAAGTGCGTGAAGGTCTCACTGCTGACTGCCGGGCCGGGCGGCCCCAGGGCCGCCGGCGGAACCATACGAAGAGCAGTGAAGAAAGACAGATCAGCAAGAGAGGAGTAGACGCCATCAGGATCGCCTGAGTGAGGATCCAGTTCGCTCAGGTACCGCAGGCCCCGGATGGGAAGGTGGTCCCCGGTCAAGCATTCACGATCCACGCATCTCCGGCCTCTTCGGCGGACGTGCGGAAGAACAAGAGTCGGCGCCGAGCGCCGATAGATGGTGTTCAACCCTTACGGGCCCCGGTGCCGCACGGCACCGGGGTCTATCGACGCGTCCCGTGAGAGGTGCAAGTGACCCCAGAAACCACACCGCAGACGAACAGCAGACTCGACGACGACGACTACCCCGCTTACACCATGGGGCGGGCGGCCGAGATGATCGGCGCCACTCCCGGCTTCCTGCGCGCCATCGGCGAGGCCCGGCTCATCGCGCCGCTGCGCTCCGAGGGCGGTCACCGCCGCTACTCCCGCTACCAGCTGCGCATCGCGGCCCGCGCACGCGAACTCGTCGACGGGGGTACGCCGATCGAGGCCGCCTGCCGCATCGTCATCCTGGAAGATCAACTCGAAGAGGCCCTGCGCCTCAACGAGGAACTGCGCAAGACCGGCGCGGAGGCGGGCGAGTCCCCCGGCCCTTGACCGGAGGGGCGGACGCGAGCCGACGGGCACAATTAATATCTGTGACCGCCGCGACAGAAATTAGCGCAATACGCGACGAGGATTTATGGGCTCCCCGGCCGAGCGATATTACTTGCCGCGCCCCGATGTCCGAGTCGTGCTACGGTAAATGCCAGTTGCAGTTGTGGTTCCCGAAGACTTCAAGTGTTCTTGCCTGCCGTTCATGTCGGCAGGCACACTTTTATATTTCCGGTGCTGTTTTCCGGAGGGGCGATCATCGCGGCGACTCGGGGCTCGCACAGTGCGGACCCCTGGGCACTGCCCCGAAGGAGATATGACATGGCTACTGGCACCGTGAAGTGGTTCAACGCGGAAAAGGGCTTCGGCTTCATCGAGCAGGAGGGCGGCGGCGCCGACGTCTTCGCCCACTACTCGAACATCGCCGCCCAGGGCTTCCGTGAGCTCCAGGAGGGCCAGAAGGTGAACTTCGACGTCACGCAGGGCCAGAAGGGCCCGCAGGCCGAGAACATCGTTCCCGCCTGACGCCGAAGCGTACGACGCAGCTGGGGCCCGCACCTTGGGGTGCGGGCCCCGGCTCGTTGCTTTTTTGAGGGCTCGCTCGTGCCCATGACATTACGAGTGGACATTTTCCCCTCCCGGCTCGGGAGCAGGGTCGTTTTTTCTTGGCTCGTTATTGTAATTCTCTGCGCTTTCCGTTGCTGCCGGGAATTCCTTGATACGTGCCGCATCGAGGAAGGTTCTGTATGAACCGCACAGCCGGCTCCAACGGCAGCTATTCCCGCACCCGCACCGACGGCGCGAGCCGTGGCGGCTTCCGCTCGCAGGTCCCCGGCCGTCAGGGCGCTCCGAGCCGTTCCGGTGGTTACGGCCGCCGCCCCGCCGGCCTCCAGGGGGAATTCGCCCTGCCGGTCAGTACGACGCCCGCCCTGCCCGCGGTCGAGGCGTTCGCCGACCTGGACATGCCCGCGCCCCTGCTGGCGGCGCTCACCGCGCAGGGTGTGACGGTGCCGTTCCCGATCCAGGCCGCCACGCTGCCGAACTCGCTGGCCGGACGCGACGTCCTGGGCCGCGGGCGTACCGGCTCGGGCAAGACCCTGGCCTTCGGGCTGGCGCTGCTGGCCCGCACGGCCGGGCAGCGCGCCGAGTCGCGCCAGCCGCTGGCGCTGGTGCTCGTACCCACCCGTGAGCTGGCCCAGCAGGTCACCGACGCCCTCACCCCCTACGCCCGGTCGCTGGCGCTGCGGATCGCCACAGTGGTCGGCGGTATGTCCATCGGCCGCCAGGCCGGCGCGCTGCGCAGCGGCGCCGAGGTCGTCGTGGCGACCCCGGGCCGGCTCAAGGACCTGATCGAGCGCCGTGACTGCCGCCTGGACAAGGTGAAGATCACGGTGCTGGACGAGGCCGACCAGATGGCCGACATGGGCTTCATGCCCCAGGTCACCGAACTGCTCCAGCAGGTCGCCCCCGAGGGCCAGACGATGCTGTTCTCGGCCACCCTGGACCGCAATGTCGACAAGCTGGTCCGCAACTACCTGACCGACCCGGTGGTCCACTCGGTCGACCCGTCGCAGGGCGCGGTCACGACGATGGAACATCACGTGCTGCACGTCCAGGGCGCCGACAAGTACGCCACGACCACGGAGATCGCCGCCCGAGAGGGCCGGGTGATCATGTTCCTGGACACCAAGCACGCCGTGGACAAGCTCACCGTGCACCTGCTGGCCAGCGGCGTACGGGCGGCAGCGCTGCACGGCGGGAAGTCGCAGCCGCAGCGCACGCGCACGCTCGACCAGTTCAAGACCGGACACGTGACCGTACTGGTCGCGACCAACGTCGCGGCGCGCGGCATCCACGTCGACAACCTCGACCTGGTCGTCAACGTCGACCCGCCGACCGACCACAAGGACTACCTGCACCGCGGCGGCCGTAC
>NZ_JBSFTV010000083.1:0-10071 GCF_053591455.1 Streptomyces sp. NPDC003016
GCCCGTTCCAGACGGACAAGCCGCTGTGGCAGCCCCTCCCGGTCGAGGGCGCCACGGGCAACCACGAGGCTCCGCGCCATGCCGAGGACGACGGGCGGGGCGGTCTCCAGGTGCGCCACGAGGGCGGCCGCCTGGTCGCGTACCGCCGTCTCACCGCGGCCGGACAGGATCCAGGGCACGGCTGCGGCGGCGAAGGGCGCCGCGGCGGGCTCGTCCGTCTCGGCCGGTTCCGGGGCCTGCTCCAGCAGGGCGTGGGCGTTGGTGCCGCTGATGCCGAACGAGGACACCGCGCACCGGCGCGGCCTGTCCGACTCGGGCCAGGTCACGGAGTCGGTCAGAAGGCGTACCGCGCCCGAGGACCAGTCGACGTGCGAGGAGGGCGTCTGCGCGTGCAGGGTCGCGGGCAGCACGCCGTTGCGCATGGCCATGACCATCTTGATGACGCCGGCGACTCCGGCGGCGGCCTGGGTGTGACCGATGTTGGACTTCAGCGAGCCGAGCCACAGCGGGCGCTCGGGGTCGCGGCCCTGGCCGTACGTGGCCAGCAGGGCCTGCGCCTCGATGGGGTCACCGAGCTTGGTGCCGGTGCCGTGCGCCTCCACGGCATCGATGTCGGCGCCGGTGAGTCCTGCGGTGGCGAGGGCCTGGTGGACCACGCGTTCCTGGGAGGGGCCGTTGGGCGCGGTCAGGCCGTTGGACGCGCCGTCCTGGTTGACCGCCGAGCCGCGCAGCACGGCGAGGACCTGGTGTCCGTTGCGCCGGGCGTCCGAGAGGCGTTCCGCGACGAGTACGCCGACGCCCTCGCCCCAGCCCGTGCCGTCGGCCTCGTCGGAGAAGGCCTTGCAGCGGCCGTCGCCGGCCAGGCCGCCCTGCTTGCTGAACTCCACGAAGACCGAGGGTTCGCCGAGTATGGTGACGCCGCCGACGACGGCCAGCGAGGACTCGCCGTTGCGCAGCGACTGCGCCGCCACGTGCAGCGCGACCAGTGAGGACGAGCAGGCGGTGTCGACGGTGATGGCGGGGCCTTCGAGCCCCAGGGTGTAGGCGATGCGTCCCGACAGCACGCTGGCGGCGGTGCCGGTCAGGGCGTGTCCCTGGAGCTCACCGGCGGCGGCCGCCGACGGCGCGCCCCAGTGGTAGGCACCGACGAACACCCCGGCCCGGCTGCCGCGCAGCGCGGTCGGGGCGATCCCCGACCGCTCCAGGGCCTCCCAGGTCACTTCCAGCAGCAGTCGCTGCTGGGGGTCCATGGCCAGCGCCTCGCGCGGGGAGATGCCGAAGAAACCGGCGTCGAATTCGGGTGCCTCGTAGAGGAATCCGCCTTCGTGGGTGGCGCTGTTTCCTTCGCCCGTCCCGGTGAGCCGGTCGAGATCCCAGCCGCGGTCCGCGGGGAATCCCGATATGGCGTCGCCACCGGATTCGACGAGTTCCCACAGGGCTTCCGGAGAGCGGACTCCGCCGGGCAGCCTGCAGCTCATTCCGACAATGGCGATGGGCTCATTGTCCTTGAGTTCCAGTTCTCCGATGCGCTGACGCGCACGGCGGAGATCGGAAGTGACTCGCCTCAGGTAGTCGACGACTTTGTCCTGCTGATCTTCTGGCACCGGTCCGTCCTCATCATCGGGTCGCGAACGAAAGCAGCAATTCTTATGTGGTTTCGAACTCTTCATCGATGATGTCGAGCAGTCTGTCGACCGACACCGTGTCGATGTCCTCGCCCGAAGCACTCGGCGCGGAGGGCGTGGATTGCCGGAGGGTGGAGATGAGTTTCTCCAGACGGTCGGCGATCATTTGGCGTTCGGAACCGTCCGACGTCGCCTGGACGGCGGCCTCGAACCTGGCGATCTCGTCCTCGGCGGATCCCGTCGCCGGGGCGGCGGGTGCGGCGAGGACCGTGGCGAGACGCCCGGCGACCCGTGCGGGGGTCGGGAAGTTGAAGACGAGGGTGCTGGGCAGCGGCCGGCCGGCGAGTGCGCCGAGCCGGTCGCAGAGCTCGACGCCCGCGAGGGAGTCGAAACCCATCTCCTTGAAGGCCTGGTGCGCGCCGATGGCGTCCGGGCTGCCGTGGCCGAGCACCGCGGCGGCCTCCGACCGTACGAGATCGAGCAGATGGCGCTCCCGCTTGGCCTCGGGCAGCCGCTCCAGCTGCTCGGACAGGGTGGGCGCGTGGTCGTCCCGCACGACCGGCCCGGCCGCGGGCGGCCGAGTGGTGCGGGCGGTGCCGGAGTCCGCCGCCGCCCTGGGCCCTGAGATCAGCGGGACGGGGGGAAACTCGTGGGCCGACAGCGGGCGCACCCGCAGGGTCTCGGCGGTGAGCACCGGGGCTCCGGAGGAGTCCGCGGCCGCGAGCCGCAGCACGGTGCCCGGCCCGTCCTCGCAGGGGGCGATCCGCACCCGCAGTGCGGTGGCTCCGCCGGCGTGCAGGGACACTCCGCGCCAGCGCTCGGGAAGGCTGCCGTCCTCCGTCATGACGGCGTGCCGCGCCGCGTCCAGCAGGGCGGGGTGGAGCCCGTACGCGGCCGCGTCGGACGCCTCGGCGGGCAGGGCGACCTCGGCGAAGGTCTCCTCACCCCGGCGCCACAGCGCGCGCAGCCCCCGGAAGACCGGGCCGTACTCGAAGCCCTGGTCGGCGAGGCGTTTGTAGTACCCCTCCAGCTCCACCGGCTCGGCGTCCCGCGGCGGCCAGACGTCCGTGCCGGAGCCGAGGTCCGCGCAGACCGGCGGTCCCTGGTGAGCGGGGGCGAGGACGCCTGTCGCGTGCCGGGTCCACGGCTCGTCGACGGCGCCCTGTGGCCTGGAGTGGAGCGTGACGGCGCGCCGTCCGATGCCGTCCGCCGCGCCGAGGCGCACTTGCAGGCGTACGGAGCCGTGCTCGGTCAGGATCAGCGGTGCGGTGGGGATCAGTTCCTCGACCCGGTCGCAGCCGGCCTCGTCGCCCGCCCGGATCACCAGCTCCAGCAGGGCCGTTCCCGGCAGGGTGATCCGTCCCGCGATGACGTGCTGGGCGAGCCAGGGGTGGGTGCGGGTGCAGAGCTCTCCGGTGAACACCAGGCCCTCGCCCTCGGCGAGTTCCAGGGTGCCGCCGAGCAGCGGGTGCCCGGTGGCGCCCATCCCCCGGTTCCCGGCGCCCGCGGGCGGGGCCGGCCAGTACCGCTCGTGCTGGAAGGCGTAGGTCGGCAGGTCGACCCGCCGGGCGGCCGTGTCCGCGAAGAAGGCCGCCCAGTCGACGGGGACCCCGACGGCGTGCAGCCGGCCCAGGGTGGCGACGAGGGCGTCCTCCTCGGGCCGGCCCTTGCGCAGCGCGGGGACGACGGTCATGGGGCGGGCGGCCCCGCCGAGGCTCTCCGTGGCCATGGCGCTCAGCGCGCTGCCGGGGCCCAGCTCCAGCAGGACGTCCACGTTCTCCTCGCCGAGCGCGGTGACGCCGTCGGCGAAGCGCACGGCCTGGCGCACATGGCGCACCCAGTAGTCGGGGGTGCACAGCAGGGCGCCGGCCGGTGCGCCGGTGAGGTTCGAGATGACCGGGACGGCCGGCTCGTGGAAGGTGAGCGTCTCCACGACGGCGCGGAAGTCCGCCAGCATCGGGACCATCAGCGGCGAGTGGAAGGCGTGGGACACCGGCAGCCGGCTGGTCTTGCGCCCCTGGTCCGCGAAGTGCGCGGCGATCTCCAGGGCCGCGCTCTCCTCGCCCGCGATCACCACGGACGCGGGTCCGTTGACCGCGGCGACCGAGACCCGGTCGGTGCGGCCGGCCAGCAGCGGCAGGACCTCGTCCTCGGCCGCCTGCACGGCAATCATCGCGCCGCCCGCGGGCAGGGCCTGCATCAGTGCGGCGCGGGCGGTGACCAGCCGGCACGCGTCGGCCAGCGAGAGCACGCCCGCGACATGGGCCGCGGTGATCTCGCCGACCGAGTGGCCGCCCACCACGGCGGGGCGGACGCCCAGGGATTCCACCAGCCGAAACAGCGCCGTCTCGACGGCGAACAGCGCGGGCTGGGTCCAGCCCGTACGGTCCAGCTCCTTCGGGTCGTCGCCCCACATGACGTCGCGCAGCGGACGCTCGAGGTGCCGGTCCAGTTCGTCCACCACCGCGTCCAGGGCGCGTGCGAAGGCCGGGAAGCGCGCGTGGAGTTCGCGTCCCATGCCCAGGCGCTGGCTGCCCTGGCCGGGGAAGAGGATCGCGACGGCGCCGTCGCCGGCCTCGTCGCGGGCGACCTCGGTCACATCCTGTCCGTGCGCGAGCAGGACCGCCCGGTGCCGGAGCGCGGCGCGGCCCGTCGCCAGGGAATGGCCGATGTCGAGGGCGGTCGCTTCGGGGGCGTCGGCCACGAAGTCGTCGAGCCGGGCCAGCTGGTCGGCCAGCGCCGCCTCGGTCCGGGCCGACACGAGCCAGGGCACCACCGCGGGCTCGGGAGCCGACGGGGGCTGCTCCGTCTCGTCCGGGGCCTGCTCGACGATGACGTGCGCGTTGGTGCCGCTGATGCCGAAGGACGACACGCCGGCACGCCGCGGCCGTCCCGCGGGGTGCCACGGGGTCTGTTCGGTCAGCAGCTCGACGGCGCCGTCCGTCCAGTCGACGTGCGAGGTGGGTTCGCCGACGTGCAGGGTCCGGGGCATCACTCCGTGGCGCAGGGCCATCACCGTCTTGATGAATCCCGCGATCCCGGCCGCCGCCTGGGCGTGCCCGATGTTCGACTTGAGGGAGCCCAGCCGCAGCGGGTGGCCGGGCGGCCGGTCCTGTCCGTACGTCGCCAGCAGTGCCTGCGCCTCGATCGGGTCGCCGAGCTTGGTGCCGGTGCCGTGGGCCTCGACCATGTCGACGTCGGCGGCGCGGAGTCCCGCGTCGGCCAGTGCCTGGCGGATCACCCGCTCCTGCGACCGGCCGCTCGGAGAGGTCAGGCCGTTGGAGGCGCCGTCCTGGTTGGTGGCGCTGCCGCGCAGGACGGCGAGCACCCGGTGGCCGCGGGCCCGCGCGTCGGAGAGCCGTTCCAGGACGACGATGCCGGCCCCCTCGGCCCAGGCCGTGCCGTCCGCGTCGTCGGAGAACGCCTTGCAGCGTCCGTCGGGGGCCAGCCCGCCCTGGCGGGAGTAGCCGACGAATCCCACGGGGGTGGACATCACCGTGACACCGCCGGCCAGCGCCATCGAGCACTCCCCCGCGCGCAGCGAGCGCGCCGCCCAGTGCAGGGCGACCAACGAGGAGGAGGAAGCGGTGTCGACGGTGACCGCGGGACCTTCGAGGCCGAGGGTGTAGGCGAGCCGCCCGGAGGCGACGGCCGGTGACAGGCCGGTCATGGCGTGGCCCGCGAGGTCTTCCGAGGACCGCTGGGTGACGGCGGCGTAGTCCTGGCCGTTGGTGCCGACGAACACGCCGGTCCGGCTGCCGTTCAGGCCGTGGGGGTCGATCCCCGCGCGTTCGACGGCCTCCCACGCGGTTTCCAGCACCAGCCGCTGCTGCGGGTCGGTGGAGATCGCCTCGCGCGGCGACATGCCGAAGAACGCGGCGTCGAAGTCGGCCGCCCCGTGAAGGAACCCGCCTTCACGCGTCACGCTGCGGTCCGGTCCTTCGCCGGCCAGCGCGTCCAGGTCCCAGCCGCGGTCCGCGGGGAAGCCGGATATCGCGTCACGGCCCGCGAGGACCAGGTCCCACAGCTCCTCGGGGGAGTGCACTCCCCCCGGATAGCGGCATGCCATCCCGACGACCACTACCGGGTCTTGGTCGGCTCCGATCGTCATGACGTTGCACACCCCTAGGAAGTCGGGCCCGGACACCTCTTCGTTCCGGATCGTAGGTGCGTCAACGCTGTACTTTTCCCTAAGGAATTCCGGGACTCGGCACGGAAGACTAGGGATTCTCCGGAGCGTGGTGTGAGACCAAGTAACTGCTCCGCTTCAACGCGCGGCGCGGCCACCCGGCGACCGGCCGTGTGGGTACCTGTGGCGCCTGCCGTTGGGGCTGTCACTTCCGGAGGGTGTTGTCCATGGGCTCGATTCGGCGGCCTGTCCTGTTCGTCAGCTATGCCGAAAGCGGTCTCCTGAACCCGTTGCTCGTACTCGCGGAGGAATTGTCCCGCCGCGGTGTCGAGGACCTGTGGTTCGCGGCCGACGAAAAAGGACGCTCGGATATCGGCGCGGCCACCGTGAAAACGCCCGTGGAGTTCGCGTCGCTCGGTGATGTGGTGCCGCAGATGTCGGCCGTCACCTGGGACGACGAGACCTATCGCGAGGTGACGCAGCGCTCGCGTTTCAAGGCGCACCGCGCGGTCATCAAGCACTCCTTCGCACCGGCGTCGCGGGTGGACAAGTACAAGCGCCTCGAAGCCATTGTCGACGAGGTGCAGCCGGTGCTGATGGTCATCGAGTCCATGTGCCAGTTCGGGTACGAGCTGGCCATCACGAAGGGGATTCCCTTTGTGCTCGGCGTCCCGTTCGTGCCGAGCAATGTCCTGACGTCGCACGTCCCGTTCGCCAAGTCGTACACCCCGAGCGGCTTCCCGGTGCCGCACTCCGGGCTGCCGCTGGACATGACGTTCGCGCAGCGGGTGGAGAACCAGCTGTTCAGGCTGCGGACGCTGGGGATGTTCATGACCTCCTCGATGCGCAAGGTGGTCGAGGAGGACAACCGGATCCGCGGAGAGCTGGGGATCTCGCCCGAGGCGCGCCAGATGATGGCCAGGATCGATCACGCCGAGATGGTGCTGTGCTACTCGGTGCCCGAGCTGGACTACCCCTTCCCGGTGCCGGAGAAGATGCGGCTGGTGGGCGCCATGGTGCCGCCGCTGCCGCAGGCCCCCGACGACGGCGGTCTCTCCGACTGGCTCGACGCCCAGCAGTCCGTGGTCTACATGGGTTTCGGCACGATCACCCGGCTGACGCGCGAGCAGGTCGGCGCGCTGGTGGATGTGGCACGGCGGCTGGCGGACGGCCACTCCGTGCTGTGGAAACTCCCCAAGGAGCAGCAGGAGTTGCTGCCGCCGCGCGAGGAACTGCCGGACAACCTGCGGATCGAGAACTGGGTGCCCTCCCAGCTCGACGTCCTGGCCCACCCGAAGGTCGCCGTCTTCTTCACCCACGCGGGCGGCAACGGGTACCACGAGGGCCTGTACTTCGGCAAGCCGCTGGTGGTGCGCCCCCTGTGGGTCGACTGCGACGACCAGGCGGTGCGGGGCCAGGACTTCGGGGTCAGCCTGACCCTCGACCACCCGCAGACCGTCGACGCCGACGACGTCGTCGACAAGCTCACCCGGGTGCTCACGGACAGCACGTTCCGTGAGCGCGCCGAGCACTTCTCGAAGCTGCTGCGCGCCGCGGGCGGCCGGGCGGCCGCCGCGGATCTCCTGCTCGGCCTTCCCGCCCTGTCCGAACCCGCTCTCGCCAACGACTGATCGAAGGATCCGATGTCATACACACAGCCCGTGTCCAAGCCCTGGCTCGGCGGGCGTGAACTCGAATACGTGACGGACGCCGTCAGCGGCGGCTGGATCTCTTCGCAGGGACCGTACGTCAAGAAGTTCGAGACCGCGTTCGCCGAGTACAACGGGAGCGCGCACGGGGTCGCGTGCTCCTCCGGGACGACGGCGCTGACCCTGGCGCTGCGCGCGCTCGGTGTCGGCCCCGGCGACGAGGTGATCGTCCCCGAGTTCACGATGATCGCCTCGGCCTGGGCGGTGTCCTACACGGGCGCCACCCCCGTCTTCGTGGACTGCGGGGACGATCTCAACATCGATGTCTCGCGCATCGAGGAGAAGATCACCCCCCGCACCAAAGTGATCATGCCGGTGCACATCTACGGCCGCCGGTGCGACATGGACCCGATCATGGATCTGGCGCATCAGTACGGCCTGCGCGTGGTGGAGGACTCCGCCGAGGCGCACGGCGTGCGGCCGGTCGCCGACATCGCCTGCTTCTCGCTCTTCGCCAACAAGATCATCACCGCTGGGGAGGGCGGGATCTGTCTCACCGACGACCCGTACCTCGCCGAACAGATGGCCCATCTGCGGGCGATGGCGTTCACCAAGGACCACAGCTTCCTGCACAAGAAGCTGGCCTACAACTTCCGTATGACGAGCATGCAAGCGGCCGTCGCGCTGGCGCAGACCGAACAGCTCGACTCCATCCTGGCCACCCGCCGGGAGATAGAGCGCCGTTACGACGAGGGCCTGAGCGGCATCGACGGGATCACCCTGATGCCGCCGCGCGACGTGCTGTGGATGTACGACCTGCGCGCCGACCGCCGCGACGCGCTGATGGACTTCCTCAAGGACGAGGGCGTCGAGACGCGGCTGTTCTTCAAGCCGATGAGCCGCCAGCCCGGATATCTCGACCCCGTCTGGCCCTCGCTCAACGCGAGCCGCTTCAGCGAGGACGGCTTCTACCTGCCGACCCACACCGGACTGACCGCGGACGACCAGGAGTTCATCGTCGGGAGGGTCCGCAAGTTCTACGCCGCCTGAGCCGTGTCCGACCCCAGGGAAATTGAGAAGATGACAACTGTCGACAGGTGCCCGGTCGCCTTCCCGCTGCGGCAGCCCGGCCAGTCGTTCCCACCGCCCCAGTATCTGGAATTCCGTGAGCAGGAAGGGCTGGTGAGCACCACCCTGCCCTCCGGGGAGCTCGTGTGGCTGGTGACCCGGCACGAGGACGTCCGCGCGGTGCTCACCGATCCGCGGATCAGCTCCAATCCCTCGCACCCCGGCTTTCCCCGTGCGGCCAAGACCGGCGGTGTGCCGTCCCAGGACGAGGTGCCCGGCTGGTTCGTGGCCCTGGACCCGCCGGAGCACGGGCGGTTCCGCAAGACGCTGATCCCCGAGTTCACGGTCCGCAAGGTCAGGGAGATGCGGCCGGCCATCCAGCAGATCGTGGACGAGCGCATCGACGCGATGCTCGCGGCGGGCGACACCGCCGATCTGATCGCGGACTTCGCGCTGTCCGTGCCGTCCCTGGTGATCTCCAGTCTGCTCGGCGTGCCCAACGCCGACCGCGACTTCTTCGAGACCAGGACCCGGGTCCTGGTCACGCTCACCTCCACCGACGAACAGCGGCAGGCGGCCTCGAAGGCACTGCTGCGCTATCTCAACCGGCTCATCACCGTCAAGCAGAAGCGGCCGGGCGACGATCTGATCAGCCAGCTGCTGGCCGACGGGACACTCAGCAAGCAGGAGCTGTCCGGCGTGTCGATGCTGCTGCTGATCGCCGGGCACGAGACGACGGCGAACAACATCGGGCTCGGGGTCGTCACCCTGCTGTCCAACCCGCAGTGGATCGGCGACGAGCGGGCGGTCGAGGAGCTGCTGCGCTACTACTCGGTGGCCGACCTGGTCGCCTTCCGGGTGGCCGTGGAGGATGTGGAGATCGGCGGGCAGCTCATCCGGGCCGGCGAGGGCATCATCCCGCTGGTCGCCGCCGCCAACCACGACGGGACCGTCTTCGAGCGCCCCGACGAGTTCGACCCCAGCCGCTCCGCCCGCTCGCACGTGGCGTTCGGGTACGGCGTGCACCAGTGCCTCGGCCAGAACCTCGTCAGGGTCGAGATGGACATCGCCTACCGGACGCTGTTCGAGCGGATCCCCACGCTGGAACTGGCCGTTCCGGTGACGGAGCTGCCGATCAAGTACGACGGGGTGCTGTACGGGCTGCACTCCCTGCCCGTCCGCTGGTAGACGCGCCACCGCAGCACGAGACGACCGGGCCGCCCGCGACGGGCGGCCCGGGCACGACCGCAGGTAACCGACGGAGGAATGACAGTGCGCATCAGCGTGGACACCGATCGCTGTGTGGGGGCCGGACAGTGCGTCCTGTCGGCTCCCGACGTCTTCGACCAGGACGACATGGGCATCGTCCTGGTCCTGGCGGAGCCGGCGGACGAGCCGGCCCGGGAGGCGGCGTGGCAGGCGGGGGTGATCTGCCCGTCCCAGGCGATCACCGTGAGCGAGAGCTGACCGGCCGCCGCGCCGCAACGGGCTGTGCCCCCCACCGGTGGTGGGGGGGGCGTTCGGCACGGGTGTGCACGAGGACTTCGACATCGAGAAGCTCCGCTATCACAAGATCATTCTGATGGCGGACGCCGACGTC
>NZ_JBSFTV010000084.1:0-8962 GCF_053591455.1 Streptomyces sp. NPDC003016
GTGCCCGTCAACACGGCCGACAACTGGCTGCACTTCGTCCTGGGCCTGGGCATGATCGCCCTGGGCGTCCTGCTCACCCGCCGCACCCGCACCGGCGCCACGCGTTAGGACAGTCGCATGCCTCTCTCCATCGCTCAGCAAAGTGTCGAGCAACTCGGCGGCCAGGCCAGCATCCTGGCGCGCCAGCGCCGTGACCACGCCGAACTCGACCGCCTCATGAACCTCTACGCCTCCGGCAACCTGCCGCGGGAGGAGCGGCAGCAGACGCTGAAGGACATCGTCCAGCTGACCTTCAGCCACGCCTTCGCCGAGGAGACCGTGCTGTGGCCCGCCCTGCGGCGGCTCGCACCCGACGGCGAGGCGCTGACCTCGCGGGTCGAGGAGGAACACCAGGAGATCAACGACCTCGTGGCCGACATCGAGCGCACGGACCCGGA
This sequence comes from Streptomyces sp. NPDC003016, assembly GCF_053591455.1. Lineage (NCBI taxonomy): Bacteria > Bacillati > Actinomycetota > Actinomycetes > Kitasatosporales > Streptomycetaceae > Streptomyces > Streptomyces sp. NPDC003016. Next base: position 438 of record NZ_JBSFTV010000084.1, read on the forward strand.
CGATCCCCGCCACGATCACCTGACCGGCCGGGCCTTCGCCCTGATCCGGCAGGACATCCGGGACGAGGAGGACCTGCTCCTGCCACGTCTGCAGGAGGCCCTGGGCCATGACCCCGCACGCCTGCGCCGTCTGGGCTCGACCTGGGAGACCGTCCGTCGCACCGCTCCCACCCATCCGCATCCGGCCGTGCCGCGCCGGCCGCCCGGCAACGCCCTGGCCGGGATTCCCCTGAGCGCGTTCGACCGTGCCCGCGACCTGTTGCCCGCCGGCGCCCGGGCGTTCCGCGGCCGGAGGGCCGCAGTGGCGACCGCGGCGATGCTCGCCGTGTGGCTCGTGGGCGTGTCGGTACGGCGGAAGCACTGACACGCCACGCCACGCCGCGGCCGCCTGGTTCGCCGCCTTCGCCGCGCACGCCCTGCGCCGCCGGCCCGACAGCCGGATACGGGTGCAGGCCGACGACGCGGCCTCCGCGGCGGCGTTCGTCCCAGCAGTGTGCCGCCGCCCCTTCGCGCCGTTCACCGCGGTATGCCGCGCCGATCGGTGACAGCCGATACGTGACACCGGTCCGCACCGGGGGCGACCGGCTCACGGACGCGGCAGACGGCGCGTCCGTACGCCCCGGACTCCGGAGCGGCCGGTGCTCCAGGGGCCGCGGGCTCCGCCCCCGCCGGTTCCCCACGGCAGGGTTCAGGTTCCGAGGCGGTGCGCGAGGCCGAGCAGATCCGGCAGCCGCAGCACCCGCCCGCCGGATCCCGGCAGGGGGACGTGCAGACGCTCGGTCCAGCGGGCGGGAATCGCGTCCAGTCCGTAGTACGCGCCGGCGAGACCGCCGGTGACCGCGGCGACGGTGTCCGTGTCACCGCCGAGGTCGATCGCGGCGCGGACCGCGTCCTCGTAACCGGCCGTCGTGCGCAGGGCCCAGACGGCGGAGCCCAGGCACGGCCAGACGGCTCCGTTGAACTCGGTGGCCCGGTCGGGGTGCCAGTCGGGGGCGAGGACGGTGGCGTATCGCTGACGGTGGTCCGGGTGGACGTGGTCCAGGACGCCGGGGAGGGCGCCGAGGGGCTCGGCGCCCTCCAGCGCGACCCGTACGAGTTCGTGGAAGACGGCCGTTCCCTCCCAGGCGGCGCGGTCGCCGTGGGTCAGGGCGGCGATGCGACGGGCGGCGTCCATCGTGGCCTGCTGTCCGCCCGGTGCGCAGTAGACCGCGGAGGTGGCTGCCCGCATCAAGGAACCGTTGCCCGCGGCGTGCTGGTCGACCTGGAAGTGGACTGCGGCGGCCATGTCCCAGGGCATGCCGTTGGTGAGCACGTCCTCGGTCTGCAGACCGATGTCCTTGGGCTGTGACGCGGCCCAGTTCTGGAAGCGCGCGAAGAGGTCCGGCAGGTCCAGGCCGTTCCGTTCCAGCAGCGACTCCGCCACCAGGACGGCCATCTGCGTGTCGTCCGTGGCCTCGCCGGGGTCCCAGCCGCCGCCTCCGCACATCTCGTCGTCGGCACGGTGCGCCGGGAACCGCGCGGAGAACGCTCCGGCGGGGCCGAACTCGAAGGGGCCTCCCAGCGCGTCACCCACTGCCGAGCCGACGACCGCGCCGGCGATCCGCTGCATCCGTTTCACGCCGTCAGGCTATCGGCGCGGCGGCGGCGGTCGTACGGGATGGTCCGTGATGCGCCGGAACCGGTGTGCGGGCAGGCGGGGCCGACGGTCACGTGCGGCACCGGCGGGAAGGCGGCGGAGCGCGGCCTCGGGGAGTTCGCGCGGGCGTACCACTACGAGATGGGCGTAATGTCCGTATACGGTGTTATTTTCCGCATGCTGAAAGGGCGGACTCATGAGGCGTGAGGCTTCGCGGCATGCCCACAGGGGCCGTAGCCGTAGCCGTATGCGGCCGTGCAGGCGAACAGGGGACACAGGGGAGTAGGACATGGCTTCGCCGGAGGAGGAGGCCGGGGCGCCGGAAGTGCTGGACCGGCTGCTCTCCCGGGCGCTGCGCGAGACCGGGGCGTACGGCGGCGGGATCTACGTACTGTCGTCGGACGACCAGGTGCTCTCCGCCGCTGTCCTCGCCGGAGTGCCGTCCAAACTGGCGATGCCCTGGGCCAAGGTCGGGATGTCGGCCTCGGGCCCACTGGCCCAAGCGGTGCGGGAAGGCCGGCTGGTGTGGGTGGGGGCCGAGGGGGAGCTGGCCCGCCGCTATCCCCGCCTCGGCCTCGCGCTGCCGTACGCGTTCGCCCTCGCCGCCGCCCCGGCGCTCAGCGCGCAGCGGACCTGGGGCGGACTGCTGCTGCTGTGGCCGGGATCCCACCCCCCGGTGATCGAGCGGGAGCGGCAACGGGCGATCCAGAAGGCATGCGGCTATGTCGGCGCGGCTCTGCGCCGCGCCGCCGACAGCGGCCGTCCGGTCCTGCCGGAGACCGGACCGCGGATCATGCCGGTGCCGCGGCGGCGAGCGGTCACGCAGACCGAGGCGGTGGCGGCGGTGGACTTCGCCGAGCGGCTCCCGGAGGGCGGTTGCGCGCTCGACCTCGACGGCAGGATCACGTTCATCACCCCGGTCGGCGCGGCGCTGGTCGGCAGTGACGTCCCGACCCTGCTGGGGGCGCGCCCCTGGGAGACCCTGCCCTGGCTGGACGACCCCGTGTTCGAGGACCGCTACCGATCGGCGGTGATGAGCCGTCATCCCACATCCTTCACCGTCCGGCGCCCGGACGGCCTGTGGCTGTCCTTCGCGCTCTATCCCGATGCCCGGGGCATCAGCGTCCGCATCACCCGCTCCCGTGTCGCCACGGGCGTCGCCGCGGGCGCGCACCTACCCGCGCCGGCGCAGACCGCAGTCCCGCGGACGGAGACGGGGCCGACCGGCGCGGGGGTGCTGTACCAGCTGGCCCATCTCGCCGCCGCACTGACCGAGGCCCTCAGCGTGCCCGATGTGATCCGGCTGGTGGTCGGCCAGATCGCACCCAGCTTCGGTGCCCAGGCCGTCGTACTGCTCGCCGCACAGGCGGGAAGGCTCCGTGTGCGAGGTCATCACGGCTACAGCTCGCGGGGGGTGGCGCATTTCGACGGGGCCGCACTGACGCCGGACAGCCCTGGCGGACGCGTGGTGGAAACGGGCGAGCCGGCCTTCTTCGCCTCCCGCCGCGAACTCGGCGACGCCTTTCCCGGCTCCATGGCCGACGACGGCAACAACGCCTGGGCCTTTCTGCCCCTCCTCGCCTCGGGACGCCCGATCGGCTGCTGCGTACTGGCCTATGCGCGCCCCCACGTCTTCGGGCACGACGAACGCGCCCTGCTGACGGCGTTCGGCGGGCTGGCCGCCCAGGCACTGGACCGCGCTCATCTGTACGACACCAAGAGCGGACTCGCCCGCAGCCTCCAGGAGAGCCTGCTGCCCCAGACCCTGCCGGAGCTCCCCGGTCTGCAGGCGGCGGCCCGTTACCTGCCCGCCACCCGCGGCATGGACGTCGGGGGCGACTTCTACGACCTGATCCGCCTCGACGACACCACGGCCGCCGCGGTCATCGGAGACGTCCAGGGGCACAGCGTCACCGCGGCCGCCCTGATGGGGCAGGTCCGTACCGCCGTGCGGGCCCACGCCATCGCCGGCGCGTCCCCCGACGACGTTCTCGCGCGGACCAACCGCCTTCTCACCGACCTGAATCCGGGACTGTTCACCAGTTGCCTGTACGTCCAGCTCGATCTCGCCCGCCGGCGTGCCTGCCTGGCGACCGCGGGCCATCCGCTGCCGCTCCTGCGCCACCCGGGAGGGCGCACCGAAAGCCCCGCCCTGCCGCCCGGACTCCTCCTCGGCATCGACCCCGCGGCGGACTACCAGGCGGTCGATGTAGCCCTGCCGCCCGGCGCCGTCCTGGCCCTGTTCACCGACGGCCTGGTCGAAACACCGGGCACCGACATCGAGGAGGCGACCGCGGACCTCGCCGAAGTCCTCAGCGCCGGGGACCACGACCTCGAAGCCCTCGCCGACGGCCTCGTGCGGCACGCACGGCCGTCGGGCGACCGCAGGGACGACACGGCCCTGTTCCTTCTGCGTCCGGTCCCGCCGTGACGGCGGGGCTCCCGGGCCCACCGGACGGGCGGATGTGACCGGTGGGGCATATGTGGTATCTCGCGGGGAACCCGCAGACCACAGCGACGACCTGTCAGCGAACCACCGGTACCGCGACGGGGCAGCGCGGCAGTGGGTCCGACGGAATTGTCTGTGAGGAGAAGCCGTGAGTGTTACTGCAGGGGCGGAGGAACTCGACACCGCCGATCTGACGAGGGGGATCCTGCTGCCGGGAGTCCCTGTGGCCGGCCACCGCGGAGGTGCGGCATGTGCGGGCTGAGCGGAGAGATCAGGTTCGACGGCGGGCGGCCCGACGTCGCAGCGGTCGAACGCATGACTGACCGGCTGGCGACGCGCGGTCCCGACGGGCGGGGGATGTGGTCGCAGGGCGCGGTGGCTCTGGGGCATCGCCGGCTGAAGATCATCGACCTGTCCGAGCGCGGGGCCCAGCCCATGACCGATGCGCAGAGCGGGCTCACCGGCGTCTTCAACGGCTGCATCTACAACTACCAGGAGCTCCGTAGGAAGCTGGAGGGCCTCGGGCACCGCTTCTTCTCCACCTCGGACACCGAAGTGCTGCTCAAGGCCTACCGGCAGTGGGGCACCGGTTGCGTCGAACACCTCTTCGGGATGTTCGCTTTCGCCATCGCCGAACACGACACCGGCCGCCTGGTGCTGGCCCGCGACCGCCTGGGCATCAAACCGCTGTACCTGACCGAGGGGGCGGACCGCCTGCGGTTCGCCTCCTCCCTGCCGGCGCTGCTCGCGGGCGGCGGGGTGGACACCTCCCTCGACCCGGTGGCGGTGCACCAGTACCTGAGCTGGCACGCCACAGTGGCCGCGCCGCGGACCGTGCTCGCCGGGGTGCGCAAGCTTGCCCCGGCCACCGTGCGGGTCGTGGAGCGGGACGGCCGGTACCAGGAGCACCGCTACTGGCAGCCGTCGTACACCCGCAGGTCCGCGTACGCCGGCATGGACGCGGCCGACTGGCGGGACGCGGTGCTGGACGCGCTCCGCACGGCCGTACGCCGCCGGATGGTCGCGGACGTGCCGGTGGGTGTACTGCTGTCGGGCGGCCTGGACTCGAGCCTGATCGTGGCCCTGCTGGCCGAAGAGGGGCAGACCGACCTGTCGACCTTCAGCGTGGGGTTCGAGTCGGAGAACGGTGAGGAGGGCGACGAGTTCAGCTACTCGGACCTCGTGGCGAAGCGGTTCGCCACGGACCACCACCAGCTCATGATCCCCTCCGACCGCGTGTCGACCGGACTGGACGGGGCGGTGGAGGCCATGAGCGAGCCGATGGTCAGCCATGACACGGTCGCCTTCCACATGCTGTCGGAGCAGGTCGCCAAAGAGCTCACCGTCGTCCAGAGCGGACAGGGCGCGGACGAGATCTTCGCCGGCTACCACTGGTATCCGGCGATGGCCGCCGTCGAGCGCGAGCAGGAGCCCGAGACGTACGCCGACGTGTACTTCGACCGGCCGCACGCCGACCTGGCCCGGATGCTCCAGCCGCACATGCTGGTCGACCATGACGCCTCCGGCGACTTCGTCCGGGCCCACATGGCGGTCGACGGCGCCGAGACCGCGCTCGACGCGGCGCTTCGGCTGGACGTCCACGTCATGATGGTCGACGACCCGGTCAAGCGGGTGGACAACATGACCATGGCCTGGGGCCTGGAGGCCCGGGTGCCGTTCCTCGACCACGAACTGGTCGAACTGGCCGCCGCGTGCCCGCCGGAGCTGAAGCTCGCGCAAGGGGGCAAGGGAGTGCTGAAGGACGCCGGCCGTCAGGTCCTGCCCCGCGAAGTCGTCGACCGCCCCAAGGGCTACTTCCCGGTCCCGGCGATCCGCCACATGGCCGGGCCGGTACTCGAACGCGTGCGGGAAGCCCTGTCCGCTCCCGAAGCCCGGCAGCGGGGCGTCTTCCGCGAGCCGTACGTCGCCGAACTCCTGGCAGCGCCCGACGCGCACCGGACCAAACGGGGAGCCAACGCCCTGTGGCAGGTGGCTCTGCTGGAAATATGGCTGCAGACGCACGGAATCAGGTGATCGGCGAGCGGCGGCCGCGGGAGCCGGGGAGGGTTCCCCCCTCGTCCGCCCCCTCCGCGACCACGCCTACGGCGACGTTCCCGGGCACGCCGGGCCGGTTCTCGCCGGGCCGCCCTCCGACCGCGGCCTCGGCCCCGGCGGTGATGCCCCTGCCGGACGCCCCGGGAGCCCGGGACACTCCGACACCCCTGGTGGCCCACGGCTGCTGGTATCCGTCGGCGGACCCCACGGGCGCGCAGGTGGCCTTCATCTGCGACCGGGCCGGCGTACCGCAGCTGTGGTCAGCGGCCGCCGACGGCAGCGCCGCCCACCTCCTGGACGCCGATCCGGACCCGGTGACGGAGGTCTCCTGGTCACCCGACGGCCGCTGGATCGCGTACACCACCGCTCCGGGAGGCGGTGAGCACACCCGAGTGCTGTGCGTACGCCCCGACGGCACCGGCCGCCGGGTGCTCGCCGGCGCCGAGCCGGGCCAGTTCGCCCAGCTGGGCCGCTGGACGCGCGACGGCTCGGCCCTGGCCGTCACCGTCGCCGAACCGGCCGCCGTGGACGCGGTGGCCGCCGTGGCCGCGGGGCCCGGTACGGCCGGCCACACCCACGGCGAATTCCGCGCCGACGCGCAGCTCGCGGCGCTCCCCGCGGGCTGGGCCGACCGGGACGGCCACGCCACCCTGCTCGGCGGCGGGAACCGGGACCACGCGGGGCCCGGTCCGCGTCCGGGGACGGCCGCGTCGACGACCGGGCGCCCCCCGGGCAGCGAGGTGACGAGCGGCGGGCTGGCCGCGTACCTCATCGATCCCGAGGGAGCGGGCTCGCCCGTCCTGCTGGCCACCGAGGCCGGCGCCGCCACCCTGCGGGTGTGCGACATCAGCGCCGACGGCCGTTTCGCGCTCCTGCGCCGTGGCCCACGCGGGCGGCGTGAAGCGATGGTGGTGCGCACCACCGACGCGCGGACGACGTGCGCGGTGCCGGTGGCCGACGGCGATCCGTGGATCGGCCGGTTCTCGCCCGACGGGCGCACCCTGTGGCTGCGCAGCGACGCCGACCGCGAGTTCCCGGCCCTCCTGGCCGCCACGCTGGGCGCCGGGGGCGAGTGTCTCGGCCTCGATGTGGTGGCCGAGCGTGACGCCGCGGGCCTCGAGCTGCTGACCGTCTCCGACGACGGTGGGTCGGCCGTCCTCGCCTGGAACGTGCACGGCGCGAGCGAGCTGGAAGTCCTCACCCTCCCCACCGCGGGGCAGGACAGCGGCGCGCCCCCGCCGCAGGCCGTTGCCGTACCGCTGCCGCACGAGGTGGTGACGCGCATCGCCTCGACCGGGCCGGGCGGCATGTTCCTCGCGCTCTCCGGCTCCCAGCGCCGGCCGGGCGTGTGGCGGCTTCCCGACGGCGCGTCTTTGCTGCCCCCCGTGCGCACGGGCTGGTCGGCGCGGGACGAGGACGCCGTACCACCGGGCCGCCCACCGGTCCGTCCCCGGCCGGTGCGCCTGCGCGCCCGCGACGGCCTGCCGCTCGGCGGCTGGTACTACCGGGCGGCGGCCCGCGACACCGGCGGACCGGCACCCTGCGTGATCCACCTGCACGGCGGGCCGGAGGAGCAGGAACGGCCGGTCTTCAGTCCGCTCTACCACGAACTGCTCGGCCGTGGACTGGACGTCTTCGCGCCCGATGTCCGGGGTTCGTCGGGCTGGGGCCGCTCCTTCGTGGACGCGGACCTGGGCACCGGACGGTTCGCGGCGATCGACGACGTCGCCGACTGCGCCGCGCACGTCGTCACGGCCGGACTCGCCGATCCCACACGGCTGGCCGTGATGGGACGCTCGTACGGCGGCTATCTGGTGCTCGCGTCCCTGGTGTGGCACCCGGACCTGTTCCGCACCGGCGTCGCTGTCTGCGGCATGTCGGACTTCGCGACCTTCTTCGCCGGGACCGAGCCGTGGATCGCGGAGTCGGCCGCGGCCAAGTACGGCCATCCCGAACACGACCGGGAACTCCTGCACGCGCTGTCCCCCATGAGCCGCATCGACGCGCTGCGGGTTCCGCTGCTGGCGGTCCACGGTGAGCACGACACGAACGTCCCGCCCGGCGAGTCGGAGCAGGTGGTACGAGCGGCACGCGAGCACGGCGTCCCCTCGGAGCTGCTGCTGTTGAGGAACGAAGGGCACGAGTTCTTGCGGGCGGACAACCGACGGCTGTTCCGTCGCGCCGCCGCCGACTGGATGGAACGCCACCTCAACGGCTGAGCGGTTCAGGCCCGGCCGGGGCGCCGCGCCACCCCGTCGGCCGTCCGGTCGGTCAGGGTGTGGTGCTCTGTGTGGTGATCAGGTCGATCAGGGAGGGCAGCCCCTCGGCGAGGGCGCGGCGCTGCCGGTCCGCGGGGGCGCCCTGCTGGAGCAGCCGGTGGACCAG
>NZ_JBSFTV010000085.1:0-8925 GCF_053591455.1 Streptomyces sp. NPDC003016
ACAGACCCTCACCAACGCCTGGAACGCCACCGTCAGCCCGTCCTCCGGGACGGTGACCGCGACGAACACCGCCTCCAACGCACTGATCACGCCGGACGGCAGCCAGCCCTTCGGCTTCCAGGGCACCTACACGGGGACCTTCACCAAGCCGACGCAGTTCACCCTCAACGGAACCGCGTGCACCGTGGCCTGACCGGCTGCGCCAAGGACAGGGCGACAGACCGACGCACGGAGGCCGCTCCGCCCACCGAGTGGGCGGAGCGGCCTCTTCGTACCGGCTGCTCGTGCCGGCTCTCCTGCCGGCTGGTGGTGCACCATGCAGCTGATCTGCGGGGTGCCCGGCGGGGCCCCGCCCGTCACCGTGAAGCCGTACGCCGTGGTGGCTCCGGGCGAGAGGGAACCGTTCCAGGCGGCGTTGGAGACGGTGATCGCGGTGCCGCTGCCCCCGAGCGTGCCGTTCCACACCGTGTCGACGCGCTGGCCGTCCGGCAGAGTGGCGTGGACGATCCAGGACGGGACGGGCGCGGTGCCCGTGTTCTTCTTCACGGTCACCGCGGTCCGGTAGCCGCCGTTCCAGGCGTTGACGACGCGCTGCGTGGCACTGCACGTCCCGACAGGAACAGGGGTCGGGGTCGGGGTGAGTGTGGGCGTCGGGCCGGGGCCGGGTGTACCGCCGGTGTCGCCGACGCCCGCCATCTCACCGTTGCCACCGTCGAACACCACGTCCGAGCAGCCGTGGAAGGTCTCCTGGCTGTCCGAGTGCTGCCACACCGAGTAGATGACGTGCTTGCCGGTCTTGGGCGCCGGCAGGGCCCCGGTCCACTTGTACTGGCCCTCCAGCGTGCCCACCTGGCCGGTGACCTTCGGGTGGTCGACGGTCAGGAACGGCTGGTCCTCCAGGTCGTCCCAGCCCAGCGGCTGGGACGGGTCGTAACCGTCCTTGGTGACGTACAGGTGCAACCAGCCCGGGTGCGCGGCCCAGGCGTTGCAGAGAAGTCGAGCCGGCCGCCCGAGGTCGGACGGGTGAGCGGCCAGTCCTCGCGCGGCAGGTCGAAACCGGAGTAGACGGGGTTGCCGCCGCTGCACGGCTTTCCGTCCGGGATGAACCCCTCCGTGTGCCCGCCGCCGTCGGAGCGGAGCACCGGGAGCCAGTTGTAGGGCGAGTTGTCACCGCTCCGGGTCACAGCGGCGTCGCACGCGGGGTTCTCGGAGTCGATGTTGCCCTGCGGGGTGAGTCCGTCCTTCCAGCACAGGAAGGTACGGCTGCCGGGCCGCATCATCGCCCCGTGCGCGACGGCCGGGTTGGAGGACCGTATGACTTTCCTGGTGTTTCTCCTTCCGCGCCTTTCCGGTCCTTCCGGGAGTGCGGTGCACAGGGGCCTGTCCGCCCGGCGGTACGGCGCCCGGCCGGGCGGACAGGGGTCAGGGGGTGGTGAGGACCGGCGTGCGCCGGTCAGGCCGGCGGGATCCCCCAGGCGAGGGTGGTGCCGGTGTACGCCGGGACTGCCGGAGCATCGGTGTACGCGGTGGCCGCCGAGCGGCTGTAGTCGTCGGCCTCGTCGAAGTTCGACCAGTCCGACTTGCTCATCCGCACCTGGATGTCACCGGTGCCTTTGCCGGCCGCCAGCGAGCCGCCGGAGAAGGTCACCTCCAGGTAGGCGTCCGCACCGGCGACCGGGGTGGTCAGCGCGACGACCCGCAGCTTCACCCGTGAGCAGCCCAGCGCCGCGTAGTCGCAGAACGCGCCGACCGAGGCGGATCCGGTGTTGACGACCTGGAGACCCGGGCGGACGGAGTTGTCCGTGGCCGAGCCGTCGTTGTTCTTGTAGCGGACCTTCAGCGCGCCCGACGGGCCGCCACCACCACCGTCTCCGGCCCCGTTCGTCACACTCAGCGCCGCCGACGGCGCCGACACGTTGCCCGCCGCGTCCCGCGCCCGCACGGTGTAGCTGTACGCGGTCGAGGGCGAGAGGCCGGTGTCCGTGAACGACGTACCGGACACCGGCGTCGTGTTCACCTTCGCCGTGCCCCGGTACACGTCGTACCCCGCCACGCGCACGTTGTCCGTCGACGCGCTCCACGACAGCGACACACTGCTCGCCGTCTTCGCCGTACTGCTCAGGGCAGTGGGCGCGGTCGGCGCGGTCGTGTCCGTCGGGTCCGGGTCACCGCCACCGCCGTCGGTGGGAACGGCCGGGTAGGCGTTCTTCACCAGCATCTCGAACTGGTGGTGGAACCAGTGGCCGGCCAGCGGAGCATCGGGCAGCGCGCCGGTCTTGCTGTTGCCGGCGGCGGGAGCCGTGTACGCCGGGTCGCACATCGGGTCCTGGCGCTTGCCCTCGTCGTTCGGGATGTCCTTGCTCGCGCCGTCCGACTCGCCGGGCGGCTTGACCCACAGGAACGCGTCGAGGTGCGAGTCCGGGTAACCGGCGGGCGCCGCCTGCGGCGGCTGCCCCATCCCCGCGCCGTCGGTGGCGGTGGTCGCGGCCCTGGCCGCCGGCCCTCTTCGTTTCCTTCTACGGTCCTGCTGCGTCACGTGCGGTCTCCCTGTCGGCGGAGTGCGGGGTAGCGGGTGGGAGCGCTCCCAGTCACGGTGCAGCATCAATGAAGCAGCGGGTAACGCTCATGTCAATGCACATGACAAGCCCATCAGTTCCTTGTCCCCAGGTTCGAAAATCCCGCTTCGGGGAACGCAAGGATGGTCAAAACCCACCCCCACCGGGAGAACGTCATGAGTGAAGAGAGCCGCGAGACCGAAAACCCCGTCACAAAGCATCCCCAGCCGAAGCTCCCGGACCAGGAGCAGGCGCACCCCGGCTGGACGGGTCCGATGGACCCCCCGCCCGACCACGGCGAGGACTCCTACCGGGGAAGCGGGCTCCTGGAGGGCATGGCGGCGGTGGTGACCGGCGGAGACTCGGGGATCGGGCGGGCGGTGTGCCTGGCCTTCGCGCGTGAGGGCGCCGACGTCCTGCTCACGTATCTCCCGGAGGAGGAGCAGGACGCCGCGACCACCTCACAGCTCGTCGAGAAAGCGGGCCGCAGGGCCGTCGCGGTGAGCTGCGACATCCGGGACGAGGAGCAGTGCCGTGCGCTCGTCGACCGGGCGGTCGCGGAATTCGGCCGGATCAACATCCTGGTGAACAACGCCGCCTACCAGATGTCCCAGCCGGACGGGATCGGCTCCATCACCACCGAGCAGTTCGACCGGGTCATGAAGACCAATCTCTACGGCATGTTCTGGCTGTCGAAGATGGCCCTCCCCCACATCCCCGAGGGCGGCTCCATCATCAACTCCGCCTCCGTCCAGGCGTACAAGCCCAGCCCCCATCTGCTCGACTACGCCATGACGAAGTCGGCCATCGTCGCCTTCACCCAGGGACTGGCGCAGATGGTGGCGTCCAGCGGCATCCGCGTCAACGCCGTCGCCCCCGGCCCGGTCTGGACCCCGCTGATTCCGGCGACCATGCCGGACACCACGGAGTTCGGGAAGCAGTCACCGCTGGGCCGCCCGGCGCAGCCGGCCGAAATGGCCCCGGCCTACGTGTTCCTCGCCTCCCCGCAGGCGAGCTACATCACGGCCGAGATCGTCAACGCCACCGGAGGCACGCCCCTGCCGTAACCGCGTGCCGTAACCGCACCCGCGAACCGCACCCGTGAGCCACGCCGCGGCGCTCACTTCTCTCCGCCGGAACCGGGTTCCGCCGCCTTCCGGTGTGCGGCCGCCTTGACGCTGTCGGGGACGACCCTGCTCACGACGGCTTGCGCCTTGGTCTTCACCGAGCCCGCCACGGCCTTCTTCCTGCCGGCCATCAGCGCCTCGAAGCCCTGCCTCGCCACCTGTTCGGGGTCGTCCTTCTTCTGCCGCCCGATCCGGGTGTCCTCCATGCCGGCGCGGTGGAAGAAGTGCGTCTCGGTCACGCCGGGCATGACCGAGGTGACCGTCACTCCGGTGTCCTCGAGTTCGTTCCGCAGCGCCTGGGCGAACGACTGGACGAAGGACTTGGAGGCGTTGTACACGGCCTGGAACGCGCCGGGCACCGTCGCGGCGACGGACGACATGAACAGGAGCCTCCCCTCGCCGCGAGCGACCATGTCCGGCAGCAGCCCCTTCGCCAGCCGCACGGTGGAGGTGATGTTCAGGTCGATGACGCGCAGCTCGTCGGCGAGGTCCGTATCGAGGAAGGCCCCGCCCCGCCCGACACCGGCGTTGAGCGCGGCGGCGGCGACGGGCCGCCCGGTCGCCGCGACGGCGTCCAGCAGCCGTTCGACCCCGTCCGGTGCGGTCAGATCGGTCCGCACGGTGTGCACGCCGGCTCCATGGGCCCGTACTTCGTCCGCGGCGATGCCGAGTCCAAGGTCTTCAGCGGCCAGCACGAGGTCGAACCCGTTTTCGGCGAATTGCTTGGCCAGCTCGAAACCGATTCCGCTGGAGGCACCGGTGACGACGGCCAGAGGCCTGGTCTCGTTCATGCGCGGCGGGTACCCCTCCGCGGGTCACCGTATCGATATGACCCTTTTGCCTTACCGAGACCGGCACGGCGTGCGTCGCGCACACGCTGGACGGCTGACGCGGACGGCGTGACCGCGAGCGCACCTGGGCCCAGCGCCAGCCGGTGGCGGCGGCCAGGACACGGCACCCGGAGCGTCTCGGCCGCACAGGACCGCCTGATGGGCGTCTCATATATCCACTCACGGGTGGGCCTTGAGCGGCACGCCTTGCCGAAAGGCGCCGTTGCCGGAACACGTCGTTGCCGGAACCGGGCCTCCTTGACATTTTCGTCGGCGCGTTCTATTCAGGTTTTGAAGAGGTTTCCTCCGTATCCGCAGGTCAGAGCGGTCGGGAGGTGAGCGCAGTGGCAGGGCGGAAGATCTCTGGCGGTCAGCGTGACCACTACGCGGTGCTCGGCGTGGAGCCGACCGCTTCGGCCGGGCAGATCGCTTCGGCCTACCGCAGGCTGGTACGCGCGCTGCACCCCGACGCCAGCCCCGACACCAACCCCGGCACTGCTCCCGGCTCCGGCGAGCCGGCGGTGGACGGCCGGTTCACCGATGTCGTGGCCGCCTACGGCACGCTGCGCGATCCCGTCCTCCGCGCCGCATACGACTCCCGGCTCGGGACGAGGGGGCCGAAGAGCCCACCGAAGAGTCCGCCGGGGCGCGGCGCGCTGATATGGGCGGGTCCCACCCGGGTGGCCGCGCCGTACGACGGACCCGGCACACCGCGTCCGTACCCGCCCACGGTCTGGGACCTGTGGTGGAAGTGGGACGCAGGGTGAGGAGAAGGCAATGGCACGTGCAGTGGGTATCGACCTCGGTACGACGAACTCGGTGGTCTGCGTGCTGGAGGGCGGCGAGCCCACGGTCATCACCAACACCGAGGGCACCCGGACGACCCCCTCGGTGGTCGGTTTCGCGAAGAGCGGCGATGTGCTGGTGGGCGAGATCGCCAAGCGGCAGGCCGTGACCAACATCGAGCGCACCGCGCGGTCGGTCAAGCGCCACATGGGCGAGGCGCGGTGGCGGTTCCCCGACACCGGGGACATCGACGGCAAGCGCTACACCGCGCAGGAGATCTCCGCACGCGTTCTGCAGAAGCTCAAGCGCGACGCCGAGGCGTACCTGGGCGAGGGGGTGACGGACGCCGTCATCACCGTCCCGGCGTACTTCAACGACTCCCAGCGCACCGCGACGAAGGAGGCCGGCGAGATCGCGGGCCTCAAGGTGCTGCGGATCATCAACGAGCCGACGGCCGCGGCGCTCGCGTACGGCCTGGACAAGGAGAACGACCAGACGATCCTCGTCTTCGACCTCGGTGGCGGCACGTTCGACGTCTCGCTGCTGGAGATCGGCGACGGCGTCGTCGAGGTGAAGGCCACCAACGGCGACACGCACCTGGGCGGCGACGACTGGGACCAGCGGATCGTGGACCACCTGGCCAAGCAGTTCAAGAACGCGTACGGCATCGACCTGTCCAAGGACAAGATGGCCACGCAACGGCTGCGCGAGGCCGCCGAGCGGGCCAAGATCGAGCTGTCGGCCGCGACCGAGACCAACATCAACCTGCCGTACCTGAGCGCGTCGGCCGAGGGGCCGCTGCACCTGGACGAGAAGCTCACCCGCTCGCAGTTCCAGCAGCTGACCGCCGACCTCCTGGACCGCTGCAAGGCCCCGTTCCACAACGCGGTCAAGGACGCGAAGATCGAGGTCTCCGACATCGACCATGTGATCATGGTCGGCGGCTCGACCCGTATGCCGGCCGTGACCGATCTGGTCAGGGAGCTCACCGGCAAGGATCCGCACAAGGGTGTGAACCCGGACGAGGTCGTCGCCATCGGCGCCTCGCTCCAGGCCGGTGTCCTCAAGGGTGAGGTCAAGGACGTTCTCCTGCTCGACGTCACGCCGCTGTCCCTCGGTATCGAGACCAAGGGCGGCATCATGACCAAGCTCATCGAGCGCAACACCACGATCCCGACCAAGCGCTCCGAGACCTTCACGACGGCCGAGGACAACCAGCCGTCCGTGCAGATCCAGGTCTTCCAGGGCGAGCGCGAGATCGCGGCGTACAACAAGAAGCTCGGCATGTTCGAGCTGACCGGTCTGCCGCCGGCCCCGCGCGGGGTCCCGCAGATCGAGGTCGCCTTCGACATCGACGCCAACGGCATCATGCACGTGACGGCCAAGGACCTCGGCACCGGCAAGGAGCAGCGGATGACCGTCACCGGCGGCTCCTCGCTGCCGAAGGACGACATCGACCGGATGGTCCGCGAGGCCGAGCAGCACGCGGAGGAGGACCACAGGCGCCGCGAGACGGCCGAGACCCGCAACCGTGCCGAGCAGCTCGTCCACCAGACGGAGAAGTTCCTCAAGGACAACGAGGACAAGGTTCCGGGTGATGTGAAGACCGAGGTCGAGACCGCCGTCGGCGAGCTGAGGGAGAAGCTCGAGGGCGAGGACACGGCTGAGATCCGCACGGCGACGGAGAAGGTCGCGGCCGTCTCCCAGAAGCTGGGCCAGGCCATGTACGCCAACGCCGAGGGCGCCCGGGCCGCCGGGGGCGACGGTGCGGGCGCCGGACAGGCCACGGCGGACGACGACGTCGTCGACGCCGAGATCGTCGACGAGGACAGGCAGCGGGGAGGCGCGGGATGAGCCGCCCGACCGACGTCCGGGGCCGCCCCGGCGCGTCGCTGGAGATCGTCCGGGACGGCGGCCGGGACGGCCCCCCGGCCACGCTTTCGGCCCGCGCCGGGGACGGGGCCGGGTCCGGGGCTCCCCGTCCGTCCCGGGAGGAGGAACTCCACGCGGAACTGCGGGAACTCACGGCCGACCTGCAACGGCTGAAGGCCGAGTACGACAACTACCGCAAGCGGGTACGCCGCGATCGCCTGGCGGTCCGCGAGATCGCCTTGGCCAATGTGCTCGGCCGGCTCCTGCCCGTGCTCGACGCCCTCGCCGGCGCCGCCGAGCAGGGCGAGGTGACCGGCGGCTTCGAGCGTGTCTCCCAGGCGCTGCAGACCGAGCTGGCGGCGCTGGGCCTGCAGCGCTTCGGCACCGTGGGCGACCCCTTCGACCCGCTCGTGCACGAGGCCGTCTCGTACCGCTGTACCGACCGGGCCGAACGCTCGACCTGCACCGCGGTCCTGCGCCCGGGGTACCGGGTCGGCGACCAGCTCCTGCGCCCCGCCCAGGTGGCGGTCGCCGGTCCGCCGGCCGATCCGTGACGCGCCTGCCAGCGCTGGGCCCGCCCCGGGCTCACCCGGCGGGCGGGACCGGCGTCCGGTGGTGCGGCGGGGGACGCGTACCGCGAGGAGAACGATGACGCCGGCACTTCCCGCCCCCGGGTCGGCGCGCCCGGGACACGCGGTCAGGACAGGACCGTGGGAGGGGCTCCGTCCGGAGTGATCACCGCCTGCCGGCCGTGGTGGCAGTGGACGATCCGGTCCGCCAGCCCGCGTGCTTCGGCTTCGGCGAGGAAGTGGGACAGCGGCGACTTCATCACCGTGTAGTCGCCGTAGTGCACCGGCATGACCAGGCGGGGGCGCAGACGCCGGGCCAGCTCCGCACCTTGCGCGCCGTCCATCGTCACCACCAGGCCGCCGGGCAGCCGCGTACCGCCGAGGTGCAGCACCGCCAGGTCCATGTCGGGGTAACGGCGGCCGATCTCCTCCAGGCCGTCGAACAGCAGGGTGTCGCCCGACACGTACAGCCGGAGCCGTACGGGCCCCCGGGCGGGCCCGAATTCCAGCATGCTGCCCATCACCGGCGGCAGCAGGCGGCGCAGCAGCGGGTTGCCGGCATGGCGGCCCGGCAGAGCGGTCACCCGCACCCGGGTGTCTTTGCGGGTGAGGGTGTGGTCCTGCCACGCGCGCAGCCCGACGGCGTGGTGGAATCCGTGGAGGCCCTTCAGCCGGCGACTGGCGTGCGGTGTGCTGAGGACGGGCAGTGAACGGTCCAGATGACGCCGGGCGGTTCTGTCCCAGTGGTCGCCGTGAAGGTGGGACAGGATCACGCCGTCGAGGCGGGGGAGCCGGTACACGTCGATGTCCGGTTCGGTGAGGCGGCGGCTGACCAGGCCGTATCCGAGGTAGGCGTGCTGGCCGCGGTGCAGGAAGTTCGGGTCCGTGACGAGTGTCAGCTCGCCGTAGCGCAGCAGGACGGTGGCGTTGCCGACGAAGTGGATGTGGAGCGCGTTGTCGGGGTGTGTCATGACCGGCTCTCTCCGTTCGGATCGCCCGGCTTACCGCTGACCGGTACCCACCTTCGTGGAGCCGACTCGGAGGTCACGGTTCACGGCGTACTCGTCAAGACGTGTGAAGACGTGTGAAGGCGGAGCGGCTCGCCCCGGGGCGAGCCTGCCGCTCCCCGGTGGCGCCGGTCAGCGCGTCACCACCGTCCGCTGCGCCGAGAAGTCGCCCCACTTCC
>NZ_JBSFTV010000086.1:0-6703 GCF_053591455.1 Streptomyces sp. NPDC003016
CCGCCCGTCGACCGCCCGCAGGACGGGCAGCATGGTCCGTACGACGAAGGGCACACCCACCAGCGCCTGCGCCAGCGGCACCAGGATCCACGACGGGCCGCCGCCGTGCGGCCCGGAAGTCCGGCGCCGGGTCCTGGTGCGCCCCCTGAGGCGCCGGGAGCGTACCGCCCGCGAAGCCGTTCGCGTGGCGCTTCCCCGATCCGGCCGGTCGAGTCCCGGGGCACAGGGGAGCCCTCACCCCGTCGTGACGGTCCGTCACGCGAGGTCACGGTCGCTCCGGCTGTCCGGCAGTACGCCGGCGCCCGGCGCACCGGGGCTCCGGGGCGTGCCGGGGCTCAAAGGCACGCCGGCGTTCGCCCTCAGGCGTCGCCGTACGCCTCTCCGCCGAGCTCGAACCCCGCCGTGCCCGCCGTGGCGTCGGCCAGCCAGGCGCGGAAGGGCTCGACGTCCGCCTCCGGCAGCCCGACCTCGATCGCGACCGCATCGGCGTACCGCACCTCGCGCACCGCGCGTCCGGTCGCCCGCAGGTCGTTCTCCAGCTTTCCGGCCCGCTGGTGGTCGACGGTGACGGTGGCGAGCCGGAAGCGCTGCCGGGTGATCGTGCCGAGGGCGTCCAGGGCTTCGCCGACCACACCGCCGTACGCCCTGATCAGCCCGCCCGCGCCGAGTTTCACGCCGCCGTAGTAGCGGGTGACGACGGCGACGGCGTACCGCACCTCGCGCCGCATCAGCATCTGGAGCATCGGTACACCGGCCGTGCCGCCCGGTTCGCCGTCGTCGCTCGCCTTCTGCACGGAGGCGTCCGCGCCGATGACGTACGCGTAGCAGTTGTGCGACGCCGCCGGGTGTTCCCGGCGGACGCGCGCGACGAAGTCCTGCGCCTCCCGCTCGGTCGCGGCGGGTGCGAGCGCGCAGAGGAAGCGCGATCGGTTGATCTCGGCTTCGTGCACACCCGGGCGGGCGACGGTCCGGTACTGCTCCTGCATTCGGCCCACCCTATGCGCAGGTCAAGGGGCGCTACTTCCGGAGCAGCAGGACGACGACGGCGACCACCAGTCCGACGGCCACGGCGGCGGCGCCGTACGCGAGCCGGTGGGTGCGCAGGCCGGGCAGGAAGCGGTCTGCGGCGTACCGGCCGGGACCGGTCAGCGTGAGCGCGACCGCGGCCGCCGTGAGGAGCACCTCGTACTCGACGCCCTCGGGGGCGAAGAAGCCGCCGCCCCACTTCACCGCGAGCACGTTGACCATGGTGCCGACGAGGGCCGCGCCGGCCAGCGGGGTGAGCAGACCGAGGACGAGCCCGAGGCCGCCGAGCGTCTCGGTGAGACCGGCCACGGCCGCCATCGCCTCGCCGGCCGGGTAGCGGCTCGCGGTGAAGAACTGGCCGGTCCCTTCGAGCCCGCCGCCGCCGAACCAGCCGAAGAGCTTCTGCGTGCCGTGCGCGGCCATGGTCAGGCCGAGGGCGAGACGGAGTACGAGCAGGCCGGTGTCGTAGCCGTGGGGCGAGGGGGTGCGGCGGGCAGCGGTGCCGCTGATGACGGGGACGCCGAGGGTGCTGGTGGGGGGAGTCATGTGAGGGGCTCTCCTGTGGGGTCGGGCCGGTCGGAGTTACTTGAAACTTCAAGTCACACATCGCGACGATACACAGCGGTACAACCTTGAACAACAACGCGCGGGTGAGCAGACCGGCACGGCGCCCCGGGAATGCCCGCGGGGCGTCGCCCGTTGGTCACCACAAGTGACCTTCCGACCCCAGGAGGCAGGGCGTGTACGGCGACCCGGCAACGATCCGCAAGATCCTCACGCAGTCCGGCGACACCTGGGCGGTGGTGGGCCTGTCCGGCAACCGGTCGCGGGCGGCGTACGGCGTCGCCGAGGTCCTCCAGCGCTACGGCAAGCGCATCGTGCCGGTCCACCCGAAGGCCGAGCCGGTCCACGGCGAACAGGGATACGCGTCACTGGCCGACATCCCGTTCCCGGTCGACGTCGTGGACGTGTTCGTCAACAGCGACCTCGCGGGCGGCGTCGCGGACGAGGCGGTGGCGGTCGGTGCCCAGGCGGTGTGGTTCCAGCTCGGGGTCGTCGACGAAGCCGCCTGCGAACGCACCCGCGCCGCCGGTCTGGACGTGGTCATGGACCGCTGCCCGGCGATCGAGATCCCCCGGCTCGGCTGACGGCCGTCCGGGCCGGGAGCGCGCCGCCGGAGCCGGGACGCGCCGCCGGACGGGATTTCAGACGCCGAGCCCGTCGATGACGACCGCGCCCGGCAGCCCCGCGAAGGCCTTGCCGGGCAGGATGAGCTTGCCCCTGCGGCGGCCGCTTCCGATCAGGACCCACGGGACGCCGGTGACGGCGGAGTCCACGAGCAGCGGCCAGCCGGCGGGCAGCCCGACCGGCGTGATGCCGCCGTACTCCATGCCGGTCTCGCCGACGGCCGTGTCCATCGGGGCGAACGACGCCTTGCGCGCGCCGAGGTGCTTGCGGGCCGCGCCGTTCACGTCCACGCGCGTACGGGAGAGGACCACGCAGGCGGCCAGCGCGCTCTCGCCGCCCCGCTTGCCCGCGACGACCACGCAGTTCGCCGAGGCGTCGAGAAGCCCGGCGCCGTAGTGCTCGGCGAAGGCCGCCGTGTCGGCGATCTCCGGGTCGGTGTCGACGTAGATCAGCTGGTCGGCGGGTACGTCGTTGCTCCACGTGCGCACGGCCTCCGCGACCGGCGCGGTCAGCAGGCCGAGGCAGTCGGGGGCGGGCGTGGCGTGGTCGAAGCCTCCGAGAGGTGCGCGCATGGGCAGACGCTAACACCCGTCCCCGGAAGACGTGTTGGCCGTCTCAGCGTACGGGCGGAATCGATACGGCCATCGTCATCTCGACCGTCTCGGTGCCTTCGTTGCGGTACGCGTGCGCCACGTTCGCCTCGAACGTCGCGGAGGTCCCCGCCGGCACGGAGTGCGGCTCGCCGTCGACCACGAGGGTCAGCTCGCCCGCGGTGACGTGCAGCAGTTCGACGGTCCCGCCGGGGTGCGGGTCGGACGCGCTGCTGTCGCCCGGCACCAGCCGCCAGGCCCACAGCTCCAGCGGGCCACGGGTCTCGGTGCCGACGAGCAGCGTGGTGTGGCTGCCCGCGTCCGTGGCCCACATGCGGACCGCCTGTTCCCGCGGTACGAGCCGGACCTGCTTGCCCTGGTCGTAGTCGAGCAGGGTGGTGATGCTGACGCCGAGCGCGTCGGCGAGTTTCACCGTGGTGCCGACGCTCGGGTTCGTACGCGCCTGCTCGATCTGGATGATCATGCCGCGGCTGACGCCCGCGCGGGCGGCCAGCGCGTCCAGCGTGAAGCCGCGCTCGGCCCGCCAGTGTTTGAGGTTGCGGGCGAGCGACTGCGTGAGCTGGTCGAGGTCCGACACATTCCGTCCAATATTTTGGATGACATAGTTCAATGGACTGCACTACGGTCTGGTGTACCGACCCGTTCACCACACTGTACTGCGAGGCCCCGTCATGACAGCACTCTTCGCCCTGGCCACCAGCTTGCTCTGGGGACTGGCCGACTTCGGCGGCGGGCTGCTCACCCGGCGTACGCCCGCACTGACCGTCGTCGTCGTGTCCCAGTCCATCGCCGTGGTGGTGCTGGGCGCGGTCGTCGTCGCGACCGGCGGCTGGAGCGAGGCCGGGCCGCAACTGTGGTTCGCGGTGGCCGCGGGCGCGGTCGGGCCCGTCGCGATGCTGTGCTTCTACAAGGCCCTCGCGCTGGGCCCGATGGGCGTCGTCTCACCGCTGGGGTCGGTGGGCGTCGCCGTGCCCGTCACGGTCGGCCTGGTCCTCGGAGAGCGTCCCGGGCTGATCCAGTTCGCCGGAATCGCGGTCGCAATCGCCGGAGTGGTGCTGGCGAGCGGTCCGCAGCTGCGCGGTGCGCCGGTGCAGCGGCAGGCGATCGTACTGACGCTGGTCGCGGCGGTCGGCTTCGGTGCGGTGCTGGCCCTGATCGCCGAGGCGTCCACCACCCTGGTGGGGCTGTTCCTCGCGCTCTTCGTCCAGCGCGTGACCAACGTGACGGTCGGCGGCGCGGCGCTGTACGCGTCGGTCAGGCGCGGCGCCAGGGCCCTTCCCGAGGACGGCGGGATGCGCGTGATCCGGTCCGCGCTGCCCGCTCTGGCGTTCGTCGGTCTCGCCGACGTCGCGGCGAACGGCACGTACTCCATCGCCGCCCAGACCGGTCCGGTCACCGTCGCCGCCGTACTGGCCAACCTCTACCCGGTCGTCACGGCGCTGTGCGCCCTCGCCCTCCTCAAGGAACGGCTGCGCGGAGTGCAGGCGGCGGGCGCCGGGCTGGCGGTGGTGGGCACGGTGCTGCTCGCCGCGGGGTGAGCGGACCGGCGTCCGCCGCGGCTCACTCGGCGGCCCCGGCCTCCAGCTCGGCCAGCGCCAGCAGTTGCTCCGGAGTGACGCCCTCCGGGATCGGTACGGGGGCGGGCGTGCGCAGCGGCGGCTGCCAGCCCTTCGCCGCGTCCCAGCTGCGTACGATCCGGGCGGGCGCCCCGGCCACCACCGCGTGGTCGGGCACCTCGCCCCGTACGACCGCGCCCGCCGCGACGACGACGTTGCGGCCGAGCCGGGCACCCGGGAGGATCACGGCTCCGGTGCCGATCCAGCAGCCGGGGCCGATCTCCACCGGGTCCATGCGGGGCCACTGCTTGCCGACGGGGACGTCGGGATCGTCGTAGCTGTGGTTCGTGGACGTCACGTACACGAACGGGCCGAAGTAGCAGTCGTCCGCGATGGTCACCGTCGTATCGGCGATGACATGGCTGCCGCGGCCGAGGACCACACCGTTGCCGAGCCGCAGGATCGGGTCGGGGCCGAGGTCGAGACCGGGCATCATGCCGGCGGTCAGGGTGACCTGCTCGCCGATGATGCAGTGGTCGCCGAGGTGGATCCACTCCTCGCCGAACACGGTGCCCTGCGGGAAGGCGAGCTTGGTTCCGGTGCCGATCGCTCCGAAGCGCAGCCGCCCCGGGCGCTCCGCGCTGACCGCTCCGGCCTGCTGCACCCAGCGCCATCCGGCGTGCACGGCGCCGGTCACCAGGCGGCGGCGCCAGGCGGCCAAGGTGGACGGCGCGGACAACGATGAGAACGTGTTTCTGTTCTTCGGCACGCGCACACGGTAGTCGGCGGGACGCCGGGACCCGGAGCGGCCTGCTGTGATGTTCGCCCCATCCCCTACCCCGTCCCACCCGGTATCCAGGGGCCCGAGGGCGTCACTTACGGTTCCCCTGGCGCGACCGGGCAGCGACGAGGCACCAAGGAGCACGCGATGGCACAGCAGGCTTTGATCACCGGCGTCGGCGGCAAGGTCCCGCGGATCGACCCGTCGGCCTTCGCCGCGCCGACGTCCGTCGTGATCGGGGACGTCACGCTGGGCGCGGGCGCCAGCGTCTGGTACCACGCCGTGCTGCGCGCCGACTGCGGACCGGTCGTCCTCGGCGCCGACAGCAACATCCAGGACAACTGCACGGTCCATGTGGACCCGGGCTTCCCCGTCACGGTCGGCGACCGCGTCTCCGTCGGGCACAACGCCGTACTGCACGGGTGCACGGTCGAGGACGGCGTACTGGTCGGCATGGGCGCCACGGTGCTCAACGGCGCGCACATCGGCGCCGGTTCGCTGATCGCCGCGCAGGCGCTCGTGCCGCAGGGCATGCGCGTGCCCCCGGGCTCGCTGGTCGCCGGCGTACCCGCCAAGGTGAGGCGGGAGCTGACGGCGGAGGAGCGCGAGGGCATCGAGCTGAACGCCGCGATGTACCTGGAGCTGGCCAGAAACCACCGCGAGGCGCACGCGGGCTAGGCGCGGGGCGAAGCCGTCAGTCGGCGGCCGCCGCGACCTTCTCCGGCGCGGTGGCCACCGGCTCCTCCCCCGCCTGCGACCGGGCCTCGGACCGGGTGGCGGACCGGGCCTCGGCCTGGGCGGCGGCCTTCTTCGCGCGGCTCTTGAGCACGAGCATCGAGGTGACGCCGAACAGCACGGCCAGCACCAGGCCCAGCCACGAGAAGCGCTTGAGCCACGCCTCCGCGACCACACCCACCGAGTAGATGACGGCGGTGGTGCCGCCCGCCCACAGGATGCCGCCGAAGACGTTGGCGATGAGGAACTTCCAGTACGGCATGCGCAGTACGCCAGCGAGCGGTCCCGCGAAGATCCGCAGCAGGGCGACGAAGCGGCCGAAGAAGACCGCCCACATGCCCCACTTCTCGAAGGAACGCTCCGCCATGGCGATGTTGGTCTCGCCGAAGTGCTTGGGGAACTTGCGGCCCAGTTTCGCGAGCAGCGGCCTGCCGCCCTTGCGTCCGATCGCGTAACCGATCGAGTCACCGATGATGGCGCCCGCCGTGGCGCACGCGCCGAGGACGTACGGGTCGATGTCGCCGTGCTGGGAGGCGAGCAGGGCCGAGCTGACGAGAACGATCTCGCCCGGCAGTGGAATGCCCAGACTTTCCAGCCCGATGACAACCCCCACCAGGAGGTAAATGCTGACCGCCGGGATGGTCTCGAGCCACTCCGTGATGTGCAACGCCGGTTCCTGTCGTCGTGGAGGGTGCGGCTGCCCGCCGTGCGCCGGCGGTCGCGGAGGTGATGAAGCAGTCACCGATGTACGAGCTGTACGCGCGGCTGGCGCCCCGGCCGGCGGACTGGCCGGTCCTGATCGGCAA
>NZ_JBSFTV010000087.1:0-5328 GCF_053591455.1 Streptomyces sp. NPDC003016
TTTCCCTTTCCGGCGACTCCGACTCTACCAGATCCTTTCGGACCCGATCCCCGGCCGGCGGGGTTTGCCTTTCCGGCCGCTGGGCCGTTCCGACGAGTGAGACTTTAGCGGAATCCTGGCTCCCGAGCTAATCGGGAGCGTTCCTTCGAACGCGGATTCTCCATTTCGCAAATGCGCACAAAAGCGGGACGACAACTGTCGTTCGCTCTAGTGGTTACTGCGGAATGGCTGTCCGGGGCCGGCCGGGGCCGGGGCTCACGTCGGACAACTCGGGGAACACTACGTAGGTGTCAATCCGCTGTCAACCGAGGGCCCCGCCGCTATGGTGGATGCCATGACTTCGCGTACGTACACCCAGGGGTGGCGGGCCGCCTGACGGCGGCCGGCAGACACGTATGCGCTCAACGGCCGCCGCTTCGGCGGCCGTTCGTGTTTCTCCCTCCGGGAGGGCGGCCGCCGGTGGCAGCGGCTCCTACCAGGAGGCAAGAGAGATGACGCGGATCTTCAGCGGGGTCAAGCCGACCGGGCACCTGACGCTGGGCAACTACCTCGGGGCCGTGCGGCGGTGGGCCGAGACCGATCAGCATCGGGCCGACGCACTGTTCTGTGTCGTGGACCTGCACGCGCTGACCGTCGAACACGATCCGGCACGGGTACGGCGGCTCAGTCGGCAGGCCGCCACGTTGCTGCTGGCCGCCGGGCTCGATCCGGCGCTGTGCACCGTATTCGTGCAGAGCCATGTGGATGAGCACGCGCGGCTGTCGTACGTACTGGAATGCACGGCCACGGACGGCGAGCTGCGGCGGATGATCCAGTACAAGGAGAAGAGCGCGCGGGCGCGGGCGGCCGGGGAGAGTGTGCGGCTGTCGCTGCTGACGTATCCGGTGCTGATGGCGGCGGACATCCTGGCGTACGGGACCGATGAGGTGCCGGTGGGGGACGACCAGACTCAGCATGTGGAGCTGACCCGGGATCTGGCGGTGCGGTTCAACCAGCGGTACGGGCACACCTTCGTGGTGCCGAAGGCCACGCGTCCGGAGGTGGCTGCCCGGGTCATGGACCTTCAGGAGCCGACTTCGAAGATGGGGAAGTCGCACGCGGCCACCGCGGGGATCGTCTATCTGCTCGATGAGCCCGAGGTGGCACGGAAGAAGATCATGCGGGCCGTGACGGACAGTGGGCGCGAGGTGGAGTACGACCGGGAGGAGAAGCCCGGGGTCGCGAATCTGCTGGATGTGCTCGCGGCTTGCGAGAGGGGGAACCCGGAGGAGTTGGCCGGTGTATACGAGTCGTACGGAGCGTTGAAGAAGGACACCGCGGAGGCTGTCGTCGAGCTGCTGCGGCCGGTCCGGGAACGGCACGCGGAGCTGGCGGCCGATCCCGGTTATGTGGATCAGGTGCTGAGGGAGGGGGCGGAGCGGGCCCGGGGGATGGCGCGGCCGACGGTGGACGCCGCTTATCGGGCCATTGGGCTGCTGCCTGCGGGCTGAGGAGGGCGGCGGCGGGGCGCTGGGTGATGAACCGGCGCTGCGGGGTGGTGCCGGTGGTCGCTGAGAAGTGGCGGGCGAGGGAACGGGGGGACATGACGGCGCGGGCTGCGAGGCCGGTGAGGGTGAGTGGTTCGTGCGGGTGGCGCAGGGTGTATTCGCGTACGGAGGCGAGGGTGTCCGGTCGTCTTCGTGCGGCACGACTCGCCTGGGCCTGATTCGCCGCTGCGGGACGGGCACGAGGGGAACGGCCGCGAGGGGAACGGGCCCAAGGAGTACGTGGAGCAGCGGCGCGGGAAGGGCGTCGGACTCCTACGGGGCGGTGGATCTGGATGTGTGGCTGAAGGGGGTGGGGGTGGGGTGGTCGCTGGGCGCCGATGAGCCGGCGTGGGGCACCGCCGTGTCGCTGCACGGCACGGCGGTGGATTCGCGCGGGTGGTGGGGAGGGAGGAGCAGGTGGGGTCAGCCGTTGCCTGAGGCGAGCTCGCGGCTGCGGTCGCGGGCCGCTTCCAGGGCTGCGATGAGAGCGGCTCGTACACCGTGGTTCTCGAGTTCGCGGATCGCGTTGATGGTGGTGCCGGCGGGGGATGTCACTGCCTCGCGGAGCTTCACCGGGTGTTCGCCGCTGTCGCGGAGCATCACGGCCGCGCCGATGGCTGCCTGGACGATCAGGTCGTGGGCCTGGGCGCGGGGCAGGCCGAGGAGGATGCCGGCGTCGGTCATCGCCTCGACGAGGTAGTAGAAGTACGCCGGGCCGGAGCCGGAGAGGGCGGTGGCCGCGTCCTGCTGGGACTCGGGGACGCGGAGCGTCTTGCCCACGCCGCCGAAGATCTCCTCGGTGTGGAGGAGGTGCTCGGGGGTGGCGTGGGTGCCGGCCGAGATGACGGACATCGCCTCGTCCACGAGAGCCGGGGTGTTCGTCATGACGCGGACGACCGGGGTGTTGGGGGCGAGGCGCTCTTCGAAGTAGGCGGTGGGAATGCCGGCGGCGCCGCTGATGACCAGGCGGTCGGCGGGGACGTGGGGGGCGAGTTCGTCGAGGAGCTTGCCCATGTCCTGCGGCTTGACCGTGAGGATGAGGGTGTCGGCGCGCTTGGCGGCGTCGGCGTTGGTCACCGGCTCTACGCCGTAACGGGTGCGGAGCTCTTCGGCACGCTCGGGGCGGCGGGCGGTGACCAGGAGGTCGGCGGGGCGCCAGCCGGCTCGGATCATTCCGCTGAGCAGGGCCTCGCCGATTTTTCCGGTGCCGAGGACTGCGACTGTCTGGGTCATGCGGTTCACCTCGCCGGTGGATGCGTCTGGTGTGTCTGGTGTGTCTTGTTTCTCTGTCGTTCGGGGGACATCTTCGCACCGGGGGGTGGGGTGGGGGCGGGGTGTCCGGTGGGCGGAATGGGGTGGGGTGGGCCGCTGCGCGGGCTGCTCTCCTATCCGCCCCTTCCCGAAACTGGGGGCGAGCCCCCAGGCCCCCTCTTCCTCTTTTTCTTTGTCCTCAATCGCCGGACGGGCTTGAGGTGACCGGGCGGGCTTGAGGTGACCGGGCTGAGATGAGGGGCCGGGCGGGGATGAGGGGCCGGGCGGGGATGAGGTGGTGTGGTGGAGCTGAGTCATGTGGTGCGGCGGCGGAGGGTGGCCGCGCCCAGGGTGAGGACCAGGAGGGCTACGGCCGCGACGATCGCGGCGTCCCGGACGAAGGTGAGCGTCACGTCCGTGTGGCGCAGGACTTCGCTCATGCCGTCCACGGCGTACGACATGGGGAGCACGTTCGAGATCGCCTCCAGGACCGGCTGCATCGTGTCGCGGGGAGTGAACAGGCCGCACAGGAGCAGCTGCGGGAAGATCACCGCCGGCATGAACTGGACCGCTTGGAATTCCGACGCCGCGAAGGCCGAGACGAACAGGCCCAGTGCTGTGCCCAGCAGCGCGTCGAGGAGGGCGATCAGGAGCAGCAGCCAGGGGGAGCCGACCACGTCCAGGCCCAGGAACCAGAGGGAGACGCCTGTGGCCAGGGCTGATTGGACTACGGCCAGGAGGCCGAAGGCCAGGGCGTAGCCCGCGATCAGGTCGGCCTTGGCCAGGGGCATGGCGAGGAGACGTTCGAGGGTGCCCGAGGTGCGTTCTCGCAGGGTGGCGATCGATGTCACCAGGAACATGGTGATGAGGGGGAAGATCCCGAGCAGGGACGCGCCGATGGAATCGAAGGTCCGCGGTGACGCGTCGAAGACGAAGCGCAGCAGCGTGATCATCACTACCGGGATGAGGAGCAGGAGCGCGATCGTCCGGGGGTCGTGGCGCAGCTGGGTCAGGACGCGGGCGGCTGTGGCGAGGGTGCGGGAAGCGTTCATCGGGTTGCCTCCCGGCGGGAGTTCGCCTCGTCGACCAGGTGGAGGAATGCCTCTTCGACCGTGGCGCGGCGCGTACGGGAGCGGAGGGCTTCGGGGGTGTCCTCGGCCAGGATCTCGCCCTCGCGCATGAGGAGGAGGCGGTGGCAGCGCTCGGCCTCGTCCAGCACGTGGGAGGAGATGAGGAGGGTGGCGCCGCGGTTCGCGAGGGTGTGGAAGAGGTTCCACAGATCGCGGCGCAGGACCGGGTCGAGGCCGACGGTCGGCTCGTCCAGGACGAGGAGTTCGGGCGTGGCGAGGAGGGCTACGGCCAGGGACACGCGGCTGCTCTGGCCGCCGGAGAGGCTGCCGGCCAGGGCGGTTTGGTGCGAGGTGAGGTCGACGTCGGCGATGGCGCGGGTGACGGCGTCGTGGCGGGCTTCGCGGTGGTCGCGGCCGGGCTGGAGAACGGCCGCGAAGTAGTCCAGGTTCTGTCGGACCGTGAGGTCGGCGTAGACGGAGGGGGCTTGGGTCACGTAACCGATGCGGGGACGGAGCGTCGCGTCGCCGGCCGGGCGGCCCAGGACTTCGAGGGTGCCGGTGACTTTGGCCTGGGTGCCGACGATGGCTCGTACGAGGGTCGTTTTGCCGCAGCCGGAGGGGCCCAGGAGGCCGGTGATTCTCCCTCGGGGGACGGCGAAGTCGAGGTTTCGCAGGACGGTGCGCCGGCCTCGTACGACGGTGAGGCCGTGGGCCGTCACGGCAGCCCCGTCTGCCGTGACGGCGGGTTCGGGGGCGTAATTCATCATGTGTTGAATAATGCTCCCGGTGGTGGTGTGCGTCAAGGTTCCGTCCGGGCGGTTGATACGCCGCTGGTCGCGGGCCAGTGTGGTGGCGGGTCGCGGCTCGTGGAGCCGTGGAGCCGTGGAGCCGTGGAGCCGTGGAGCCGTGGAGCCGTGGAGCCGTGGAGCCGTGGAGCCGTGGAGTCAGCCCGCGGGAGGTGGCGGGTCGGGGTGGGGTGGCGGAGTGGCAGGCGCAGGGTGCGGACCGTGGAACGTGTGATCTGCTCCTTCACTCGGGCGGCCGTGCGGTCGGTGAGGATGCGGCCACGGGGCTGCTCGCCGGCGCGTACGCGCTGGATCATGTACCGGAACTTCAAGGGCTCGGGCTCTTGGTCCCGGGTCTCCGCGATGACGGGCTCGGCGGCGTACACGCCCGTGGGCACGCCGCGTCCACGCGGATGCGGCCCGCGCCGTCGCGGGCCGGGCCGGCGGTGGCCGCCAGCTCGGTGTTCGCGGTCGTCGCGCCGGCCCGGACGACGGTGTCGGCGTCGACCGTGTCGGAGGCGTCGGCGTGGCGGTCGTACGGGGGCGTACGGCCGTCGTCCGTGGTGACGGGTGGGCGGCCGGGGTGATGGTGGTGGCGCGGGGGGGGTGTCTCTATGTCCTTCGTCAAGGATGTGGTGACGGTTTTGAGGCTGTCTGGGGTGGTTATGCGGCGAGGGTGACGGTGGGGGTTCTGGA
>NZ_JBSFTV010000088.1:2500-5327 GCF_053591455.1 Streptomyces sp. NPDC003016
TGGGATTGCACTTCAACAGTCTGCCGGCTGTTGGGCGAGTCAGAAACCGTTGGTGTAGGCGAAGGACATGCGAAAGGTCCGGCGTAGAGGGTAAGACCCCCGTAGCTGAAACATCAACGGCTTGCTTGTGCAACACCCAAGTAGCACGGGGCCCGAGAAATCCCGTGTGAATCTGGCGGGACCACCCGTTAAGCCTAAATATTCCCTGGTGACCGATAGCGGATAGTACCGTGAGGGAATGGTGAAAAGTACCGCGGGAGCGGAGTGAAATAGTACCTGAAACCGTGTGCCTACAAGCCGTGGGAGCGTCGCGCATCGAGTTTACTCGGTGCGTCGTGACTGCGTGCCTTTTGAAGAATGAGCCTGCGAGTTAGCGGTGTGTAGCGAGGTTAACCCGTGTGGGGAAGCCGTAGCGAAAGCGAGTCCGAACAGGGCGGTTGAGTTGCACGCTCTAGACCCGAAGCGGAGTGATCTAGCCATGGGCAGGTTGAAGCGGAGGTAAGACTTCGTGGAGGACCGAACCCACCAGGGTTGAAAACCTGGGGGATGACCTGTGGTTAGGGGTGAAAGGCCAATCAAACTCCGTGATAGCTGGTTCTCCCCGAAATGCATTTAGGTGCAGCGTCGTGTGTTTCTTGCCGGAGGTAGAGCACTGGATAGGCGATGGGCCCTACCGGGTTACTGACCTTAGCCAAACTCCGAATGCCGGTAAGTGAGAGCACGGCAGTGAGACTGTGGGGGATAAGCTCCATGGTCGAGAGGGAAACAGCCCAGAGCATCGACTAAGGCCCCTAAGCGTACGCTAAGTGGGAAAGGATGTGGAGTCGCAGAGACAACCAGGAGGTTGGCTTAGAAGCAGCCACCCTTGAAAGAGTGCGTAATAGCTCACTGGTCAAGTGATTCCGCGCCGACAATGTAGCGGGGCTCAAGCGTACCGCCGAAGTCGTGTCATTCGCACACATATCCCCAACGGGAGTGCGGATGGGTAGGGGAGCGTCGTGTGCCGGGTGAAGCAGCCGCGGAAGCGAGTTGTGGACGGTACACGAGTGAGAATGCAGGCATGAGTAGCGATACACACGTGAGAAACGTGTGCGCCGATTGACTAAGGGTTCCTGGGTCAAGCTGATCTGCCCAGGGTAAGTCGGGACCTAAGGCGAGGCCGACAGGCGTAGTCGATGGACAACCGGTTGATATTCCGGTACCCGCTTTGAAACGCCCAGTATCGAATCCATTGATGCTAAGGCCGTGAAGCCGTCCCGGAGCCTTCGGGCAAAGGGAAGTGGTGGAGCCGCCGGCCCAAGGTGGTAGTAGGTAAGCGATGGGGTGACGCAGGAAGGTAGTCCAGCCCGGGCGGTGGTTGTCCCGGGGTAAGGGTGTAGGCCGTGTGGTAGGTAAATCCGTCACACATCAAGGCTGAGACCTGATGCCGAGCCGATTGTGGTGAAGTGGATGATCCTATGCTGTCGAGAAAAGCCTCTAGCGAGTTTCATGGCGGCCCGTACCCTAAACCGACTCAGGTGGTCAGGTAGAGAATACCGAGGCGTTCGGGTGAACTATGGTTAAGGAACTCGGCAAAATGCCCCCGTAACTTCGGGAGAAGGGGGGCCATCACCGGTGATCCGATTTACTCGGTGAGCTGGGGGTGGCCGCAGAGACCAGCGAGAAGCGACTGTTTACTAAAAACACAGGTCCGTGCGAAGCCGTAAGGCGATGTATACGGACTGACGCCTGCCCGGTGCTGGAACGTTAAGGGGACCGGTTAGTGACCTTTCGGGGTTGCGAAGCTGAGAACTTAAGCGCCAGTAAACGGCGGTGGTAACTATAACCATCCTAAGGTAGCGAAATTCCTTGTCGGGTAAGTTCCGACCTGCACGAATGGCGTAACGACTTCTCGACTGTCTCAACCATAGGCCCGGTGAAATTGCACTACGAGTAAAGATGCTCGTTTCGCGCAGAAGGACGGAAAGACCCCGGGACCTTTACTACAGTTTGATATTGGTGTTCGGTTCGGCTTGTGTAGGATAGGTGGGAGACTTTGAAGCATGCACGCCAGTGTGTGTGGAGTCAATCTTGAAATACCACTCTGGTCGTGCTGGATGTCTAACCTCGGTCCGTGATCCGGATCAGGGACAGTGTCTGATGGGTAGTTTAACTGGGGCGGTTGCCTCCTAAAGAGTAACGGAGGCGCCCAAAGGTTCCCTCAGCCTGGTTGGCAATCAGGTGTTGAGTGTAAGTGCACAAGGGAGCTTGACTGTGAGACCGACGGGTCGAGCAGGGACGAAAGTCGGGACTAGTGATCCGGCAGTGGCTTGTGGAAGCGCTGTCGCTCAACGGATAAAAGGTACCCCGGGGATAACAGGCTGATCTTCCCCAAGAGTCCATATCGACGGGATGGTTTGGCACCTCGATGTCGGCTCGTCGCATCCTGGGGCTGGAGTCGGTCCCAAGGGTTGGGCTGTTCGCCCATTAAAGCGGTACGCGAGCTGGGTTTAGAACGTCGTGAGACAGTTCGGTCCCTATCCTCTGCGCGCGTAGGAATATTGAGAAGGGCTGTCCCTAGTACGAGAGGACCGGGACGGACGAACCTCTGGTGTGCCAGTTGTCCTGCCAAGGGCATGGCTGGTTGGCTACGTTCGGAAAGGATAACCGCTGAAAGCATCTAAGCGGGAAGCCTGCTTCGAGATGAGTGTTCCCACCCCCTTCGAGGGGTTAAGGCTCCCAGTAGACGACTGGGTTGATAGGCCAGATGTGGAAGCCCGGCAACGGGTGGAGCTGACTGGTACTAATAGGCCGAGGGCTTGTCCTCAGTTGCTCGCGTCCACTGTGT
>NZ_JBSFTV010000089.1:0-5309 GCF_053591455.1 Streptomyces sp. NPDC003016
CGGTTGGCGGGGGTGTTGCGTCCGAAGGTGGACGCTGCGTGGAACCTGCACGAGCTGACCCGGGACCTCGACCTCGCCGCCTTCGTCCTCTACTCCTCGGTCTCCGGAGTCATCGGTGGCGCGGGCCAGGCCAACTACGCGGCAGGCAACGCCTTCCTGGACGCGCTCGCCGCACACCGGCAGGCCGAGGGCCTGCCGGGAGTCTCGCTCGC
This sequence comes from Streptomyces sp. NPDC003016, assembly GCF_053591455.1. Classification (NCBI taxonomy): domain Bacteria; kingdom Bacillati; phylum Actinomycetota; class Actinomycetes; order Kitasatosporales; family Streptomycetaceae; genus Streptomyces; species Streptomyces sp. NPDC003016. The sequence continues at coordinate 213 of NZ_JBSFTV010000089.1, forward strand.
CTGGGGCGCCTGGAACCAGGGCGCCGGCATGACGAGCGGTCTCGGCGAAGCCGATCTGCGCCGGGCCGCCGAGGCGGGCATGCCCCTGCTCTCGGTCGACCAGGGTGTCGCACTGTTCGACGCCGCGCTGGCCACCGGCCAGGCCGCGGTGGCACCCGTACGACTGGACCTGTCCGCGCTGCGTGCCCAGGGCGCCGTCACGCCGCTGCTGCGCGGTCTGGTCCGGCCGGGCGTACGACGTACGGCGGTCTCGGGTCCTGGAACGCGTACGGACGCGGGTCTCGCCGAGCGACTCAGCAAGCTGGAGCGTGCCGAACGGTACGAGACGCTGCTCACCCTGGTACGGGACCAGGCGGCCCTCGTGCTCGGCCACACGAGCGGCGACGGAGTCGACCCGACACGGGCCTTCCGCGACCTGGGATTCGACTCGCTGACAGCGGTGGAACTGCGCAACCGGCTGAACACGACGACCGGACTGCGGCTGCCCGCGACGATGGTCTTCGACTACCCGACCGTCGAGGCACTGGCGGACCACCTGCTCGACGAACTCGTCGGTCCGGAGGCCGCAGACACCGACGCGACGACGGCCGTACCGGTGCTCTCCCAGGCCATGCTGGACGACGATCCGGTGGTCATCGTGGGCATGAGCTGCCGCTTCCCCGGCGGCATCGGCTCGCCGGAAGATCTGTGGCGCGTGGTCACCGAAGGCACCGACGTCGTCACGGACTTCCCGGACAACCGCGGGTGGGACGTCGACGGGCTCTACAACCCCGACCCTGAGCACATGGGCACGTCCTACACGCGGCAGGGCGGATTCCTACACGACGCGGGTGAGTTCGACCCGGCGTTCTTCGGGATGTCGCCGCGTGAGGCGATGGCGACGGACTCGCAGCAGCGGTTGCTGCTGGAGACGTCGTGGGAGGCGATCGAGCGCGCAGGCATCGACCCGGTGTCACTGCGCGACAGCCAGACCGCCGTGTTCGCCGGTGTGATGTACGGCGGCTACAACACCAACTTGAGCGGCAAGGAGTTCGAGGGCTTCCAGGGCCAGGGCAGCGCGCTGAGCGTCGCCTCCGGCCGGGTCTCGTACACCTTCGGTTTCGAAGGCCCGGCGGTGACGGTGGACACCGCGTGCTCGTCGTCGCTGGTCGCGGTGCACCTGGCCGCGCAGGCGCTGCGCAGCGGTGAGTGCTCGCTGGCCCTGGCCGGCGGCGTCACCGTGATGTCGGTCCCCGACACCTTCGTGGAATTCTCCCGTCAGCGGGGCCTGGCCCCCGACGGACGCTCCAAGCCGTTCTCCGAGTCGGCCGACGGTGTCGGCTGGTCCGAGGGCATCGGCATGCTCCTCCTGGAGCGGCAGTCCGACGCGTTGCGCAACGGTCACGAGATCCTGGCCGTGGTGCGCGGCAGTGCGGTCAACCAGGACGGCGCCTCCAACGGTCTGACGGCGCCCAACGGCCCGTCGCAGCAGCGGGTGATCCGCCAGGCGCTCGCCAGCGGCGGCCTGTCGACGGGTGACGTGGACGTGGTCGAGGCGCACGGCACCGGCACCACGCTCGGTGACCCGATCGAGGCGCAGGCCCTGATCGCGACGTACGGACGCGACCGCGACCCGGAGCAGCCGCTCCTGCTGGGCTCGGTGAAGTCGAACCTGGGACACACGCAGGCCGCCGCGGGCGCGGCGGGCGTCATCAAGATGATTATGGCGATGCGCCACGGTGTGCTGCCGCAGACCCTGCACGTGACCGAGCCGTCGTCCCACGTGGACTGGTCGGCGGTAGCAGTGGAGCTGCTGACCGAGTCGACCCCCTGGCCCGAGGCCGGTCGTGCCCGGCGTGCGGCTGTGTCGTCGTTCGGGATCAGCGGTACGAACGCGCACGTCATCCTGGAGCAGCCGGCGAACGTCATCCAGGGAACGCTGGTGACGGGGCCCGAGGCTCCTGCGGTGGAGCTGGGTGTGGTGCCGTGGGTGCTGTCCGGCAAGACGCCGGAGGCGCTGCGCGGCCAGGCCGCCAAGCTGCTGGCCTCGATGGAGGGTCGGCCGGAGCTGCGGCCGGTGGATGTCGGGTACTCGCTGGCGACGGGCCGGTCGAAGTTCGACCACCGCGCGGTGGTACCGACCGGCGAGCGTGCCGAGACGATGCGCGCGCTGGCAGCACTGGCGGTCGGCGAGCCGGATCCGTTGGCGGTGTCGGGTGCGGTGGTCGGTGGCCGTTCGGCGGTGTTGTTCTCGGGTCAGGGTTCGCAGCGGTTGGGGATGGGCCGGGAGTTGTACGGCCGGTTCCCGGTGTTCGCGGAGGCGCTGGACTCGGTACTCGCTTTGCTGGACGGTGAGTTGGGCCGCCCGTTGCGTGAGGTGATGTGGGGCGGGGATGCGGAGCTGCTGAACGAGACGGGCTTCACTCAGCCGGCGTTGTTCGCGGTCGAGGTGGCGTTGTTCCGTCTGGTGGAGTCGTGGGGTGTCAGGCCCGACTTCGTGGCGGGTCATTCGATCGGTGAGATCGCGGCGGCGCATGTGGCGGGGGTGTTCTCGCTGGAGGACGCGGTTCGTCTGGTGGCGGCGCGGGCGCGGTTGATGCAGGCCCTTCCGTCCGGTGGAGCGATGGTCGCGGTGCAGGCGACGGAGGACGAGGTCCTGCCGCTGCTGGCCGAGCGGGAGGGCCAGGTTTCGATCGCGGCGGTCAACGGCCCGTCGTCGGTGGTGATCTCCGGTCACGAGGACGTGGTCCTGGAGGTCGCGGCGCGGCTGGAGGAACAGGGCCGCAAGGCCACCTGGCTGCGGGTCTCGCATGCGTTCCATTCGCCGTTGATGGATCCGATGCTGGAGGAGTTCCGGGCGGTCGCGGAGGGTCTGTCGTACGCCGAGCCGGTCATCCCGGTGGTGTCGAACCTGACCGGTGGTATGGCGTCGGCCGAGGAGCTGTGTTCGGCCGGGTACTGGGTGCGCCACGTCCGCGAGGCCGTGCGCTTCTCCGACGGCGTCCGCACCCTCGGTGAGCAGGGCGTGGTGACGTTCCTGGAGCTGGGTCCGGACGGGGTCCTCTCCGCCATGGCACGCGAGTCGGTACCGGACGAGGCCGTCACCGTGCCCGTCCTCCGTAAGAATCGTCCTGAGGAGTTGTCGGTTGTCGCGGCTCTGTCCCAGTTGCATGTGTGTGGTGCGGTGGTGGACTGGGAGCGGTTCTTCGCGGGGACCGGGGCGTCGCGGGTGGATGTTCCGACGTACGCCTTCGAGCGTCAGGTGTTCTGGCCTCGGAGTCTGCGGGGCGGTGCTGATGATGCGGTGGCGGTCGGGTTGGTGTCGGCCGGTCATCCTCTGCTGAGCGGTGTGGTGGAGCTGGCTGAGGACGACGGTGTGCTGTTCACCAGTCGTCTGGCGGTGCAGTCGCATCCGTGGCTGGCCGATCACGCGGTGATGGGCCAGGTGCTCCTTCCTGGGACGGCTCTGCTGGAGCTGGCGATCCGGGCCGGTGACGAGGTCGGTTGCGATCACGTCGAGGAGCTGACGCTGGCTGCGCCGCTCGCTCTTCCGGAACACGGCGCGGTCCAGGTGCAGGTACACGTGGGTGTGGCGGACGATTCGGGACGCCACACGGTCACGGTCCACTCGCGCCCTGAAGGCGAGACGGAGTCGCCGTGGACGCAGCACGCCGCGGGTGTACTCGTCGACGGCTCGCGGGCCGGGGCTTCTGCTGCTGAGTTCGACGCGGCTGTGTGGCCGCCGGCGGGTGCAGAGCCGGTGGACCTGGACGGTTTCTACGAGGCCCGAGAGGCCGAAGGCTTTGCCTATGGTCCGGTGTTCCAGGGTCTGCGGGCCGCGTGGAGCCGGGATGGCGAGGTCTTCGCCGAGGTGAGTCTGCCGGAGGGTGAGCAAGGCGACGCGGAGGCGTTCGGTCTGCATCCCGCCCTGCTGGACTCGGCGTTGCATGCGGGGTGGTTCCTGGGCTCGTCGGTTGAGGCGGGTGGTGTGCCGTTCTCGTGGAGTGGGGTGTCGCTGCTGGCGTCGGGTGCTTCCGCGGTTCGGGTGAGGCTGGCGCGTGGGGTCGATGGTGTGCTGTCGATCGTGGTGGCGGATCTGTCGGGTGCGCTGGTCGCGTCGGTGGAGTCGTTGGCGATGCGTGCGCTGTCGGCGGAGGGTGTGAGTGGTGATGCCGGGCTGACGAAGGACGCGTTGTTCCGGCTCGACTGGGTTGCCATGCCGGCGCCTGGGTCTGCGCCTGCGTCTGGGGCGCCTGTGGAGGAGCCGCAGAGGCTCGCGGTGGCGGGCGAGGACATGTTCGGCCTGACCGAGGCCCTTCGGGAGGCGGGTGCTGAGAGCGAACTCGCCTCAAGTCCGAGCGCGCTGGCGGCTGGCGCGGCATCGGTGCCGGGTGTGGTTCTGATCCCGGTGGCTGGGGGTTCGGCTGCTGATGTGGCTGGTGGTGTGCATGCGTTGACGCATCGGGCTCTGGAGCGGATTCAGGAGCGGTTGTCGGACGAGAGGTTCGCGGAGTCCCGCTTTGTCTTTGTGACGCGGGGTGCGGTGGGCGGTCAGGATCTGGCGGCCGCGGCGGCGTGGGGTCTGGTGCGGTCGGCGCAGTCGGAGAATCCGGGTTGCTTCGGTCTGGTGGATCTGGATCCGGCGGGGCCGGTGACATTCCCGCTGGCGGTCCTGAGCGCGGATGAGCCGCAGTTGATGGTGCGGGACGGGAGTGTTCTGGCCGGGCGGTTGGTGCGCCGGTCGTCTGTGGATGAGGACATGAGCCCGGAGTGGGGTGGCGGTGAGGGCAGTGTTCTGATCACGGGTGGTACGGGTGGTCTGGGCGCGGTGGTGGCCCGCCACCTGGTGGCGGAGCACGGTGTGCGCCGTCTGCTGCTGGTGAGCCGCCGGGGCCTCGGTACGAACGGGACCGAAGCGCTGGTGGACGAGCTGGAGCTGCAAGGCGCGGAAGTCCGGGTCGCGGCCTGTGATGTCTCGGACCGGAGTGCGCTCTCGGACCTGCTTGCCGAGCACAGGGTGTCCGCCGTGATCCACACCGCTGGTGTGCTGGATGACGGTGTGGTGGGTTCGCTGACGCCGGAGCGGTTGGATGGGGTGTTGCGTCCGAAGGTGGATGC
>NZ_JBSFTV010000090.1:0-4921 GCF_053591455.1 Streptomyces sp. NPDC003016
GTGTGTCCGAGGCGGACATGCAGCGGCTGGCCCGTTCGGGAATGCCGCCGCTCTCCGTCGAGCAGGGCCTCGCCCTGTTCGACACGGCACTCGCCACGGGCGAGACTGTGGTGGTGCCGGTGCGGCTGGACCTCGCCACCCTGCGTTCGCGCGGCGAAGTGCCCCCGCTCTTGCGGGCATTGATCCGCACCCGCTCTCACTCCCGACGGAGTGCGGTCGCGGGATCGGTCACCGCCAGTGGGCTGCTGGCCCAGCTGACCGGACTGACCGCGGCTGCCCGCCGCGAAGCGCTGCTGGATCTCGTACGCAAGCAGGTCGCCCTGGTGCTCGGTCATGTCGGTGTGGCAGCCGTGAACCCCACGGCTCAGTTCAGGGAGCTCGGCTTCGACTCACTGATGGCTGTGGAACTGCGGAACCAGCTGAGTGCGGTGACGGGCCTGCGGCTGACCGCCACGCTGATCTTCGACTACCCGACCGCGACAGCGCTGGCCGACCACCTGAGGGACGAGCTGTTCGGTACCGACGTCCAGACAGCGATCCCGGCTCGGATGCTTCCGCCCGTGGCCGACGACCCGATCGTGGTCGTGGGCATGAGCTGCCGGTATCCCGGTGAGGTCGCCTCGCCGGAGGATCTGTGGCGACTGGTCACGGAGGGGACAGACGCCGTGACCGGCTTCCCGGCCAACCGCGGCTGGGACGTCGACGGGCTCTTCAACCCCGACCCGACCCATGCGGGCACGTCGTACACCCGATCGGGCGGTTTCCTCCAGAACGCGGGCGACTTCGACCCGGAGTTCTTCGGGATGTCACCGCGTGAGGCGATGGCGACGGACTCGCAGCAGCGGCTGCTGCTCGAGGCGTCGTGGGAGGCGATCGAGCGGGCGGGCATCGACCCGGTGTCGCTGCGCGAGAGCCAGACCGGTGTGTACGCCGGTGTGATGTACAACGACTACGGCACCACCCTGAACGGCAAGCAGTTCGAGGGGCACCAGGGCCAGGGCAGTGCCGGAAGTGTCGCCTCGGGCCGGGTGTCGTACACCCTGGGCCTGGAGGGTCCGGCGGTGACGGTGGACACGGCGTGTTCGTCGTCGCTGGTGGCCATGCACCTGGCCGCGCAGGCCCTGCGCAGTGGTGAGTGCTCGCTGGCCCTGGCCGGCGGTGTGACGGTCATGTCGACCCCCGGCACGTTCGTGGAGTTCTCCCGTCAGCGGGGCCTGTCGCCTGATGGCCGGTGCAAGGCGTTCTCCGAGTCGGCCGACGGTGTCGGCTGGTCGGAGGGTGTCGGCATGGTGGTGCTGGAGCGGCAGTCGGACGCGTTGCGCAACGGTCACGAGATTCTGGCCGTGGTGCGGGGCAGTGCGGTCAACCAGGACGGTGCGTCCAACGGTCTGACGGCGCCCAACGGCCCGTCGCAGCAGCGGGTGATCCGCCAGGCGCTCGCCAGTGGCGGGCTGTCGATGGACGACGTCGATGTCGTGGAGGCGCACGGCACCGGCACCACGCTCGGTGACCCGATCGAGGCGCAGGCTCTGATCGCGACGTACGGGCGCGACCGTGACCCGGAGCGTCCGCTGCTGCTGGGTTCGGTGAAGTCGAACATCGGTCACACCCAGGCGGCGGCCGGTGTGGCGGGCGTGATCAAGATGGTGATGGCGATGCGCCACGGTGTGCTGCCGCAGACGCTGCACGTGACCGAGCCGTCGTCCCATGTGGAGTGGTCGGCGGGCGCGGTGGAGCTGCTGACCGAGCCCACGCCGTGGCCGGAGGCCGGTCGCGTCCGGCGCGCGGGTGTGTCGTCGTTCGGGATCAGCGGTACGAACGCGCACGTCATCCTGGAGCAGCCCGAGCCGGTCATCGAGATCGTGCATGAACCGGCCGCTCCGGCAACCGCGTCATCAGCCGTGGTGCCGTGGGTCCTCTCGGGCAGGACGTCGGAGGCGCTGGCGGCCCAGGCGGCGCGGTTGCTGTCGGTGGTGGACGGGGAGACGGCTGCCCGCCCGGTGGACGTCGGATACTCGCTGGTGGCGAGCCGGTCGCTGTTCGACCACCGTGCGGTGGTCCTGGCAGGTGACTCCGCCGACACCGTGCGCGCACTGACGGCCCTGGCGTCCGGTGCTCCGGATGCGTCGGTGGTGTCGGGTGCGGTGGTCGGTGGCCGTTCGGCGGTGTTGTTCTCGGGTCAGGGTTCGCAGCGGTTGGGGATGGGCCGGGAGTTGTATGGCCGGTTCCCGGTGTTCGCGGAGGCGCTGGACTCGGTACTCGCTTTGCTGGACGGTGAGTTGGGCCGCCCGTTGTGTGAGGTGATGTGGGGCGGGGATGCGGAGTTGCTGAACGAGACGGGCTTCACTCAGCCGGCGTTGTTCGCGGTCGAGGTGGCGTTGTTCCGTCTGGTGGAGTCGTGGGGTGTGTCCCCGGACTTCGTGGCGGGTCATTCGATCGGTGAGATCGCGGCGGCGCATGTGGCGGGGGTGTTCTCGCTGGAAGACGCCTGTTCGTTGGTGGTGGCGCGGGCGCGGTTGATGCAGGCGCTGCCGACCGGCGGCGCCATGATCGCGGTGCAGGCGACGGAGGACGAGGTCCTGCCGCTGTTGGTCGACGGTGTGTCGATCGCGGCGGTCAACGGCCCGTCGTCGGTGGTGGTTTCCGGAGTCGAGCAGGCGGCTCTGAAGGTCGCCGCTCAACTTGTGGAGCTGGGCCGTAAGACGACGCGTCTGCGCGTCTCGCACGCGTTCCACTCGCCGTTGATGGATCCGATGCTGGAGGAGTTCCGGGCGGTCGCGGAGGGTCTGTCGTACGCCGAGCCGGTCATCCCGGTGGTGTCGAACCTGACCGGTGGTATGGCGTCGGCCGAGGAGCTGTGTTCGGCCGGGTACTGGGTGCGCCACGTCCGTGAGGCCGTGCGCTTCGCCGACGGCGTCCGCACCCTCGGTGAGCAGGGCGTGATGACGTTCCTGGAGCTGGGCCCGGACGGGGTGCTCTCCGCCATGGCCCAGGAATCCGCACCGGAGAGCGCGGCGTTCATCCCGATGCTCCGCAAGGAGTGGGACGAGGAGCTGACCGCGCTCACCGCGCTGGCTCGCGTTCACGTGCGCGGTACGATGCCCGACTGGGCCGGGATGTTCGCCGGAAGCGGTGCGCGTCGCGTCGAGTTGCCGACGTACGCCTTCCAGCACCAGTGGTTCTGGCCGACCGGTTCGCAGTCCAGTGAGGCCAAGAACGTACGGGCCGCGGGGCTCGGTTCGGCCGAGCATCCGCTGCTGGGTGCGGCCGTCGAACTCGCCGCGGGCCAGGGCGTGCTGTTCACCGGCAGGTTGTCGGTGCAGACGCATCCGTGGCTGATGGACCACGCGGTGATGGGCCAGGTGCTCCTTCCGGGGACGGCTCTGCTGGAGCTGGCGATCCGGGCCGGGGACGAGGTCGGCTGCGACCGTGTCGAGGAACTGACGCTCGCTGCGCCGCTGGTCCTTCCGGAACACGGCGCCATTCAGGTGCAGGTGGCGGTCGGCACCCCCGACGAATCGGGCCGGCGTTCGGTCGGTGTCTACTCCCGCCCGGAAGACGCGGGAGACGCGCCTTGGACGCAGCACGCCACGGGCGAACTGACCGCCCGTTCCGAGGCAACGGAGACCGGCTTCGATGCGACGGTGTGGCCGCCTGCGGGCGCGGAGGCGCTGGACGTCGAGGGTTGCTACGAGCGGTTCGCGGAGCTGGGCTTCGCTTATGGTCCGGTGTTCCAGGGCCTGCGGGCAGCGTGGGTCCGGGACGGCGAGGTCTTCGCCGAGGTGAGTCTGCCGGAGAGCGCGCAGGGGGATGCGGCCGCGTTCGGTCTGCACCCCGCCCTGCTGGACTCCGCACTGCACGCCTCTATGCTCGCCGGTGAGGCAAGCGGCGAGAGCAGTGGTGGTCTGCCGTTCTCGTGGGAGGGCGTGTCGCTGCACGCCACCGGCGCCTCAACTCTGCGGGTGCGGCTCGCGCCGCTCGGCAAGGACGCGGTCTCTGTGGCCGCGGTCGACACCTCCGGTGCACCGGTCGCCTCAGTCGACTCACTGCTCGTACGGACGGTGTCCAGCGAGCAGCTGAACGGTCCTGCCGGAGTCGGCAGGGATTCCCTGTTCGGCGTGGAGTGGACGCCGGTCGCGGCCGGGTCCTGGCCGGCTGATCAGCAGCTGGCCCTCCTGGGTGCGGATCCCTTCGGAATCGCCGACGCCCTGGCCAAGTCCGCCGCAGGAGTGGAGACGTACGCCGATCCGCAGTCGCTGGCGGCGGGGGAGTCCCCGGTGCCGGGCACTGTTCTGGTGAGCGTCGCCGGTACGTCCGGCAGCGGGATCCCGGAGTCGGCGCATGCGCTGACCGCCGAGGTGCTGGCCCTGGTGCAGGGCTGGCTGGCCGAGGAGCGGTTCGTCGGCTCGCGGCTGGTGTTCGTCACCCGGGGCGCCGTGGCCGTGGACGGTGGCACGGTCGCCGACCTGGCGGCGGCCTCCGTATGGGGTCTGGTGCGGTCCGCGCACTCGGAGAACCCGGGTTGTTTCGGACTGCTGGACCTTGACCCGGCGGATGACGCCGGCGCCTCGGCGTCGGTGCTCGGGGCTCTCGGCTCCGACGAACCGCAGCTGGTCCTCAGGGAAGCCGAGGTCAGGGTCGCCAGGCTGGGCCGAGTGCCGCTCCCGGAGCCTGTCGCCCCGGTCGGCGAGGAGGCCGGAGCGACTGGAGAGTCCGGAGAGTCCGCCAAGGCAGAAGGGGCGGAACGGGCGGAAGGGACAGTGGAAGGCTGGGAGCGGGACGGCACGGTCCTGATCACCGGTGGTACGGGTGGTCTGGGCGCTGTCCTGGCCAGGCATCTGGTCACGGAACGCGGCGTACGCCGTCTGTTGCTGCTCAGCCGCCGGGGCCTCGGTGCCGACGGTGCGCGAGCACTCGTCGA
>NZ_JBSFTV010000091.1:0-4498 GCF_053591455.1 Streptomyces sp. NPDC003016
GATGGACGCCATGCATGTCTGTCGGCCGGGACCAGGCGGCTTGCGGCCATACGGTTGCGTCGTGTCCTTCGACCTCAACGCCGTGCTGAACGGCGAACCCGATGTTGTGAGCAGCAGCGACGCGCTCGTTCAGGAGGACGTCGTACGCTCATGCCGGGACAACGCGCCGAACTTTGCCCGGCTCGGCGGGTCCCCGACCTCATACATCAGCACCAGTCTGTGAGAGGCCCTCGACCGCGTGCTGCCCGTCGATCCCTTCCGGAAGAGGGCACGGCGGCACGGGGGACGGCCGTGTACGGCATGCTGCGGCTCCTCACCGCGAGAACAGGACCGTGTAGGCGGCTCCTGCGATGGCCGGACCTGTGCCGGGTTGAGCCTTCTCCCAGGTTCCGGGTTCATGCCGCTTGTTGGGGAGTGTGACATCGCCGTCGGCTCCGGGCGGCGGCGTCATGCCGGGTGGATGAGGCGGCTTTCGTAAGCGAAGACCACGGCCTGTACCCGGTCGCGGAGTTCGAGCTTCTGCAGGATCCGCCCCAGATGGGACTTCACGGTCGCCTCCGCGAGGTAGAGGGCGGCCGCGATCTCGGTGTTGGACAGGCCGCGGCCCACCTGGACGAGCACCTCGCGCTCGCGGGCGCTGAGCCGTCGCAGCCACTCGTCGCGGTCGGCGCTGCTGCCGTCGGGGATGTGCGGGCAGAAGTTCTCCAGCAGACGGCGGGTGATCCGCGGGGAGACCACCGCGTCGCCCGCGGCCACGCTGCGTATGGCGGTGAGCAGTTCCTCGGGCCTGGTGTTCTTCAGCAGGAAGCCCGAGGCCCCGGCCTTGAGTCCGGCGAAGGCGTATTCGTCCAGGTCGAAGGTGGTGAGGATCAGCACTCTGCTGTGCGGGGAGATCCGGACGACCCGTCGGGTCGCCTCGATCCCGTCGGTTCCGGGCATCCGAACGTCCATGAGGACGACATCGGGGCGCAACTCCCGGGCGAGGCGTACGGCCTCCGTGCCGTCCGCGGCCTCGCCGACCGGTGCCATGTCGGGCTGGGCCTCCAGGACGGTGCTGAAGGCCATGCGGAGCAGCGCTTCGTCGTCGGCGATCAGGATGCGGATCGTCATGCGGATACCTCTCCGCTGCTGCCGAGGAAGAGACGGGTATGGACTCCCCAGCCACCGCTCGGAAGCGGTCCGGCCCGCACCTTCCCCCCGTAGGCGGCCGCGCGCTCGCGCATGCCGGGGATGCCGTGGCCGGACGCCGTGGCGCCGGGGAGTGACGGGCAGGGGCCGCTGTCGGTGACGTCCACTGTGACGGTCTCGGCCGAGCACTGCACCCGGACCTTCGCGTGTGTGCCGGTGGGTGCGTGCTTGAGGGTGTTGGTCAAGGCTTCCTGTACCACGCGGTAGACGGTCAGTTGTGCGGTGGCGGGAATGTGGGTGTGGCCGCCCTGGACCTCGAGGCGGGTCGGCAGCCCGGCGGCGCACATCTGGTCGGCGAGGGCCTCCAGTTGTGCGATGCCGGGCAGCGGGTGGCGCTCCGCGTCCGGTTCGTCGGTCCGCAGGACTCCCAGGGAGCGCCGCATGTCGGTCAGAGCCTGCCGGCCTGTCTCGGAGATCTGGAGCATCACGGTGGTTGCCTTGTCGGGCGACCGGTGCTGCGCGTAGACGGCGGCGTCGGTGAGCGCGACCATGACGGACAGGTTGTGGGTGACGATGTCGTGCATCTCCCGGGTGATACGTGTCCTTTCCTCGGCGGCGGCCAGCCGTGCCTGCTGTTCCTGCTCCTGCTCCAGGCGTGCGGCCCGTTCCTCCAGGGCCGCCAGGTAGACGCCCTTGGTCCGCACGTTCACACCCAGGACGGCGGCGGCGACGGCCATCGCGGTCGCCGCGACGAAGGTGGTGGGAAATGCTCCTTCCGCCGCCCAGCGCAGACAGGCCAGCAGGACCCCTGCCTCCACGAGGGCACCGGCGACAAGTGTGCCGCGCCGGCCGGAGTTCGCGGCCACCGTGTACAGCGCTACCAGCAAGGCGATGTCCGCCAGCAGTTGGACGTCCATCAGCCACTGGACGAAGGCCGCGGCTGCAACCGCGCCGAACACCACAAGCGGGGCCCGGCGCCGCCACACCAGGGGCAGCGCAAGGGCGGTGGTGAGGGCCACGGCCACTGGCAGTTCTTGGGGCAGGCGCGTGGTCATGATGTTGACGAGGAGCAGCGTCGGCAGCAGCGAGTCCCACACCATGGGCGGCAGCCGGGAGCCCCAGTGCCGGGCGGTACTCACCAGGCGCGCCGCACGTGCGGAGGCCAGGTCGGCGTACCTCGTCAGCCGTACCCGGTCCTGGTCACGCACCGGGTGGCCCTTGCCGTGCTCTGCGGCCGCCTCGGTCATCACACGTTCCTGTCGATTCAGCATCATGGTGGCCCCGGCCGGGGCCGCCACCGCGTACAGCCGGAGCCGGGCCGGGTACGGGGAGCGAAGCCCCGGGCTGCCCCGGCGTGTACCGCGGCCCCGTCACGGTCCACGGTAGGCCGCAGTCCGACGGAACACATGAGTCCACCGTCTGATGACACCGTGCCGAGATACGACCGCAGGAGGAGTCCCGTTACCTCCCGCGGTCGCAGAGCGGCCGCTGACCCGGCGTGCTCGATTGCGACTCCGGTTGCACAGGCGGTATGCCTGGATGCGACTCCGGTCGCCCAGGGACATGCGTCTGATGGCGACTCCGGTTGCACGCGATGGCGACCCGGGACCGATGCGGCAGCGCGTACCCCGCGCCGAGGATGGCCGGGTGACCGAGATCATCACGAGACTTCAGATGTCCCCCCTGGAAACCCTTGCCCTGCTGGGTGCCGTCGCGCTGGTGGTGGCGCGCTGGCTTCCGCCCGCCGCCCGCCCACGCGTCACGATCGCGGCGGGAGCGGTCTTCGTGCTGTCCGCAGTCGTGCTGAGCGTGGCGGGGATCCGCTGGCAGATGCTGCCGGTGCTGGCAGGCGCTGCCTTCGCGCTGCCGTTCGCCGTCCCTCCTCTGCTGCGACGACGTACCGGCCGGCCGGCGAGGCGGGCCCGATGGTGGCTGGCGTTGCCGGGATCGGTGGCCTGCGTCGGCCTGATCGCCGCGGGCCCGGCGGCCGCCTGGGCCTTTCCCGTACCCGTGTTCCCCGAGCCGTCGGGCCACTTCGCGGTCGGCACCCGGGTGATGCAGTGGACCGACCCGCACCGCCCCGAGACCGCCACCGCCGAACGCGGCGACCGGCGCACGGTCGTGGTCCAGCTCTGGTACCCCGCCCGGAAGAACCCCGCAGGCGCGCGGCGGGCCCAGTACCTCGGACGCACGGAGCACGAGGCGCGCACCGTCTCCGACGCCCTCGCGCGCTATGCCGGCCTGCCCGGCTTCCTGGTCGACGGCGTTCCGCGTGCCCACACCCGTTCGGTCTTCGACGCCCCGGTGGTCGGCAGGGGCGGACGGTTCCCGGTCGTACTGTTCTCCCCGGGGCTGGGGGGAGTGCGCACCCAGAACACCGCCTGGGCGGAGGAACTGGCCAGCCACGGCTATGTGGTCGCCGCCCTCGACCACCCGTACGACTCCGCCGCCGTCGTCCTCACCGACGGCCGAACGGTCAACACCAAGATCGCCTCCACCGGCGACGACGACAAGGACGGCGAACTGGCCGTCGAAACAACGCGGGTCCGGGCCGCCGACCTCAGCTTCGTCCTCACTCAGCTGGGCCGTCTGGACCGAGGTGAGATCGCGGGCCCGCTGACCGGGCGCCTGGACACCGGCCGAGCCGCGGTGACCGGCCACTCCCTGGGTGGCGGTGCCGCCCTGCAGGCAGCCCGCCAGGACCTCCGGTTCGACGCCGTCATCAATCTGGACGGCTACCCCCGCGACCCCGACCTGCGCTCCTTCCGCCAGCCCGCGCTCGCGCTCACCCAAGCCATCAGCCCGGAAACCGACCCGCGCTACCTGCCTCGCCTCACCAAGGTCCTCAAGCTCAGCACCGCGACGAGCTACCGGCTCACCGTCCCCGGCGCCGCACACCTCACCTTCATGGACGGCCCCCTGTACCTGCCGCCGGTGCCCTCGGCAGTCGGGTCCCTGGGCCGCACCGAGAGCCCGCGCGTCGTCGCCGCAGCCACTCTCGCCTTCCTGGACACCACCCTGCGGCACACACCCGGTGACCTGGCCGGCGTTCTGTCGGCCCACGGCGACCTCAGCGTCTACCGCCCGGGCAACAGCCGCTGATCAGCTGTGCCGCGGCAGCCGACGGCACGGCCGTTCCCCTCCCCTGCCAGAGTGCCGTCCGCGGTGTGGCCCCCGCCGCGGACGGCACAGTTCAGGGACGGCTTGCCCTCCAGACGTCGCCTGTGGTCACTGAGGTTTTCAGGGTGGAGTCGGTGGCGTGGGTGCCAGGCTGGTGGAGGTGAGGCAGCCGTCGACCAGGTGGCATCGGAGTGGGATTCTGCGTGATGCGCGGCGCAGTGTGCGTTCGAGGTCGTCGGGTGTGCCGGAG
>NZ_JBSFTV010000092.1:0-4318 GCF_053591455.1 Streptomyces sp. NPDC003016
CCGACTGCGCCGACCGCACCAGACCCCACGCCGCCGCGGCCGCCAGATCCTGACCGCCCACCGCACCCCGCGTCACAAAGACAAAGCGGGACTCCACGAACCTCTCGTCCGACAACCGCTCCTGAATCCGCTCCAGAACCCGATGCGTCAACGCATGCACACCACCAGCCACACCAGCAGCCGAACCCCCAGCCACCGGGATCAGAACCACACCCGGCACGACAGAGTCGGCCTCGGCCAATGCCGCTGGATCTGCTGCCAGTTCGAGCTCGACATCCGCACCTTGCAAGGCTTCGGTCAGGCCGAACATGTCCTCGCCCGCCACCGCGAGCCTCTGCGGCTCCTCCACAGGCGCCCCAGACGCAGACGCAGACCCAGGCGCCGGCATGGCAACCCAGTCGAGCCGGAACAACGCGTCCTGCGTCAGCCCGGCATCACCACTCACACCCTCCGCCGACAGCGCACGCATCGCCAACGACTCCACCGACGCGACCAGCGCACCCGACAGATCCGCCACCACGATCGACAGCACACCATCGACCCCACGCGCCAGCCTCACCCGAACCGCGGAAGCACCCGACGCCAGCAGCGACACCCCACTCCACGAGAACGGCACACCACCCGCCTCAGACGGCGAATCCAGGAACCACCCCGCATGCAACGCCGAGTCCAGCAGAGCGGGATGCAGACCGAAAGCGGCCGCGTCCTTATGCGCGCTCTCCGGCAGACTCACCTCGGCGAAGACCTCACCGTCCCGGACCCACGCGGCCCGCAGACCCTGGAACACCGGACCATAGGCAAAGCCCAGCTCGGCGAAGCGCTCGTAGCAGCCCTCGACATCCAGCGCCTCCGCGCCCGCCGGCGGCCACACCGTCGCATCGAAGCCTTCGACCGTGCCCCGGCTATCGGCCGTCAGCTCGCCCGAAGCGTGCTTCGTCCAAGGCGACTCCGTGCCCTCCGGACGAGAGTGAATCCCCACGGAACGCCGGCCCGACTCGTCGGGAGTACCGACTGCGACCTGGACCTGGACCGCGCCGTGTTCCGGAAGAGCGAGCGGCGCAGCCAGCGTCAGCTCCTCGACGTGATCGCAACCGACCTCGTCACCGGCCCGGATCGCGAGCTCCAGCAACGCCGTACCCGGCACCAGGACCCGGCCCATCACCGCATGATCAGCCAGCCACGGATGCGACTGCACCGCCAGACGACTGGTGAACAGCACACCGTCGTCCTCAGCCAGCTCCACCACACCGCTCAGCAGAGGATGACCGGCCGACACCAACCCGACCGCCACCGCATCATCAGCACCGCCCCGCAGACTCCGAGGCCAGAACGCCTGACGCTCGAAGGCGTACGTCGGAACATCCACCCGCGACGCCCCGGTCCCCGCGAAGAACCGCGCCCAGTCCACCACCGCACCACACACATGCAACTGGGACAGAGCCGCGACAACCGACAACTCCTCAGGCCGATTCTTACGGAGTATCGGTATGAGCGTCGCACCCTCGGATACGGATTCCTGGGCCATGGCGGCGAGGACGCCGTCGGGACCCAGCTCCAGGAACGTGGTCACGCCCCGGTCGGCGAGGGTCTGCACGCCGTCGGCGAAGCGCACGGCCTCGCGGACGTGGCGCACCCAGTACCCGGCCGAGCACAGCTCCTCGGCCGACGCCGTACCACCGGTCAGGTTGGAGACCACCGGGATGACCGGCTCGGCGTACGACAGACCCTCCGCGACCGCCCGGAACTCCTCCAGCATCGGATCCATCAACGGCGAATGGAACGCGTGCGACACGCGCAGACGCGTCGTCTTACGGCCCAGTTCCACAAGTTGGGCGGCGACCTTCAGAGCCGCCTGCTCGCCTCCGGAAACCACCACCGACGACGGGCCGTTGACCGCCGCGATCGACACACCGTCGGCCAGCAGCGGCAGGACCTCGTCCTCCGTCGCCTGCACCGCGACCATGGCGCCGCCGGTCGGCAGCGCCTGCATCAACCGCGCCCGCGCCACCACCAACGAACAGGCGTCTTCCAGCGAGAACACCCCCGCCACATGCGCCGCCGCGATCTCACCGATCGAATGACCCGCCACGAAGTCGGGCCTGACACCCCACGACTCCACCAGACGGAACAACGCCACCTCGACCGCGAACAACGCCGGCTGAGTGAAGCCCGTCTCGTTCAGCAGCTCGACATCCCCGCCCCACATCACCTCACGCAACGGGCGGCCCAGCAGCGGATCCAGCACGGTGAACACCGCGTCCAGCGCCTCGGCGAAAACCGGGAACCGGCCGTACAACTCCCGGCCCATCCCCAGCCGCTGCGAACCCTGACCCGAGAACAACACCGCCGACTTGTCAGCAACGACCGCACCAGACACCACCGACGCATCCGGAGCACCGGACGCGAGAGCAGTCAACGCGCGCACCGCATCGGTCGAGCCATTCGCCAGCACCACCGCACGGTGGTCGAACTTCGACCGGCCCGTCGCCAGCGAGTATCCGACGTCCACCGGCCTAAGCTCGGACCGCTCCTCCATCGAGGCCAGCAGCTTGGCGGCCTGGCCGCGCAGCGCCTCCGGCGTCTTGCCGGACAGCACCCACGGCACCACACCCAGCTCCACCGCAGGAGCCTCGGGCCCCGTCACCAGCGTTCCCTGGATGACATTCGCCGGCTGCTCCAGGATGAGGTGCGCGTTCGTACCGCTGATCCCGAACGACGACACAGCCGCACGCCGGGCACGACCGGCCTCGGGCCAGGGGGTCGACTCGGTCAGCAGCTCCACTGCGCCCGCCGTCCAGTCCACGTGGGACGACGGGGCGTCGACGTGCAGCGTCTGCGGCAGCACACCGTGGCGCATCGCCATGATCATCTTGATGACGCCCGCCACACCGGCGGCCGCCTGGGTGTGACCGATGTTCGACTTCACCGAACCCAGCAGCAGCGGCTGCTCCGGGTCGCGGTCGCGTCCGTACGTCGCGATCAGGGCCTGCGCCTCGATCGGGTCACCGAGCGTGGTGCCGGTGCCGTGCGCCTCGACGACGTCGACGTCACCCGTCGACAGGCCACCGCTGGCGAGCGCCTGGCGGATCACGCGCTGCTGCGAGGGACCGTTGGGCGCGGTCAGGCCGTTGGACGCACCGTCCTGGTTGACCGCGCTGCCCCGCACCACGGCCAGGATCTCGTGACCGTTGCGCAACGCGTCCGACTGCCGCTCCAGCACCAGCATGCCGACACCCTCGGACCAGCCGACACCGTCGGCCGACTCGGAGAACGCCTTGCACCGACCGTCAGGAGCGAGGCCGCGCTGCCGGGAGAAGTCCACGAACACCGACGGGGTCGACATCACGGTCACGCCACCGGCCAGCGCCAGCGAGCACTCCCCGCTGCGCAGGGCCTGCATCGCCCAGTGCATCGCCACCAGCGACGACGAACACGCCGTGTCCACCGTCACCGCCGGACCCTCCAGGCCCAGGGTGTACGACACCCGGCCCGACGCCAGACTCGTACTTCCGCCTCCCTGGAAGCCCTCGAACTCAGGGCCCCCCAGCAGAGAGGTGTAGTCGCTGTACATCACACCGGCGAACACACCGGTCGCACTGCCCTTGAGCGTGGCCGGGTCGATCCCGGCCCGCTCGATCGCCTCCCACGACGCTTCGAGCAGCAACCGCTGCTGCGAGTCGGTCGCCAGCGCCTCGCGCGGCGACATCCCGAAGAACGCGAGATCGAATTCATCCGCCGTGTGCAGGAACCCGCCCTGCCGCGTGTACGAGGTACCCATGTGGTCGGGGTCGGGGTTGTAGAGCCCGTCCACGTCCCAGCCGCGGTTGGTCGGGAAGCCGGACACGGCATCCGTCCCCTCCGTGACCAGTCGCCACAGATCCTCGGGCGTGGTCACACCGCCCGGGTACCGGCAGCTCATCCCGACGACCACGATCGGGTCGTCGGCCACCGAGGGAGCGTGCGCGGCGACCGGTTCGACGACCGTCGCGTCCGATCCCAGCAGCTCCTCGAGCAGGTGGTCCACGAGCATCTGAACGGTCGGGTAGTCGAAAGCCATCGTGGCCGACAGCCGTAGCCCGCTGGCGGTGTTGAGCCGGTTGCGGAGTTCGACTGCGGTGAGCGAGTCGAAGCCCAGCTCACGGAAGGCACGTTCGGGGTTGACCGCGTTGGCGTCGGCATGCCCCAGCACCAGGGCGACCTGCCCACGTACCAGATCCAGCAACACCTCCTGACGCTCAACGACCGTCAGCACCGACAACCGCTCCACCAGCCCCGCTGCCGCACCGCCCGCCGCGGCAGCCGCACGACGCGACCGCAC
>NZ_JBSFTV010000093.1:0-3906 GCF_053591455.1 Streptomyces sp. NPDC003016
TGGAGATGTCGCAATCCACACCGAACCCGGAAGGCCCTCACTCGTTCAAGATCCCCCAGCCGTGATCGCCGTCACCAACCTCCATGGACAGAACACCTAGCCAACCGCAGGTTCGACGGCGATCCAGGCTGTGATCCGTTTGCCAATGGGCTCGCGCCGTGCCTCGACGCCTTCGCACATGACGGTGACGAGCTCCAGGCCGTGCCTGCCGATCCGGCCCGGATCAGGCGCACGCCACCGGCAGGGACGGATTCGTGTCCCACACCATGATCTCCAAGACCGGCCCGGCCAGCTCGACGTGCACCGCACAGAGCCCCGGCGCGTACCTGCACACATTGGTCACCAGCTCGCTTACGACCAGCTCAGCCACGCCGGCCGCCAGTGCGCAGATCTCAATCCGGTGTTTCCGGTGCAGCTGGGTCAGGAAGCCGGTGACTAACCGCCGGGCGTTCCCCATCGACTCAAGGTTCCCGTCATACGCCACGCCAGCCCACGCAACCGGGCCTTCAACAACCGGATCTTCCCGACCACGAAGTGCCACCTCATCCACCCTTTGCGCTCCCGCGCCCGCACACCCGCCGCCGGAAGCGACAGCAGCGCGTTTACCCTCTCTTTGCCATGGCATCCCCGCAAACGGCTCGCCAGGCTCATCGTGGAAAGGGTGCTTCGCCGCGGCTCACTGCCGAACCCCCGACGAAGCCCGGCATACAGTACGCGCCCATGCCGCGGTGAACGGCCAACCGGGTGTCACCCAGGGCGGCGCCTGGCGCGCGGTCCCCGGGGCAGGTCTTCGTTCAGGCGAGTGCGGAGCAGCAGGAGTGCTTCGGTGTCGGCCCGCTGGGCCAGTCGCTCGAGCAGCGCCCGGATACGCGGATCGTCACCGTCCCGCACGGCTTGCACGATCTCGCTGATCAGCGCCGGTACATCCGGTAATTCCTCTTCGGCGTTCATCGAAACCGGGTACCCAGCGCTGCCGGACCACCTGCGAGGGAACACCAGTGCGGCAGCTACGCGCCCCCCTCGCCGCAGCTGCCCAGGTCGGGCAGCTCAAGTAGTCCGCAGTCCGCAGTCCGCAGTCCGCGCAATCAAGGGCCAAGCCGTCGACAAGCTCCGCCGGCCTCCGCTCCCCGCCGCCGGCGGCACCGCCGAAGTCCGGCCAGGCTTGGAGCAGCCCCTCGCTGATACCGAGCGGTATTCCGTTGACACGAAGCCGGTACGGCGCCTGGTCGAGAAGATGGCCGCAGCCAGCGGACGCCTGTGGGCCAGATCGCACTGGAACTCGCCCCGGCGTTCCTACCCGTCCAGGAAGCCGCAGAGGCGGTGCTCGTACGGAACGCGGAAGACCTCGGGATCGATGATGGAAACCGTCCTTGCCGTACGCCGCTACCCACTCACCGGCGACCACCGCGCACTGGAAGACACTTGGCTCTGCCCACCGGCAACCTGTTGCGGCACACGGCTCGGGGCCGGCCGCTACTGCGGCCGGCCCCTGGAGGTGCACCATGTCCTGACCACTCACTCACCAGCCGTGTGCCCACACCAGACGTCCCTGAACACTCGAAGAAAAGTCCGGACCGTGACCCGAGTGCCGCCGGCGCTGTTGTGCCAGGCGACGCGCGCATGAATCCCCCCACGGCATGCACGCGCCACAGGGGCCCTGACCGCGCCTGGCCCAGGGCCCCGCTCCAACCCTTCACGCCCGCGCCGAACCGGTGGCGACGTGCCGGACCGGCAGAACCCCGGTGCTTCAGCATCGCAGGAAGCCAAAGATCCCGTTCTTCCTGCGCTACGCATCAACCGGGCCATTCGCCACCACACCAGCCTCAGCCTCAGCCTCAGCAAACGGTCCCTATTACCTCATATACCTCTTTTCCTGCCACTTCGGCACTGCACGAGGCAGGGTGAGTGCCATAGTGGGAAGTGACCGCCTCTTTTTTCTTCGCCTCGGTCATGAGGCCGGGGCGGTGGAGCGCTGGAGATATGCCCCTTCGAGCTGGAGCCCGGGGTCCCTGGCGGCAGGTTCTTGGCCGACTGAGGGCCGCCCCCGCCCTTGGTCCGAAGAATAGGGAGCCAGCGTGACTGGCGGAACGTTCGAACCACCGGATCTGACAGCGTTGCTACTTGATACGGACTCGCTGGACGGGTTCTTGTCTGCCCTGGCGGGCAGTGCACTGGCGCATACGCCGGCGGCTGAGGGCTGCGGCATCACTCTGGAGCGGCACGGCCGCCCTCTGACGGTGGCCAGCGCTGGTGACGGTGCGCTGCAGCTTGATGAGAAGCAGTACGGCCAGGACGACGGACCGTGTTTGCAGTCACTGCGCCGCAGCGAAGAAATCGTGGTCACGGACATGCTCAGCGAGCAGAGCTGGGGGGACTACCCGGCCTATGCGGCCGCGTGCGGGACACGCTCCTCTTTGTCACTGCCGATCGCGGTTCCCACTGATTCCGCTCACACGGCAGGGGCGCTGAATCTTTACTCGCCGAAGCCGGACGGCTTCGCGAACGCTGATCTTGTCTTCCTGCGGGGAGAGGCGGCCCGCGCCGCAGGGGCGATCGCGCTGGCGCAGCGGATCTCCGACGCGCAGGAGTTCGCCGAAGACCTGCAGAATGCGCTGAAGTCGCGCACGGTCATCGATCAGGCCATCGGCGTGATCATGGGCCAGCGCAAGTGCTCGGCCGATGAAGCCTTCGCCATCCTGCGGACCGCCTCTCAGCACCGCAACGTGAAACTGCGTGACCTGTGCACCGATCTGCTCACGGGCATCGCGGGGCGCCCGCCCCAGGAGGAACCGGGCCTGCGGCCCCGCCCCTGACGAACTCTCTCCGCACCGGGCCGCTGAGCGACGCGGTCGAAGGCAGATTCCGAGCCGTGTGTGGTCGGTCGGATACCAGGTCGGTTTTCGCAACGCAGCTCAGTCAGCGCTCACGGCCGACCCGGCCCGGCATGCCTTCGCCTTGGACTGATGTACCCCTCACCGAGCCGCCGCGCCATTCACACAGCAGGACGGTGGCATCGTCGTTGAGGCGTCCGTCGTGATGCTTGAGTACGGCGCGCACGAGCCTGCGCAGCGTTTCCGGGGCGGCCAGCCCGTCGGCCTGGTGGCGGATGACGAAGTCGACGAAGCGGTCGCGGCCGAACTCGTGCCCCCTGGCATCACGCGCTTCGATGATTCCGTCCGTGTAGAGCAGCAGCTGGTCGCCGGGCTCCAGTTGTTCCCGGCACAGGGTCACGGGAAGGCCGAGGTCGGTGCCCATGGGGTGGGTGGGGGTGCAGCCCAGGTGGGTGGTCCAGCGCCGGCCTCGGATGAGGACCGGCGGGTGGTGGCCGCAGTTGATCCAGGTCAGCACACCGGATTCCAGGTCGAGGTCGGCCAGCACGGCGGTCGCGTAGCGGGACTGGGCGAACTGCTCGATCAACGTGGCTTCGATGGCGTCGCGGGCCTCGGTCAGGCTGTTGCCCTGGCGTCGCTGGCTGCGGCAGGTGGCCATGGCCAGGTTCGCGGTCAGCCCGGCGGAGGTGTCGTGGCCCATGGCATCGAAGACCGCCAGGTGAACGGTGTCCCCGGCCAGCGCGTAGTCGAAGGCGTCACCCGCGGTGGCGTAGGCGGGCTCCATCGCCGCGGCGATGGTCACCCTCCTGTTCGCGAACGTCCGCGGCGGCATCAGCGTCCACTGCATCTCCGCGGAGACCGACATCGGGCTGATACGGGTGAGGCGGGCGTGGGAGTCGCTGTGATGCCGTTTGGAGACCAGCAGCAGGCCCACCAGCGACGCCAGGCCCTCCATCGTCGTCTGCGTGGGCTCGTCCGGCACGGCATCGGTTTCGACGCGGATCACGCCGAGGCGTTCGGTACCGTCCAGCACCGGCAGCCAGTGCTGGACCCGGCTGCCGACGGGTGCGGAGTG
>NZ_JBSFTV010000094.1:0-3757 GCF_053591455.1 Streptomyces sp. NPDC003016
GCAGCGTAACGCGTGGTGCCCCCGGCAGGATTCGAACCTGCGACACCCGCTTTAGGAGTTTTCTCTGATCAAGGTCGTTCCGCTCTCCCGGCCCATCCCCGCGTTCCGGTGCCGTGCGTGGCGACGGGTCAGGCGCGGTCGGCCCACACCGTGTTGAGCTTGCTCTGGTAGTAGAGCGGGGTCAGGCCGAGGACGAAGCCGAGCAGCAGGCCGACGACGCCGGAGCAGTCGGAGGTCACACCGGCGGCACGCTGGGCCTGGGCGATGCGGGAGCCGGTCTTCACGATGGAGACGAACGGCGGGACGATCAGGAACGAGCCGAGGGTGATGGCGACGACCGCCATGCCGGGCTTGACCTCAATGGTCGGGTCGATCTCCTTCACCTGCTTGTTGACCTTGTAGTACCAGACCAGCCAGTAGATACCGAAGGTCACCAGGGTGAGCAGCCAGGTGACGACCGGGCTGGAAGGAGCGCCGGCGGGCGCGGACGTGCGGACGTCGGTGGACATCATTTTCCTCATTTGCTTGCTGTGCTTCCTGTCGCCCGTCCTGGCTGAGCCACCCCACGGGAGCAGGGAAGTGATGAGTGTGCCGCCTCGCGTTGGTGCTGCTGGGGCGAGGGCTTACGCAGCGTATGGGTTCTGAGCATGCCAAGGGCGGGTGCGGGCATTACGAGTTCATTACAAGGCGCAAACCGGTGGATTCGGTCGGGCCCCTTGGTGTCGGGAGGCCGAGCGGGCGAAAGCCTGCGGGAGCAGCCGCCAGAGGCGTCCGGAAGCAGGCGCGCCGCCTCCCCGGGCCGTGCCGACCGCCCCTGGAAGCAGCCGGTACGCGTGTCGAGTTGCCGGGGCCCCCGCTGGTAAGGACGAGCCTGCCGTAGTGGGGGTACGCCGTACCACTTGTCGCCGCCCATCTCGCCCTTGGCGGCGTCGGAGCCGCCGGCGCGGGCGGTCGGGGGTGCTACGTGCGCCGGGGCGGCCACCGCGAGCAGGGCACGACGTGGCGTGCGGGGGTCAGGCGGTACGGCGTCGGTGGACGCGTGCTTCCCACGGCCGCAGGGTGTACGGAGCCGTGAGGGGGGCGGTGGCGGGAACGTTGGCGATGAGGGTCTCGCTGTGTTCCCAGCCGTCGGGCAGGGCGGTGGTGAGGCCGGCTCCGCTGAAGTTGGCCAGGACCAGCAGTTCGGTGCCGGAGGCCGCGTCGTGGCGGGTGAAGGCGTAGAGCTGTTCGTGGCCCGGGTGGAGCAGGTGGAAGTCGCCGTGGGTGAGGGCGCGTTCGGTGTGCCGCAGGGCGATGAGGCGGCGGTAGTAGTGGAAGACGGAGTCGGGGTCGGTGAGCTGGGCCTCGGCGTTGACGCGCGTGTGGTCGGGGTTGACCGCGAGCCAGGGGGTACCGGCGGTGAAGCCGGCGTGCTCGGTGGGGTCCCACTGCATGGGGGTGCGCGCGTTGTCGCGGCTGCGGTGGCGCAGTCCGGTCAGGATCCGCTCCTCGTCCACGCCGAGGGCGTGCTGCTCGCGGTAGTGGTTGAGGGATTCGATGTCGCGGAAGTCGTCGACGGAGGTGAAGGGGGCGTTGGCCATGCCCAGTTCCTCGCCCTGGTAGACGTACGGGGTGCCGCGGTGCAGGTGCAGGACGGTGGCCAGCAGCTTGGCGGAGCGGTCGCGGTGGGCGGGGCTGTCGTCGCCGAAGCGGGAGACCACGCGGGGCTGGTCGTGGTTGTTCCAGTACAGGCTGTTCCAGCCGGTGTCGCCGAGGCCGGTCTGCCAGCGGCCGAGGCTGGCCTTGAGGTCGGTCAGCCTCAGGGGTCGGGTATCGAACTTTCCGCCGGGGCCCTGATCGAGGCCGACGTGTTCGAACTGGAAGACCATGTCGAGTTCGCGGCGCCGCGGATCGGTGAAGAGCCTGGCCTCCTCGACGGTGACCCCGGGCATCTCGCCGACGGTCAGAAGTCGGCGCGGGTGGTTCTCGAAGACCTCGCGGTGCATCTCGGCCAGGTACTCGTGGATGCGGGGGCCGCAGATGCAGTGGGGGCTGCCGTCCCCGTAGCGGCTGCCCCCGCGCACGGCTCCGTCGGGCAGGCCGGGGGTCTTGGAGATGAGGTTGATGACGTCCATGCGGAAGCCGTCGACCCCCCGGTCGAGCCACCAGCGCATCACCGTGTGGACCGCCTGGCGGACGACAGGGTTCTCCCAGTTGAGGTCGGGCTGCTTGCGGGAGAACAGGTGCAGGTAGTACTCACCGCTCGTCTCGTCGTAGGACCACGCGGGGCCGGAGAAGAAGGAACCCCAGTTGTTGGGCTCCGCGCCGGGCGTTCCCGGTCGCATGCCGTCGCGGGCGGGGCGCCAGATGTACCAGTCGCGCCTGTCCCCGTGCGGGCCGCCGTCGCGGGAGGCGGTGAACCAGGGGTGCTCGTCGGAGGTGTGGTTGACGACCAGGTCCATGACCAGCTTCATGCCGCGCTCGTGGACGGCGGCCAGCAGCCGGTCGAAGTCGCTCAGGGTGCCGAAGAGGGGGTCGATGTCCTGGTAATCGCTGATGTCGTAGCCGTTGTCGTCGTGCGGGGACGGGTAGACCGGGGAGAGCCACAGGACGTCGACGCCGAGCTGGGAGAGGTAGTCCAGGCGCTCGATGATGCCTTGCAGGTCACCGATGCCGTCCGCGTCGGAGTCGGCGAAGCTGCGCGGATAGATCTGGTAGACCACCGCCTCGCTCCACCAGGAGTCGGCAGGACTGACTTCGTTCACGGGCATGTCGAACCTCATCGTGATAGCTGTGTGATGGTGAGTTCTGTGGCGGTCGGCCGACTCGGGGTGCGGCCCCTTCTTCCCTGCGGTGCGGGATCAGCGGACGGCGGCACCGGGGCCGCGTCACGGATGACGGGACAGGCCGCCGGGCCGGCCCTCGGGCCCACAGGTCGTGCCGGACGGGGACGACACGAGGGCGCCATGGATGCGGCAGTCGCGGGCGACGGTTGCACACGCCGGCCAGACCCCGTTCGAGGGCTGCGCCGGCTTCGGCGAAGGGGCCGACGTCGGGCCCTTCCCCGCGCCAGTGCCCGGCCACGACGGGGTGGCTGCCTCATGCTGTTCTTCCCGCGCCCGCGCCGACGACGCGCGCCGCATGGCGAGTTGAAAGGCGCGCTGCGTACGCATGGCGCGCGACTGCCGAGTGTGCTGCCACCGTACAAGTGGTCCTCGCCCTACGAGTGGTCCTCGCCCTACGAGACCGGGCGGCAGCCGGCGGTCCGCCACCGGAAGCGGACGATCGGGATCACGGTCGGCCGGGGCGTCTGCACCGCG
Source organism: Streptomyces sp. NPDC003016 (assembly GCF_053591455.1). Taxonomy (NCBI): domain Bacteria; kingdom Bacillati; phylum Actinomycetota; class Actinomycetes; order Kitasatosporales; family Streptomycetaceae; genus Streptomyces; species Streptomyces sp. NPDC003016. The sequence goes on from NZ_JBSFTV010000094.1 coordinate 3,300, forward strand.
ATCCCGCATGACCGGCCACCGGTCGAGGCCCTGGAGGTGGCGGCGCGGACGCCAACCGGCCGCCGTCGGCTCCTGGGCTCTCGTCGTCCCGCCCCAGGACCGCGTACAGGCCGAAGAACCACGGGAGTTCGCCGAACGCACCGCCTACGCCTACGCCTTTGTGGAAGGCGATGCGTCTGAGGCATTCCTCGCGGCTTCTCCTCCTTCAGGGCTACGCAGCCGTGAGGGCGCAGAAAACACTTCCTGTCCGCGCGACCGCCAGCCCGTACCCGACCGGGCCGACTCCCGGCCGGGTGCGTCGAGCGCGGGGCAGTCGGCGAGGCGGCCCTGGTGCGCCTGTGCCTTGCAGAGGACAGATGACAGAGGTCAGATGACAGGCATACACCTTCGCAGGGCGGGAAGACGCCGCCCGGAAGCGCACCAGCCGGAGGAGGAGAGCACATGACAGCAATCGGTCA
>NZ_JBSFTV010000095.1:0-3151 GCF_053591455.1 Streptomyces sp. NPDC003016
CCGACCGCCACCTGCACCTGAATGGCGCCGTGTTCCGGAAGGACCAGCGGCGCAGCGAGCGTCAGTTCCTCGACACGGTCGCAGCCGACCTCGTCACCAGCCCGGATCGCCAGCTCCAGCAGAGCCGTCCCCGGAAGGAGCACCTGGCCCATCACCGCATGGTCGGCCAGCCACGGCTGCGCCTGAACGGACAGTCGGCCAGTTACCAACGCGCCTTCAATTCCGGCGAGTTCGACCGTGGCACCCAGGAGCGGGTGTTCGGCGGATTCCAGTCCGGCGGCGCGTACGTCCCCAGAGCCGCCGAGCGGTCCGGCCGGCCAGAACCATTGGCGTTGGAAGGCGTAGGTAGGTACATCGACCCGTCGTGCTCCGGTGAACAACGTCGTCCACTCTGTCGGAACACCCCGCACGTGCAGCTGAGCCAGGGCGGCGAGCACCGTCGAACCTTCAGCCCGGTCCTTGCGCAGTGCCGGTACGGTCACGGCCCCCTCGGACACGGACTCCTGCGCCATGGCGGAGAGCACCCCGTCCGGACCCAGCTCCAGGAACGTCACCACGCCCTGCTCACCGAGGGTGCGGACGCCGTCGGCGAAGCGCACGGCCTCGCGGACGTGGCGCACCCAGTACCCGGCCGAACACAGCTCCTCGGCCGACGCCATACCACCGGTCAGGTTCGACACCACCGGGATGACCGGCTCGGCGTACGACAGACCCTCCGCGACCGCCCGGAACTCCTCCAGCATCGGATCCATCAACGGCGAATGGAACGCGTGCGAGACCCGCAGCCAGGTGGCCTTGCGGCCCTGTTCCTCCAGCCGCGCCGCGACCTCCAGGACCACGTCCTCGTGACCGGAGATCACCACCGACGACGGGCCGTTGACCGCCGCGATCGAAACCTGGCCCTCCCGCTCGGCCAGCAGCGGCAGGACCTCGTCCTCCGTCGCCTGCACCGCGATCATGGCGCCGCCGGCCGGCAGCGCCTGCATCAACCGCGCCCGCGCCACCACCAGACGGACCGCGTCCTCCAGCGAGAACACCCCCGCCACATGCGCCGCCGCGATCTCACCGATCGAATGACCCGCCACGAAGTCGGGCCTGACACCCCACGACTCCACCAGACGGAACAACGCCACCTCGACCGCGAACAACGCCGGCTGAGTGAAGCCCGTCTCGTTCAGCAGGTCCGCATCCCCGCCCCACATCACCTCACACAACGAACGGCCCAACTCACCGTCCAGCAAAGCGAGTACCGAGTCCAGCGCCTCCGCGAACACCGGGAACCGGCCGTACAACTCCCGGCCCATCCCCAACCGCTGCGAACCCTGACCCGAGAACAACACCGCCGAACGGCCACCGACCACCGCACCCGACACCACGGAAGGATCCGGGACACCGGACGCCAAGGCTGCGAGGGCTCGTACCGCATCACCGGAGCCGTCCGGCAGCACCACCGCGCGGTGCTCGAACTTCGACCGGCTCGCGACCAGCGAATACCCGACGTCCACCGGCCGTAGCTCCGGCCGACCCTCCATCGAAGCCAGCAGCTTGGCGGCCTGGCCGCGCAGCGCCTCCGGCGTCTTGCCGGACAGCACCCACGGGGTTGCGTCGAGCTCGGCCGTGGAGGCATCCGTACTGTCAAGGACGGTTCCCTGGATGACGTTCGCCGGCTGCTCCAGGATGACGTGCGCGTTCGTACCGCTGATCCCGAACGACGAGACGCCGGCGCGGCGGGGGCGGCCGGTCTCGGGCCAGGGGGTCGACTCGGTCAGCAGTTCGACCTCGCCCGCCGTCCAGTCCACGTGCGAGGAGGGTGCGTCGACGTGCAGGGTCTGCGGCAGCACACCGTGCCGCATCGCCATCACCATCTTGATGACGCCCGCCACACCGGCGGCCGCCTGGGTGTGGCCGATGTTCGACTTCACCGAACCCAGCAGGAGCGGCTGCTCCGGGTCACGGTCGCGTCCGTACGTCGCCAGCAGCGCCTGCGCCTCGATCGGGTCGCCCAGCGACGTGCCGGTGCCGTGCGCCTCGACGACGTCGACGTCCTCGGCCGACAGCCCGCCACTGGCCAGCGCCTGACGGATCACCCGCTGCTGCGACGGGCCGTTGGGCGCCGTCAGACCGTTGGACGCACCGTCCTGGTTGACCGCACTGCCCCGCACCACGGCCAGAATCTCGTGACCGTTGCGCAACGCGTCCGACTGCCGCTCCAGGAGGAGCATGCCGACACCCTCGGACCAGCCGACACCGTCGGCCGACTCGGAGAACGCCTTGCACCGACCGTCAGGAGCGAGGCCGCGCTGCCGGGAGAAGTCCACGAACACCGCCGGCGTCGACATCACGGTCACGCCACCGGCCAGCGCCAGCGAGCACTCCCCGCTACGCAGGGCCTGCATCGCCCAGTGCATCGCCACCAGCGACGACGAACACGCCGTGTCCACCGTCACCGCCGGACCCTCCAGGCCCAAGGTGTACGACACCCGGCCCGACGCCAGGCTGGGCGAGCTGCCACTGCCCTGGAAGCCCTCGAACTCAGGGCCTGCCAGAACCACGCTGTAGTCGTTGTACATCACACCGGCGAACACGCCGGTCGCGCTGCCCTTGAGCGTGGCCGGGTCGATCCCGGCCCGCTCGATCGCCTCCCACGACGTCTCCAGCAGCAACCGCTGCTGCGAGTCCGTCGCCAGCGCCTCACGCGGCGACATCCCGAAGAACGCCGGGTCGAACTCACCCGCGTCGTGGAGGAATCCACCTGAGCGGGTGTAGGACGTTCCCTTGTGGTCAGGGTCCGGGTCGAAGAGGCCGTCCGTATCCCAGCCACGGTTGGTCGGGAAGGCCGAGATGACATCACTGCCTTCGGTAACCAGTCGCCACAGATCCTCGGGCGAGGTCACGCCGCCCGGATAGCGACAGCTCATCCCCACGACCACGATCGGGTCATCCGCCACTGACCGCGCAGGCGCCGCGATGGGGAGTGCCACGGCCGCATCCACACCGAGCAATTCGTCGAGCAGGTGGGCGACCAATGTCTCCACCGTCGGGTAGTCGAAGACGAGCGTGGCCGACAGCCGTAGCCCGCTGGCGGTGTTGAGCCGGTTGCGGAGTTCGACTGCGGTGAGCGAGTCGAAGCCCAGCTCACGGAAGGCACGTT
>NZ_JBSFTV010000096.1:0-3044 GCF_053591455.1 Streptomyces sp. NPDC003016
GGCGTACGTATCGCCACACCGCAGGTGGGCCAGGACCAGCAGGGCCTGGCGGCCGGCCGACAGACGGCGCCACCGTGTCCCGATCTCCCGCCGCCCGGCAGCGAGTTGCCTGCTCAGATACCTCAGGGTGCGGGTGGACAGATCGATCGAGGACGGGTAGACAAGCACGCGAAGCTCCTGGCGGACATGGGTGATCTTGGTCGAGAACCCGTCTACCAGGAGCTTCGTTGTTCCGTACAGCCCTCTCTCACCAACATCTCTGCGCTGCAGCCAGGTTGAAAACGGCTCACTGCGAGATACACCCACCCCCCAGTGCAGGGCTGTTGCAAAGTCCGCTCGACGCGCACCCCGGCCTTCGGGCGTTCGCGTCCCGACGACGAGCTCCGGATGGTTCCGCGACGCGATCCTCGAGTTCCTGCCCCACCCCGGCCTCGGCGAGTGGAACGACGTCCTGCTGCGCGCTTGCCACGGCCGGGGCGAACAAGACCGCGACTGGGTCCAGCAGTAGATCCCACCTGAGCCGACGCACCGCCGGCAGCGGCGCCGTGAAGGACCGAGCGTCTACGTCTGCAAGCCTGGACTTCCCGCCACAACGGCAGCATGCGCTCGATCAGCGCGACGTTCCGCATGACCGAACCCGCCGACGCCCAGGCGATGAAGTGGATGACCGCGACCGTGCCGCCACGCACTGCGCTGGGGCAGCTCACGTCCGACCCCGGCCTGACGACCGCCGCACCCACCTGGCTGTGACTGAGCACGGCGGTTGTCACCAGTATCCCGGCGCGACCTGGTACTTCTTGGCATCTTGAGCGCGGTTGCTGTCACTGGATGAGCGCGCTAGTTGTCACCGACTCGCCGTGTGCAGGTTCGTTTCACCTGCGCCGATCTCACTCCCTTACCGTCTTTTCATGACCGCTGGAGCAGTCCTCACTATTGTCGGCGGGGGCCTCCAGTTCGCTGGCCTCGTAGCCGCGCTCCTAGGCCGTGTGCCGAAAGTGGATCAAGATGCCCGTTCAGGTCCTGGCATGCGTCATGCAATGCTCACGTCATGTCTGATCAACGCAAGGTTGCCATTGTCCGCTGGCCAGGCCAGGCCCCTTCCCTCCAGGATGGGCTGGGCGAGCTGTTGGCGGCCTACCATCTGCAGACGCAGGCCGAGAAGGGTGAGGATGTCGCCGGTGTGGATGGGCTGCCGAACCGCTACCGGGTAGAGGTCGCGGATCCGCAGGCCGTGTTCGTTGACGATGTCGTGCTGCTGGCGTTGAGCGGGGACACCGCAGTGGGTTGCCTGGTGGTGACCGCCTGTGTCGAGGGACGCTCCGAGGTCAAGAGACTCTGGACGGACCCGGAGTTCCGGGGGCGGGGTATCGCATCCAGCCTGGTCAGCGCCGCGCTCGCGCATGCTGCGGAAAGCGGCGTCAGCGCGGTGCGGCTGTCGGTGTGGAAGTGGCGGGCAGGCGCAATCGCCCTGTACGAGCGGCTCGGATTCACCGTCACCGAGTCGTGGGACGAGCGGGACGAGCTGGTCTGCATGGAACGTGCCGTGTGAGTGCGTCACAGCCATTCATTGATGGCTGCGACGAGTACGGTCGCCTCGTAGCGGACTGCGAGTTTGTCATAGCGCGTCGCCACGGCTCGGTGTCTTTTGAGGCGGTTGATGCCGCACTCCACTGCATGCCGCGCCTTGTAGTCCGCCGGGTCGAACTTCGGCGGCCGGCCGCCTTGGGAGCCGCGTTTCTTGCGGTTGCGGGCCTGGTCGGCCTTGTCCGGGATGGTGCATCGGATCCCACGCTGCCGTAGGTAGGCGCGGTTCTTGCGGGAGGCGTACGCCTTGTCAGCGCGGACTCGATCGGGGCGAACGCGCGGCCTGCCCGGCCCCAGCCGGGGGACCCTGATGCGGCCCAGGACGACCTCGAACTGCGGAGAGTCGCCGCGCTGTCCGGCCGTGATCACAATCGACATGGGCTTCTGGCGCTGCTCAACGGCCAGGTGCAGCTTTGTGGTCAGGCCGCCGCGCGAGCGTCCGAGCCCGTGATCGTCCGGCTCGGTGGCGATGCCGCCAGGCGGCTCCTTCTGCAGGTCCCCCTTTTTCGCGCCCCGGCGGCATGCTGGTGGACGCGCACAACGGTTGAATCGACGTTGATGTCCCAGATAATCAGGTCCTTTGCGTCAGCCCGGGCCTGCAGTTGGGTGACGATTCGCTGCCAGGTACCGTTTCGCTGCCAGCGGCGGAACAGGTCGTACACCCGGCCCCACGGCCCGTACTCCTCGGGTACGTCCCGCCAGGGGATGCCGGTGCGCACCCGGAAGCGTATGCCGTCGATCAGCTGACGCCGGGTCCATATCGGCGGCCGACCGGGCTTCTTACCCTTGGGCAACAGCGGTTCCAGCACTGCCCACTGTGCGTCGGTCAGATCTCCACGCGCCACAAGTCAAGATCATTCCATATCCATGATCCACTTTCGGTACACGCCCTAGGCGTCCGCAGAACTCGAATCGAGTACGCCCGGGACCGGCTCGGGGCGTGGGGTCAGACAAGAGAATGGCTCGACGCTTTATGCCGCATCTTCAAACGACTGCCGCCGGTAGAGGGAACTGCCGCGATGACCCTTCCCTCGGTGGATTCAGCCGGGACGGCCTTCAATGCGGTCGTGGTGGCGTCACCTGCGCCCGATGCCACCGCCATCGAGCGCGAGCAGTTCCTTGTGGAAAGGGTGATCTGGCTCCAGGAGGAGGCGGGCCGCCTTAGGGAGAGCCTGGATAAGGAGACCCGTGAGCGCCGCCAGTCCGTCAGGCTCCTCAACGGAACAGTGAAGGATGAAGCGCACCAGCTCCGCAAGATCATCAAATCGGTTGTGACGGATGGCCTTGCCCAGGAGGCGATGGGCCTTGGGCTCGCTGCGCTCGGGACACTTCTGATGATCATCGGAGCTGCTATCTAACGAGCTTGTGCATGGTTGGCGGTGGCGCGTCGGCGCCTTGATCGTTGATCATGGTCTGTGTGGTGGGGAACCGGGCACGTGCAGCAATCATCCAGAGCCAGC
>NZ_JBSFTV010000097.1:0-1831 GCF_053591455.1 Streptomyces sp. NPDC003016
CTGGTCCACCGGCTGCTCCAGCAGGGCGCCCCCGCGGACCGGCAGCGCCGCGCCCTCGCCGAGGGGCTGCCCTCCCTGATCGACCTGATCACCACGCAGAGCACCACACCCTGACCGACCGGACGGCGCAGGAGCGGGGCCGGACCCACTTTCCGGCAGTCAGTTCCGCAGCGCCCCGCGAGCGGGTCCGGCGGCGCGCCACCGCGGCCGCGAAGGCCCGATGCGCACCCGCCTCACCCCCGGTGAGAAGTGCACCAGCGGGTCGCGGGAGGGCGCGGGCAGGCCCACCGCCGTCGTCAGCGACTGCGTCAGGTTCTCGACCGCACCGGTGTGGAGCGGCCAGGGTGCGTGCTCCACAGGGGTGTCCCAGACCAGCCCGGCACGGCGCGTGAAGGCGTGCCACCGGGTGGTCAGCCATACGTCGCGCTCCGACGGCGTGACCGGTGCCCCGTACCGCACAGCCAGGCGGTACGCACCTCCGCCACCCCGGCGTGCGCCGGAGTAGGAACAGATCCCGTCGTCCCGTCGCAGACTCAGCGATCCCTGGTGGTACGGCGCCCCCACGGCCCTCGCGGCCAGCATGGCCGGGCAGGACACCTCGATCGTCAGGAACCACAACGCCTGGCGCCCGTCGGGGCCCCGGACATAGGTCCGCAGGTTCGTCTCGAGGAAGGTGCCGAGGGCGGGGACGGAGGACGGGACTCCCGCCGGGCGTACGTCGGCCATCAGGAACGGCGTGAGAGTGACCCAGGCCGTGCCGTCGTACGTGTCCGCTCTCAGCCGGCCGGGCAGCAGCGCCTGGATGTCGGCAGGCCGGTACGGCCAGTGCACGAACGCCTGGTTCAGCCAGTCGGCCCGCAGCACTCGCAGCCGAAGCCGCTGCTCCGCTCCGTACGAGACCATCGCTCACCCACGTTCCGGTCTCCACCCGGCGGACCGGTTCACCGGCCGTAGGCGTCGTCGCGGGGCGGCGGTCCGACATGGGTGCGGCGGCCCGGACGCATCATGGCGTGGCGCTGTCCGGGCCCCGGGCCGGAGCGGGCGGCCAGGGCGTCGGCCACGGCGCCGGTGGCGAAGGCGTAGACCGTCTTGTGCAACAGGTCCACCGCCAGTTCCGAGCGGGGCCAGGTCTGGGGCGGAGCGCCCACCCCCGTGGCGTTCTCCAGAATCTGGTCGTTGGTCAGCCGGACCACCGCGAACATCGCCGACGGCAACGGCCCGCGCAGCCCGGCATGCGCCATGACCGAGCGGAGCACGCCGAGGAGCGCTCCCTGCCCGAAGTGCATGGCCCAGTTGACCGGATCCGGCTGACGTCCGGGCCGCTCGGCCATACCGGTCAGGCGTTCCAGAGTGCGTGCCGGGACGTAGGAGTTGGGCCGGCCGGTCAGGCGCTGCTCCGCCTTCTCGCCCACGGTCATCACCACGGTGCCGACCGCTCCGGCGACCAGGCCCTGCCACAGTGCGCGTTTCATCATGCGGTTGCGGGTACCCCGAGTCGTCGCCCCCACCACCTGCCCGGCCCGGGAAGCACCCGCCTGCTGGCCGCCTCACCCGAATGCTGGCACCGGGCACCGAGGCGCCGACCGGGAGAGCCCTACCGTTGCCCGGCAAAGACTGATTCACCGGGTCCAGGACGCGCGGGTGTCACCATGTGCTGGCGTGCCACGGCCGGTCTCGTTGCGGGCACCGGCACCGCCGCGATCGGGGTGGCCTGTGTCGCGCGCCCGTCCCGGGCGCCAGCGCCCGGCAGTGCGCACGCACCAGCGGCTGGACGAGCCGCAGATTCGGGCGCGCCATGCTCGGGAAGAGGTGGTGCTCTATCTGGTAGTTC
>NZ_JBSFTV010000098.1:0-1538 GCF_053591455.1 Streptomyces sp. NPDC003016
CGTTATGTTTTTCGCGGTCCTGCAATGGGGCCGCTGGCCTCCGGGCCCGGTATGGCTGTGTCCCCTCTGTCGAAGTGATGACCTGGGGGGTGGTGCCGCCGGGTCCGAGGGGTGCCGTCGGAGACGCTGATGAGAGATCCGGCCACCGCCCGGTCCGGCGCAATGCCGGGCAGCCTGCGGGCGGCAGGTCTGCATAACGTGGATGCGCGAGCACGGTGCCACCGCCGAGACCGGCACGGTCAACCACCTGGAAAGGGTGCGATGTTAGACACCGAAGGCGTGGGCGTCTTCCTCGGGATGGACGTCGGCAAGACCACTCACCACGGCCACGGGCTCACCCCGGCCGGGAAGAAGGTCTTCGACAAGCCGATGCCCAACAGCGAACCGAAACTGCGGGCCGTCTTCGACAAGCTCAAAGCCAAGTTCGGCACGGTCCTGGTGATCGTGGACCAGCCCGCGTCCATCGGCGCCCTGCCCCTGACCGTGGCCCGCGACGCGGGCTGCGAGGTCGCCTACCTGCCCGGACTCGCGATGCGACGGATCGCCGACCTTTACCCGGGCGAGGCGAAAACGGACGCGAAGGACGCGGCGGTGATCGCGGACGCCGCCCGGACGATTCCTCACACTCTGCGTTCCCTGGAGCTGACCGACGAGATCACCGCCGAGCTCACGGTGCTGACCGGCTTCGATCAGGATCTCGCGGCCGAGGCGACCCGCACCAGCAACCGGATACGCGGCCTGCTCACCCAGTTCCACCCCAGCCTCGAGCGCGTGCTCGGCCCGCGACTGGACCACCCCGCCGTCACCTGGCTCCTCGAGCGATACGGCTCCCCGGCCGTACTGCGCAAGGCCGGCCGCCGCAGACTCGTCGAACTCGTCCGCCCCAAGGCCCCGCGCATGGCCGGCCGGCTGATCGACGAGATCTTCGACGCCCTCGACGAACAGACCGTCGTGGTCCCGGGAACCGGCACCCTCGACATCGTGATCCCGTCCCTGGCCGCCTCGCTCGCCGCGGTCCACGACCAGCGCCGGGCACTGGAAGCGCAGATCAGCAGCCTGCTGGCGGCCCACCCTCTTCACCCGGTCCTGACCTCGATGCCCGGAGTCGGCGTCAGGACCGCCGCCGTCCTCCTGGTCACGGTCGGCGACGGCACAGGCTTTCCCAGCGCCGCCCACCTCGCCTCCTACGCCGGCCTCGCCCCCACGACCAGATCCTCAGGGACCTCGATCCACGGCGAACACGCACCCCGCGGCGGAAACCGGCAGCTCAAACGCGCGATGTTCCTCTCCGCCTTCGCCTGCATGAACGCCGACCCCGCCTCCCGCACCTACTACGACCGCCAACGCGCCCGCGGCAAGACCCACACCCAAGCCCTCCTCCGCCTCGCCCGCCAACGCATCAGCGTCCTCTTCGCCATGCTCCGCGACGGCACCTTCTACGAGTCCAGAACCCCCACCGTCACCCTCGCCGCATAACCACCCCAGACAGCCTCAAAACCGTCACCACATCCTTGACGAAGGACATAGAGACACCCCCC
>NZ_JBSFTV010000099.1:0-1388 GCF_053591455.1 Streptomyces sp. NPDC003016
CTCGTCCTCCTCGGCATCCGCGCCGGGCACGGTGTAGGCCGGGATCTCGTTGACGAACTCGGTCTCGATCCACCGGGTGTGCACGGTGAACGGATCGGAGGTGAACGCCGGATCGGCGACCACCGCACGGTGGAAGGGAAGCGCGGTGGCCATCCCCTCGACCCGGAACTCCGCCAGCGCCCGGGCCGCGCGCTGCAGCGCCTGCTCGCGGGTGGCGCCGGTGACGATCAGCTTGGCCAGCAGCGAGTCCCACGCCGGGCCGATCACCGAGCCGGCCTCCACCCCCGCGTCCAGCCGGACACCGGGGCCCGAGGGCGCGGCGAAACCGGTCACCGTGCCCGGGGCGGGCAGAAAACCGCGGCCCGGGTCCTCACCGTTGATACGGAACTCCAAGGAGTGCCCGCGCACCACCGGGTCGTCATAGCCCAGCTTCTCGCCGTCGGCGATCCGGAACATCTCACGGACCAGGTCGATGCCGGTGACCTCCTCGGAGACCGGGTGCTCGACCTGCAGACGGGTGTTGACCTCCAGGAAGGAGATCGTGCCGTCGGTGCCCACCAGGAACTCCACCGTGCCCGCGCCCACATAGCCGGCCTCCCGCAGGATGGCCTTGGACGCGGCGTACAGCTCGGCGTTCTGCGCCGCGGACAGGAAGGGGGCCGGGGCCTCCTCCACCAGCTTCTGGTGGCGGCGCTGCAGCGAGCAGTCACGGGTGGAGACCACCACCACGTTGCCGTGCGCATCCGCCAGGCACTGCGTCTCCACGTGCCGGGGCCTGTCGAGGTAGCGCTCGACGAAGCACTCGCCGCGCCCGAAGGCGGCCACCGCCTCGCGCACGGCGGAGTCGTAGAGCTCGGGGACCTCTTCGAGGGTACGGGCGACCTTCAGGCCGCGCCCGCCACCGCCGAACGCCGCCTTGATCGCGATCGGCAGCCCGTGCTCACGGGCGAAGGCGACGACCTCCTCCGCGCCGGAGACCGGGTCCGCGGTGCCCGCCACCAGCGGGGCGCCGGCACGCTGGGCGATGTGACGGGCGGCGACCTTGTCCCCCAGATCCCGGATCGCCTGCGGCGGCGGGCCGATCCAGGTCAGCCCGGCATCGAGCACCGCCTGGGCGAACTCCGCGTTCTCCGACAGGAACCCGTAACCGGGGTGCACCGCGTCGGCCCCCGAGTCCTCCGCGGCCGCCAGCACCTTGGCCATGTCCAGATAACTGGCGGCCGGGGTGTCACCGCCCAGAGCGAACGCCTCGTCCGCCGCACGCACATGCACGGCGTCCCGGTCCGGATCGGCGTAGACGGCCACGCTCGCGATCCCGGCATCCCGGCAGGCCCGAGCAACGCGGACAGCGATTTCGCCACGGTTGGCGATGAGCACCTTGCGCACGA
>NZ_JBSFTV010000100.1:0-1244 GCF_053591455.1 Streptomyces sp. NPDC003016
AGACCGCGTTGCTGACGTACCCGTAGGAGATGCTGCTCGGCGCGCTGCTGATCGAACTGAGCTGCACCGGCAGGTTGGTCCCGGGGGAGCAGTTCGTGTAGTGGCAGCCGTTGTAGACGGACGGGTACGACTTGGGCGCCCCGTTGGCCGGGACGGACCCGTCGGCCCGGGTGAGCTCGAACCCGCTCGCGGTCGCGTTGACGCACTGGGTGGCGGTGGTGCCCCAGCGGTTGTTCTGGACCACATAGCGGCCCTGGATGGTGGTCGATCCGAACCGGTCACAGATCAGAGTGTCGGCCTGCGCGGGCCCGGCCGCCGTCACGAGAGCGGCCATCGACGCCAAGGCCACCAGCATCGTCGTGAGGGCGGCGCGGGCGGAGCGGACACGGTGGAGTAGCAATCGCATGCGGACCCTTTCCATGGGCATGGGGGGAGGTGGGGAGTGGAAGGGGCAGAACCGGGAGCGCTCCCGGTCCCACCCGTTTGGGAGCGCTCCCAATCCTTACCCCGATCAGGACTGTAGGGACGCACCGAGGCAGTGGCAAGACGTGGGAAGGGACAACTCCATCGGTGCGAGAGCGAGTTGGAGCGAACCCGAGGGGCGCCGGTGGCTCGTGCGCATAACCACTCTTCCGCCATCGGGCGAGGGCTCATCAAGCCGAATCCGCCGACGACGGCCCGAGTGACCCGCAGGACTCTCTCGCGGGGCCGCTGACCAGGATCCCGTCCACGGCCGGCCAAGCGCCGACCGCATCCGCGGACTCTCCCGCCCTGATGGCCGGGCCGAGGTCGGGAGCGTACAGAACGCCGCATTCCTTGGCTTGTTCACGTCATGCCATAACCATTGACGAGGGTGGATCAACTCTTCACAGTGGGTCATCAGACGGCATTCACAAGTGGGAGCGCTCCCGAAAGCCGATGTGGGCCAGGAGTCGGTTGACCGCTCCGCCACGCACTCCCGTCCCTGCCGGATCATCCGGGTTCCCCCGGACCACGTGCCACCTCACCCGCTCTGCCCGCACAGGAGGAACCCCCATGCGCACCATCGCTCTACGGCCGATCGTGGCCGCACTGGCCGCCCTGGCCCTGGTGCTCGCCGCGATCGCCGTCCAACTCACCCTGTCGGGACGGGCCACCGCCGCCGCCGGGCAGACCACGGCGGTCACCGGCGGCCCGAGCAGTTTCACCCAGCAGCTGCCGACCGGCGGAGCCTCGCAGTACACCACTCCGCTCGAACGCTGCCA
>NZ_JBSFTV010000101.1:0-1173 GCF_053591455.1 Streptomyces sp. NPDC003016
TCTTACTGAGGTTGAACTCGGGATGTCGTGCTGCTGGTCAGGCGGGTCGGATGGTCAGGCCGGTCTCGGTGAGGCAGCCGTCGATGAGGTGGCTGCGGTACTGGATGTGCCGTAGGCCGCGCCGGACTGTGCGGATGAGGTGCTCTGGTGTAGAGAAAGCGACGTTGGAGAGCCAGCCGCGCCGCAGGAGGGACCAGATGCCTTCGACGGGGTTGAGGTCGGGTGCGTAGGGCGGCAGGTAGTGGATGGTCAGCCAGTCGCGGGATTCGGCGAACTCCCGCAGACCTGCGGCTTTGTGGACGTTGAGGTTGTCCCAGATGAGGACGATGGGGCCATCGAGTTGTTGGTGGGCGGCGATCAGCAGGTCCCGGTAGTCGCGCCAGGAGAAGCTTTTGCGCCCGTCACGGTTGCCGTCATCGCGACGGGGCCGGTAGATCAACCTCGATCGGTGACCGGGTTTGTAGCAGGTCAGCGCGGCTATGGATATGCGTCTGCGGGAACGGCCGCGGACCCGGACCACCGGGGTGCGGCCGCGTGGTGACCAGGTCCTGGCGTGCGGCGGCGTCATGGAGAAGCCGGCTTCGTCCTCGAAGACCAGCCAGGCTCCACGGGCCGCCGCTAGCCTTCCGCGCGGGGCCACACCTCCTTGACCCACCCCGCGACCGCATCATCGTCCCGCTCCATCGCTCTGCGGGCCGGGACCTGGCAGGACCAGCCGTTGCGCACCAACAGCTTCCGCACGCCCTGGATGGTGTACGTCAGATGGAAGCGCCGGCCGATCACCGTTTTGACCCGGGCCAGCGTCCAGCGCTGGTCCTGCCAGCCGTGCGCGGCCGGCCCCTTGGCCAGTTCCGCCTCCAGCTGGGCGAACTGCTGATCGCTGAGTCTTGGCAGGGACGCCGGCCCCTGCGACCGCAGGGATCGCGGGCCGCCCTCGGCCCACGTGTGACGCCATCGCTGGACGGAGCGGACACTGATCCGCAGGTCTCTGGCGATCGCGGTACTGCCCTCGCCCCGGGCGAACCGCTCGGCCGCCTGGAGCCGTAGCCCTTCGCGGAACTGCTGCCGTTCGGCGGTCAGCCCGCCCCCTTGTGGATACCGCATGCCTTCGGTGATACCGCACCCACCGGCCAGCCGTCACCCCCTACGACACCACACGTTCAATCTCAGTAA
>NZ_JBSFTV010000102.1:0-1167 GCF_053591455.1 Streptomyces sp. NPDC003016
TATTTTCCCAAGGGCACCGACTTGTCCCGATGGAGCACCGACGAGCTGACCGCCATCGCCGCGGCCCTCAACTCCCGTCCCCGCAAAACCCTCGGATGGAAGACACCCGCGGAAGCCCTCGACGAACATCTACAATCAGCGCAGCCCAGCGTTGCAACGACTGGTTGAATCCGCCTTGCGAGCCGTGATCGGTGTGCATCGCCGCACCGGCCAGGCTCCCGCGGGTCCGCTCGGCGGCGGCCAGGGCGTCGATGACGAGCTCGGTTCGCATGTGATGGGCGATCGCCGATCCGGCTGGCCGGCGTGAGGCGAGGTTGATGACGGTCGCGAGACAGAGCGGCTTCGCGCCGCTGACCGGCAGATACGTGATGTCGCCGACGTATTTCGTGTTCATCGCGGCCGCGGTGAAATCACGGCCGATCAGATCTGGCGCCTTCGGCAACGCCTGGTCCGCGACGGTGGTGCGGTGCCGGCGCCGCAGACGGACTCCCTCGAGCCCGATGGTCCGCATGATTCTTGCGAGGCGTTTGTGGTTGACCACCGGGCCGCCCTCGTCACGGAGTTCGGCGGTGATCCCGGGGGCTCCGTAAGTGCCGTCGGAGTCCTGGTGGACCTTGCGTATCCGCACTGCGAGCCCGTCCTCGGCGGTCTGCCGGGCCGTCCGCGCGGCCGCGGTGCGACGCCAGTAGTAGAAGCTCGAGCGGGAGATCCCGAGGATGTCGCAGAGCCGCTTCACGCCGTAACGGCGCTGGCAGTCGTCGACGAACTGGCAGCGGTTCACCAGCGCGTCTCCGTCGCGAAATACCGGGCCGCCTTGCGGAGTATGTCGCGCTCTTCCTCCAGCTCCCGGATCCTCTTCCGAGCTGCGGCCAGCTCCGCCTGAACACCGTCGCCGCCGGCCTGTGCAGCGGACGGCGGTGCGCACTGGACGCCGGGGCGGCGCCCGTCGGCGGCCCGGATCCAGTTCCGCGGTGTCTCGGTGTTCACCCCGAGATCACCGGCGACCGATGTGACCGTCGCTCCCGGCATCGACCGGTACAACGCGACCGCGACCGCCTTGAACTCGGCGGGACAGTGAGCCGTTTTCAACCTGGCTGCAGCGCAGAGATGTTGGTGAGAGAGGGCTGTACGGAACAACGAAGCTCCTGGTAGACGGGTTCTCGACCA
>NZ_JBSFTV010000103.1:0-1121 GCF_053591455.1 Streptomyces sp. NPDC003016
CCCGGCCGCACCCCACCCAACTCCACCAACGCGTGATACGCCGTCAAAAACACCAACGGCACCGACGCCGCGACCTCCCACGACCACCCCCCGGGCAGTCGGGCGAGCAGCCGGGCGTCGCCGACCACGAGGGAGCCGAAGCCACCGGACACCAGACCCATGACCGAGTCGCCGGGCGTCAGCCCGGTCACCTCGGGACCCACTTCGGTCACCACGCCCGCGGCCTCGCGCCCCATGCGCCCGGCGTCGCCGGGGTACATGTCGAGCGCCTTGAGGACGTCGCGGAAGTTGACACCGGCGGCGCGGACCTCGATCCGCACCTCGTGTCCGGTCAGCGGCTCAAGGACCTCAGGGAACGGCGCCAGGGCCAGTCCGTCCAGGCTGCCCTTCGTCTCGCTGTCCAGCCGCCACGGCACTCCGGCCGGCGGCACGAGCCCTGTTCCGGACTCCAGCCGGGCGAGGCGGCCCGCTCGAATTCCGTTGTCGCGGATGACCAGTTGGGACTCGTCGGCGGTCAGTGCCTGAGCCATCTGTACGAAGGCGTCCTCGGCGACGCCGAGGTCCACCAGGCCGAAGCAGCCGGGGTTCTCCGTCTGCGCGGATCGCACGAGACCCCAGACCGCGGCGGCGGCGACGTCCGTGACGTCCTCGTCACCGGACGCCATCGCGCCACGGGTGACGAACACCAGCCGCGAGCCGGCGAACCGCTCATCGGCCAGCCACCGCTGAGCGAGCGTCAGCGCGTCGGAGGTCAGAGCGTGAACCGACTCCACGACACCGTCCCGGACCGTGCCGGCGACGCTCACCAGTACGGTGCCCGGCACCGGGGCGTCACCGGCCGTCAGGGATGCCAGATCGGCGTACGTCTCGACGCTCGGCCCCACTCCCGCGAGCCCGTCGGCCAGCCCGAACGGGTCGGGTCCCACCAGTGCGACGGCTTCGGGCACCTCGGCGCCCGACTGCACGGAAACCCAGTCGAGGCCGAACAGCGCGTCCCTGGCCAGCGCGGCGTCCGCGCTCAGCTCATCGTTCGACACCGTGCGTACGAGCAGGGAGTCGACCGAGGCAACCGGCGCCCCGGACAGGTCGGCCACGGAGATCGACACCGCGTCCCGGCCGTC
>NZ_JBSFTV010000104.1:0-1075 GCF_053591455.1 Streptomyces sp. NPDC003016
GTGGTGATCAGGTCGATCAGGGAGGGCAGCCCCTCGGCGAGGGCGCGGCGCTGCCGGTCCGCGGGGGCGCCCTGCTGGAGCAGCCGGTGGACCAGGGCGCTCACCTCCCGGGTGTCGCCGGCTTCCTCCAGGGCCGGGGCGAGGTGTTCCATCAGCAGATACACCACGTCGCCCGCGCTGCGCAGCGTGCCGTCGGGAGCGACCAGGCAGGCGCTGATGCCGTGCCGGGCGGCGTGCCAGTTCGCACCGTGCAACAGCTCCGGCGCACACCGGGGCACGGGCACCCCGGCCTTCTCCTCACGGATGGCGGTGGCCACCAGCGCCCGGACGATCCCGGCGAACATCACCGCGTCGTCGGCCCGCAGCTGCACGTCCATGCACCGCACCTCGACGGTGGGATACCGGCCGGAGAGACGGGCCTGCCAGTACAGCTGCCCCAAATCGGTGATGACCCCCGAAGTCAGCAGCGCCTGGACGCGCCGCTCGTGATCGGCGAGATCCTCGAAATACGGCGGCGGCCCGCTCACCGGCCACCGGCCGAAGATCACGGTACGCCAGCTCGCGAACCCGGTGTCATGGCCGTCCCACAGCGGCGAGTTCGCCGACATCGCCACCAGCACCGGCAGCCACACCCGGATCCGGTTCACCACAGCCACACCCATCTGCGGATCGGGCACGGCCGCATGCACATGCATCCCGTTGATCAGCTGCTCCGCGACCAGCTGCGGGGCCTGGGACTCCATCGCCAGATACCGCGGCCGGCGGCTCACCGGCACCGGCGCCGCCCGCCGCAACGGCGCCGTCGCACAGGTCGCCAGCCGGCACCCGAACTCCTCGGCCGCCACACCCACCGCATGACGCAGCCGCAGCAGATGACCCCCCACCTCCTCCAGATCCGTACACACCGGAGTGGCCACCTCCACCTGCGCCTGCAACAGCTCGGCCTGCACCTCCCCCCGGCCCACCACCGGCTCCAGCCCCGACGACCCCCGCACCTCCTCGGCCAGCGGCACCGGCAGGCCCGTGCCCGGATCGAGCAGCAGGTACTCCTCCTCGACACCCACAGTGATCATGT
>NZ_JBSFTV010000105.1:0-1049 GCF_053591455.1 Streptomyces sp. NPDC003016
GAGTAGAGGACGAAGGCGGCGAGGTCGAGGTCCCGGGTCAGCTCGTGCAGGTTCCACGCAGCGTCCACCTTCGGACGCAACACCCCCGCCAACCGCTCCGCACTCAACGAACCGATCACACCGTCATCCAGCACACCCGCCGTATGCACCACCGCCGTCAACGGATACTCAACCGGCACCGACGCCAACAAGCCGGCCAGCGCCTCACGGTCAGCCACATCACACGCCGCCACCTCAACACGCGCACCCAACGCCCGCAACTCATCCGCCAGCTCAACCGCCCCCGGCGCCTCCACCCCACGCCGACTGGTCAACACCAGATGCCGCACCCCACGCTCCGCCACCAAATGACGCGCCAGCACCCCACCCAGACCACCCGTACCACCCGTCACCAACACCGTGCCCCGCGCATCCCACACCCGCGGCATCGACAACACGATCTTGCCCACATGCCGCGCCAGACTCATGAACCGAAACGCCTCCCGCGCCCGGCGCACATCCCACACCCGCACCGGCAACGGCTCCAAAACCCCGCGCCCGAACCACTCCACCACCACAGCCAGCATCCGCTGGATCCCCACCGGATCCACCCAGCCCAAATCGAACGCCCGGTACTCCACCCCCGCCGGAACATCCCCCGCCGCCCGCACATCGGTCTTGCCCATCTCCAGGAAACGCCCACCCGCACCCACCAAACGCAACGACGCATCCACGAACTCACCCGCCAACGAGTTCAGGACAACATCCACACCCCCACCACTGACACCCCGGAACGCCGCCTCGAACTCCGTCGACCGCGACGACGCAATGTGATCGTCCGCCACCCCCAACGACCGCAGCACATCCCACTTGCCCTCACTCGCCGTCGCGAAGACCTCCGCACCCAGATGAAGCGCCACCTGAACCGCCGCCATACCCACACCACCCGCACCGGCATGAACCAGCACCTTCTCCCCCGGCCGCACCCCACCCAACTCCACCAACGCGTGATACGCCGTCAAAAACACCAACGGCACCGACGCCGCGACCTCCCACGACCACCCCCCGGG